>NZ_JBMHHY010000023.1:0-165818 GCF_049739465.1 Embleya sp. AB8
CCGGAAGCTAAGCTCTCCAGCGCCGATGGTACTGCACTCGAAGGGGTGTGGGAGAGTAGGACGCCGCCGGAATTTTCGTGTGGAAGGCCCGCCCCTTTTCGGGGGCGGGCCTTTTGCGTTTTCCGGACCCTGGTGCTCCGAACTTCGGCGCAGTTTCTTTATCTGCCGTTCGCGCTTGTGGTGTTCTGGCCGTTGGGGTGGGTGTCGGAGCCGGTCGCGCGGGTGGTGTGGACCCTGGCCACGCTGGTGGCGGTTGTCGGGACTGTGGCTGCACTTGTTGCGTAGCACGGGATCGTGGGGCGGCGTTGGTTCCTGACGCCGATGCTCGTGGGGGCCGCGGTCTTGATGTTGTCGGCGCCGGTGCAGAGCAACCTGAGGTTGGGCCAAGTCAGTGTGTTCCTGGTGCTGTTGGCGTTCGTGGACGCGCTTGATCTGACGCCGCGTCCGGTACGCGGGGTGTTGATCGGGGTCGCTGCGGCGATCAAGCTGACCCCGTTGTTGTTCCTGCTGTATCTGTGGATCACCGGTCGACGGCGCGACGCGGTGCGCGGGGGCGTGTCGTTCGTGGCCTGTACGGGTTTGGCCCACCTGGTGTGGCCGGCCGCGTCCGCGACGTTCTGGACCGACGCGATCTTCAGCACCTCGCGGATCGGGAACCTGGCCGCGACCGGGGACCAGTCGCTCAACGGCGCGCTGATCCGGGTCGGGGTGGTGCCGCCGGAGCGTGCTGTGGCGTGGTTGGTCCTGTCCGCCATGGTGTGTGTGGTGGCGTTGATCGGCGCGCGTGAGTGCCATCGCGAGGGTCGTACGACGCATGGCGTGGTGGTCGTGGGGTGCGCGACGGTGGTGGCCTCTCCCGTTTCGTGGACGCACCACCAGGTGTGGCTCGTCTTGGCGGGCCCCCTGCTGATCGCGGGCCCGCGCAAGGCGCGGGTGGCGTGGGGTGTCGTGCTACTCGTGGCCATGACGGTGAGCGTGGGCGGGTGGCTTCCGGGCGGGTTCGCGCGCGAGAACGTGCGGCTGTTCGCGGCGCTCGCGGTGTGCACGTGGGGGCTCGCGCCGCTGCGGGACCGGGCCCCGGCGACCGTCGGACTCCTGCCGGGCGTGCGGTTGGTGGTACGCCCGCGCACGGCGATGGTGTACGCGGGCGTCATCGCGGTGGTTGCTGGCGCGGTGGTGTTCCTGGTCCGGGAATCGCCGATCGACGTGCGGTTCGAGACGCCCGATCATCGCGACGAGGCGTTGTGGGGGCCGGCGACGGACGGGTGCGAATCGTATGGGTCGGTACAACGGGCGGACGGCACCGTCGGCTACGCGTGCCGGAGCGTGGTGGATCCGGTGGGCGGACGGCAGCTCAACTTCGGTGGTGGGGCGGGTGGTCCGGGCGGGATGGACACCATTCAGGGTCAGGTCGGCCCGGAAGTGGCCCGCCTGGTCTTCGTCCCCGTCGAGGGCACGAAGGCGATCGACGTCCCCCTCCTGCCCCAACCCGGCCCCGGCAACGGACCGGTACGCGCCCCACGGCACGAACTTCCCGGCATGACCCCGTCCACACCGATCGAGGACCGCCGCATCGCGGGCGCCCGTGGCTTCTCGATCGCCGCCACCAACACCGACCACGCCCTGCTCATGGCTTACGGGCGGGACGGAAAACTGATCGCCGACGGGGGCGACAAACTTCGCAGGCGTTGAGCGGGACGGCGGAGCGATGGAGCGCCGGGGCCGGAGTCCTCGGGCACGGTTCGCGCGGGAACGCTGCCGGGGGGCTGCCCAGCAACCATCCGGGGGCCGCGGCGGGGCAGGTGGCGCAACCAGGTTCGTGGCGGGCTGTGTTGCGGGGCCGCTCCGCGGGTCTGCCGGGTCCGTTCGGCGGGGCTGGGTCGTGGCGGGTGCCGCCGTGTCGTCGTTGCTCGTCCCCTCCGGGGCCGGGGTTTTTGCTTGGTGCTTCGCATCCGTTGTTGCCCGTCCACTACGTGGCCGTTACTGCCCTGGACGGCTTCCTCTGACTCGTGGTCGGGGGCGGTTGGCCGCTTGGCGTCGTGGGGTTGGGCTGGTGCTGCGCTTGCCCCGGGTCCGTTCGGCGGGGCCGACTCGTGGCGGCTGCCACCGCCTCGTCGTTGCACGTCCCCTCCGGGGCCGGGGTCTTGCTTGGTGCTTCGCATCCGTTGTTGCCCGTCCACTACGTGGCCGTTACTGCCCTCGTTGGCTTCCCCTGACTCGCGGTCGGGAGCCGTTGTCCGTGGGGCGTCGGGGTGTTCGGCCGCTGCGCAGGCGTTCCGGCCCCGCTGGGGTTGGGTGGCGGGTGTTGCGGTGTGCATGTGGAGCGCCGGCTCGGGGTCTTGGGTCGGGTGTGTCTCCAGCGCTCGGGTTTCAGCGGGGTGCGCGGCCTTTTCTGCCTTGTCGTGCCTCGGTTTCGACTCGGAGGGCACGAAACCCGCACTCGCCGGCTCGCGCAGACCCGAGCGCCGGGTAAAACCGCAGGTCACGCATCGACCCAAGCCCTGGGAGTCTCGTCGCGATCCGTTTTCGGACCCGAGGAGAGAGCGGGAGCCGTGACGGGCCGCGAAACGCGGCATGGCCACCGGCCACCGAGGCCGCCAAGCGGACAACGGCTCCCGATCGCGAGCCAGGGGATGCCGACCAGGGCAGTGACGGCCACGTAGTGGACGGGCAACAACGGATGCGGAGCACCAAGCAAAAGACCCCGGGCCCCGGAGGGGACGAGCAACGACGACACGGCGGCACCCCCACGACCCAGCCCCGCCGAACGGACCCAGCGCCAACCACGACAGCAGCCCAACACCGCCACGCCCAACCCGCCAACCGCCCCCGACCACGAATCAGCAAAAGCCAACGAGGCAGCACCGGCCACCCAGCAGACCGGCGCGACCGCAGTAGCCTTCGTCCCCCCGCCGAGTCGTCGTTGCTACAGGCGTCCTGCCAGTTTCAGGGACAGGTATGTGTCGGTCAGGGTTGAGGCCAGTTCGTGGGGAGGGGCGTCTACCACCGTGACGTTTCGGCGGCGTAGGTCGGTGGCCGTGGTGCGTCGTTCGGCCAGTTCTTTTTCGGCGGCTGCGGCCTCGTAGATGGCGGTTGGGGTGCCTCTGTGGGTGGCCATTTCGGTGATTGCCGGGTCGGCTACCGCGACCACGATCACCTCGTGGCGGGCGGCGAGTTGGGGGAGTATCGGGAGGATGCCCTCCTGGATCGCCTCGCGTTCCAGGCCGGTGATCAGGACGATCAGTGCGCGGCGTGGGGAGCGGCGGAGGATTTCGGCGGTCAGGCCGCGGGCGTCGGGCTCGACCAGTTCCGGCTCCAGGGTGGCCATCGCCTGGACGAAGGCGGGGAGTATCGCGTTTCGGGGCGCGCGGCGGACCTCGGCGCGGACTCGGCGGTCGTAGGCGAGCAAATCGACTCGGTCGCCCGCGTGGTTGGCCACCGCCGTCAGCAGGAGTGTCGCGTCCATCGCGGCGTCCAGGCGCGGGACGTCGCCGATGCGGCCGGCGGAGGTGCGGCCGGTGTCCAGGACGACCAGGATGTGCCGGTCGCGTTCGGGACGCCAGGTGCGGACCACGACGCCCTGGTTGCGGGCGGAGGCGCGCCAGTCGATGGACTTCGCTTCGTCGCCGGGGACGTATTCGCGGAGTGTGTCGAATTCGGTGCCGGCGCCTCGGGTGAGCAGGGCCGAGCGGCCGTCGAGTTCGCGGAGGCGTTCGAGCTTGGAGGGGAGCAGGCGGCGGCTGGGGAAGCCGGGCAACACCCGTACGCGCCAAGGTACTTGGTGGGAGCCCTGGCGGGCGGCCAGGCCCAGTGGGCCGACCGAGCGCACCGTGACCCGGTGTGCGTGGCGGTCGCCGCGGCGGGTCGGGGTCATCGTCGTGGTGAGCCGGCGGCGCTCGCCGGCCGGGATGGCCAGGTCGTACCGCTGGGTGGTGGTGCCGGTGCTGGGTGGCCAGGCGTCGCGCAGTCGGCCGCGGAGCGGGCGGGTGCCCGGGTTGGTGACGGTCAGCGTGACCTCGGCGCGTTCGCCGAGGCGGACCGCGGTGTCGCCGGTGCGTTCGAAGGTCAGGCCGCGGACGCCGGCGGCGAGGAGCAGGTCGGTGAGGATGGCGAGCAGCAGGGCGCCCTCGACCACGGCCAGGCCGAGGAAGGAAGGCAGCAGCAGGCCGACCACCAACACGCCCAGTGCTGCGGCCAGAGCGGCGCGACCGGTCAGGGCCATCGGCGGTTAACGCGGGACCGGGGTGTGGGCGAGTACGGAGTCGATCACCATGTCGGCGCCGGCGCCTTCCATCTCCGCCTCGGGGCGCAGTCGTACCCGGTGTCGCAGCGCCGGCCGGGCCAGCGCCTTGACGTCGTCGGGGGTGACGTAGTCGCGCCCCGCGAGCCAGGCCCACGCGCGGGCGGCGGCGAGGAGCGCGGTGGCGCCGCGTGGGGATACGCCCATGGCCAGGGACGGGGAGGTTCGGGTGGCTCGGCAGATGTCGACGACGTAGGCCAGGATGTCCGGCTCGACCCGCAGTTCGGCCACCGCGCGGCGGCCCGCCGCCAGGTCCGCGGGGCCGGCCACCGGGCGCACCCCGGCGGCCTCGAGGTCGCGCGGGTCGAAGCCCTCCGCGTGCCGACGCAGGACCACGATCTCGTCGTCGCGTTCGGGCATCGGCAGGGTGAGCTTGAGCAGGAAGCGGTCCAACTGGGCCTCGGGCAGCGGGTAGGTGCCCTCGTACTCGATCGGGTTCTGCGTCGCGGCGACCAGGAACGGGTCCGGCAGCGGGCGGGTGGTGCCGTCGACCGAGACCTGACGCTCCTCCATCGCCTCCAGGAGCGCGGCCTGGGTCTTGGGCGGGGTGCGGTTGATCTCGTCGGCGAGCAGCAGGTTGGTGAACACCGGGCCCTCGCGGAAGGAGAAGGCCGCGGTGCGCGCGTCGTAGACCATCGAGCCGGTGACGTCGCCCGGCATCAGGTCGGGGGTGAACTGGACGCGGGTGGTGGTCAGTTCCAGGCTGCGGGCGAGGGCGCGGACCATCAGCGTCTTGGCCACGCCGGGGACGCCCTCGAGGAGCACGTGGCCCCGGCACAGGAGGGCGATCACCAGACCGGTGACGGCGGCGTCCTGGCCGACCACGGCCTTGCCGATCTCGCCGCGCAGGGCTTCGAGGGCGTCGCGCGGCCCACGGGTCTGCTCGGGTGCGCTCACGTCGTGCGTACCTGCCTTATCAGCGCGTCGAGTTCGTCGGAGAGGGTGACGAGGGCTTCGTCGTCCGCCGGGATCGCACCGTACAACAGGGCGTGCAGGTGCGCGGCGGTGTGGTCGGTGCGGGCGGTGATCGCGGCGATCAGGGCGGCCTCGGTGGGGTCGCTGCCGAGTAGGCGGGCGAGGCGTTCGCGGGTTGCCGCGCGCAGCAGTTCGGCGGCGGTGTCGCGGGCGCGGCCCCGGCGGTAGAGCCGGGCGCGGCCCTCCACGGTCTCGGCGGCACGGACCACCACCGGCAGCGGTTCGGCCACCACCGGGCCGAGCCGGCGGGCCCGCCACAGTGCGAGCAGGACGACGGCGATGGCAAGTTGGGCGGCGCCCCAGCGCCACCCGGCGGGCAGCAGGCTCCACAACGAGTCCTTGGCGGGCGGGAGTTCGTCGGCGCCGGGCAGGTACCAGACCAGGTGCGGGTGGGCGCCGAGCAGGTTGAGCGCGAGCGCGGCGTTGCCGTGGGCGTCGAGGCGGTCGTTGACCAATGGGCTGGTGGAGCCGAGCACGACGGTGTCGTGGCCGGCGGTCGGCGGGGTGAGCACCAGTGTCGGTCGGCCGGCGTACGGGTAGCAGCCGGTGGCGCCGGGGAGCAGGTCGGTGTCGTAGCGGGCGCCGCCGGTGTCCGCGTCGCCCGCGCGGGTCGCGGCGGGGAGCGGGCAGTCGGGCTCCAGGGTGCGGCGGCCCGCGTCGCGGGCGGTGTGTACGCCGGGGGCCAGGATCGCGAGCGCGTCCTCGCCGGGGCGGACCAGGACCGTACGGGCGGGCGCGGCGGCGGCGAGGGTACGCAGGTGCGGCTCGGTGACCAGGTCGGGGAAGGCCACCACGAGGGTGCTGTCGGGGCCGAGCGCGCGGCTCGCCTCGTCGGCGGAGCGGGCCAGGTTCACCTCGACGCCGCGCTCGCGGAGCAGTTGGGCCAGTGCCTTGCTGCCCTGTTTGCCGGTGGAGCGCGGGTCGAGGCGGCCCTCGTATCGGTCGCCCCGGATCAGGATCAGCCCGGAGACCACGATCAGGATCAGTGCGATCACGGCCAGGGGGAGGCGGATTCGGCGCCACAGTTGGTCGGTGGTGGGGCTCAGTGCCACGTTGCTCATCCGGGCACCCGCTCGCGGGTGTGCGGGCGGGCGGCGGCGCAGCGGGCGTCGAGTTCGCGCAGCTCGTGGTCCAGGGCCGGGTCGGCGGCACGTCCGCCGTAGTGGACGGCGTCGAAGCCGGCCGCCGCGGCGCGCAGTTCGGCGGCGGTCTCGGGCAGCGCGCGACCGGCTTCGGCGGCGGCCTCGTCGGCGGTACGGCCGGGGCGTACGTCCAGGACGGCGCGTTCCTCCAGGGCGCGCACGATGGCGCGGAAACGTTCGCGCACCGCCTCGTCCCAGCGGCCCGCGGCGGCGTGCGCGTCGGCGGCGGCGCGGTGTCGGGCGGCGGACAGCGGGCCGTCCTCGCCGTAGAGCGGGAGGTCGACGCGGGGGGCGGTGCGCAGTGGACCCAGGCGCATCCGCAGTACCACGATCGCGGCGATCACCAGGAGCAGGATCACCACCAGGCCGACAGCGCCGCCGGGGGTGTGGTCGCCGGCTCGCGAGATCAGCTCGCCGAGCCGGTCGAAGACCCAGTCCAGCGCCTTGCGGACCGGACTGGGGTCGTTGCGGTGGTACTCGCTGCGGGACAGCTCGTCCCGGGCGGCATCCCGCGCGTCATCGCGCGAGATGTCCACCGGGGGCCGGTCCCGAGCCAGGATCGGGAGTGCGAAGCCGATCACGCCGACGTGGGTCCCGAGGCCGCGTCCTGGGTCGGGATCCCCGCCGCGCGGGCGAGTTCGAGGTCCAGGGCCTCACGGCGGATGCGCTGGTCGATGTAGAGCAGCGCGGTGGCGCCGGCCGCGAAGGGGTAGAGCAGTGCGGCGGAGATCACCGCGCCGACGCCGGTGATCAGCAGGTCGACGAACGAGCGGGTGGGCACCTCGGAGGGCTTGGACGCGGTGAGCGCGGAGAAGCCGTCGGAGGCGAGCAGGAACGGCGTCTGGATGATGCCGCCGACGATCGTCATGATCAGCGCGATCAGCAGCAGGACGCCGCACACGCGCCACCACGAGCCGGTGACCAGTTTGCGCGAGCGCTCCAGGGAGCGGCGGATCGACTGCTTCTCCAGCATCAGCGTGGGGCCGGCCAGGGCGAAGCAGACGTAGAGGTAGATCGCCGCGACCACGCCGCCGATGATGCCGGGGAGCAGCAGCAGCGCGCCGAGTCCGTCGGCGCCGACGGCGAGCAGGGCCAGTCCGGGCAGCAGTGCGATCAGCAGGGTGCCGACCGGGATCAGCCAGGTCGCGAAGGTGACCCCGAGCAGGCGCGGGAGCAGCGGGCGGACCGCTGTCCAGGTCTGCGCCGCGGACATCGTCTTGGCGATCACGGCGCGGCTGACCAGGACGGTGAGCATGGCGGTGGCGGCGATCTGGCCCAGGGTGGCGACCACGAGCGGCACGAATGTCACCGCGGCGGTGTCGCGCAGGTAGCGCCACGCCTCGTCGCCGGTGGGGTGGTCGCCGAGGTCGCTGGGGGAGATCTTCTGGTCGAGCAGCCAGGTGATCGGCACCTCGAGGCACTGGGTGACCAGGGCGACCACGACGGCGATGCCGATCATGACCTTCCAGTGCGCCCGCATGGCGGCGAACGCGCCGTCGAGGATCTCGCCGATGCTCAGCGGGCGCAGCGGGATCACGCCGGGCTTGGCGGCTTGTACGTAGGGTCCGTTCCAGCCGGGAGGCGCATTCCACAGCGGCTGCTGCGGGCCGCCCCAGCGCGGATCGGGTCCCGACTGCGGCGGCCCCCACCCGGTCGCGGGCCCCTGGGCGGGCGGCCCCCACCCGGCGGCGGGCGGCTGTACGGACGCCCACCCGGGAGCGGGAGCCGGCGAGCCGGTCTGCCCGGTGGCCTTGGGCTCGCCCTTGTCCAGGGACGGGCCCTGGCCGGCGGACGAGGGCTCGCCCGGGGACGGCGGCTTGGCCAGGGACGGGGGTGTGGCCGGCGACGGGGGAGTGGCCTGGGCCGAAGCGTCGCCCGAGGACGCGGACGGGGCCGGTGGGGTGGGCTGGTCCGCCGAGGCGGGCTGGTCCGTGGCCGAAGGCGCGGCCGGGGACGGGGACCCGTTCGCGGCCGAGGAAGGGGCGTCCGCCGGCGCGGGCTGGTTCGCGGCCGCAGGCTCACCCGGCGACGCGGGCTCGTCCGCCGATGCCGACGTCGGCGGGGGCGACGCCGGCGGGGTCGGCGCAGGCGCAGGCGCGGGCGAAGGGGACGTGGGGGCGGGCCCGTCGGGTGACGTGGCGTCGTCCGCCGGGCGTACTCCGTCCGGCCCCGGGGCGTCCGGGGCGGGCCGGCCGGGCGAGTCCGTCATGCGATTGCGCTCCTCGTCCTGATCTGGTGGTGACTCATCGTGGCATGCCTTTGCCGGCCCTTGATGAACGGGCGGTCACCGGTTTTGGTTCGCGGCCGGGGGACACCGGCCGCGAGGACAACGTGGGGCGCACACCGCTCGTTCCGGTGTGCCGGGTGGACGCGGTCGAGCCGGCGCCGAATCCGCTCGCTCGGGGCGGTCACCGGTCGAGCCGACCGAGGTGATCCGTCCGGATACGCCCGAAGTGCCCGCCGCGATCCGGCGGTTGGTGACACGTGGGGCGCCGCGGCTCGGGGCCGTCCGGGGTGTACGGGCTTGCGCCGGCCGCGACACCGGCGGGTACGTACCGGCCGCGGTGCGCGCCGGCCACCGCCCGGCCGACCGCAGCGAATCCGGCGTACGGCGTCGACCGCGCGCCGGTCCGTGCCGGTCGGCGCCGGCACCGCCGGACCCGCCATGGCCGTGCCCGCCCGCCCACGGTGTCGTTCGTCGTGGTCGTCTCGATCACGGCCCGTGGTCGTATCGCGACCCGCGCGGACATCGCGGTCGAGCGCCGGGCGCCCCCGGAAGCCACGGGCGTGGCCGAAACGTCCGTTGCGTCGGTGGGCGCTGCGGCGTACGACCCCGTGTTCGAGGTGACTCCGCCCTCCTCGATCACGGCAATCGTCACCATAAAGAGCGTTTTGTCAGCGATGGACGCGGCCGGAATCGGTCGGATGAGTGCAGGTCACAATCCGGTAATGCGACGATGATGCACATGAAGGGACGCGTCCTCATCGTTGACGACGACACCGCACTGTCCGAGATGCTCGGCATCGTGCTGCGTGGCGAAGGGTTCGAGCCGTCGTTCGTGGCGGACGGCGACAAGGCACTCCAGGCTTTCCGGGATGTAAAACCGGACCTGGTGCTGCTGGACCTGATGCTGCCCGGCCGTGACGGCATCGACGTCTGCCGCCAGATCCGGGCCGAGTCCGGCGTACCGATCGTGATGCTCACCGCCAAGAGCGACACGGTGGATGTCGTGGTCGGTCTCGAATCCGGAGCCGACGACTATGTGATCAAACCGTTCAAGCCCAAGGAGCTTGTCGCTCGTGTGCGGGCCCGCCTGCGCAGAGCCGAAGAACCCACCCCGGAGCAGCTGGTGATCGGCGATCTGGTGATCGACGTGGCCGGCCACGCCGTGAAGCGGGATGGGCAGAACATCGCGCTGACCCCGTTGGAGTTCGACCTCCTTGTCGCACTCGCCCGCAAGCCCTGGCAGGTGTTCACCCGCGAGGTGCTTCTCGAACAGGTCTGGGGATACCGACACGCGGCCGACACCCGCTTGGTGAACGTGCACGTCCAGCGGCTGCGCTCGAAGATCGAACGCGACCCCGAGCGTCCGGAGACCGTGGTCACCGTGCGCGGGGTCGGCTACAAGGCGGGACCGGCCTGACCTTGAGATCGAGATCGTCCCGATGAGCACCGCACGGCGGCCGCCCTCGCCGTCGGCCTGGTCCCTCGCCCTGCGTCGGGTGCGCGGTGGGGTGGGCCGGGGCATGGCGCTGTGGAACAGATCCATCCAGTTTCGCGTCGTGGCCATGACGCTGGTCCTGTCCGTCGCCGTCATGGTCCTGCTCGGGGTCGTGGTGGTCGGCCAGGTCCGCAACGGCCTGCTCGACGCGAAGGTGGCCTCCGCCCGGTCCCAGGCCAAGGGCGGGTTCGCCGATGCCCGCGCGCAGGCCGACGAGATCGCCACCAGCCCGGGCCGGCATCTCCAGATGTCCGCCGGGGTGCCGGCCGGCACCCCGGCGGCGGGCAACCGGGTGAACACCGGCGACTGGCTCAACGCGCTGGTCAAGCAGCTCTCCAGCGGCGGACAGGGGGTCTACGACGTGGCCGCGACCAGCCAGGACCCCGCGGACAACCCGCCCGGCTCGGGCCGCAGCCCCCGCGCGTCCGGTGACGTGGTCCCGGACGAGAGCGTGCCCGCCGAGCTGCGCCGGGAGGTCGGCCTCAAGCCCAGGGTGGCGCTGCTGCAGTACACCCAGATCGTCCGCGACGGCCAGCGCGGCGAGGGCTCGGCCGGCACCACCCGCGAGGCGGGTCTGGTGGTCGGCGCGCAGTTGGAGGACCCCGACGGGGGGTCGTACCAGCTCTACTACTTCTTCTCCTTCGGCCCCGAGGAGAAGACCCTGGGCCTGGTGCGCAGCACGTTGGCCACCGCCGGGGTCTTTCTGGTGCTGCTCCTGGTGGCGATCGCGGCGCTGGTGACCCGGCAGGTGGTCACCCCGGTGCGGATGGCCGCGCGGATCGCCGAGCGGCTGGCCGCCGGGCGGCTGGAGGAGCGGATGCGCGTGGTCGGCGCGGACGACCTGGCCCGGCTCGGCTCCTCGTTCAACAAGATGGCCTCCAACCTGCAGAACCAGATCAGACAGCTGGAGGAACTCTCGCGCGTGCAGCGCCGCTTCGTCTCGGACGTCTCGCACGAGTTGCGTACGCCGCTGACCACCGTGCGGATGGCCGCCGACGTGCTGCACGAGGCGCGCGAGGACTTCGACCCGGCCACCCGGCGCTCGGCCGAGCTGCTGCAGAACCAGCTCGACCGGTTCGAGGCGCTGTTGTCCGACCTGCTGGAGATCAGCCGGTTCGACGCGGGCGCGGCCGTGCTCGACGCCGAGCCGGTGGACCTGCGCGACCTGGTCCGCCGGGTGGTCGAGGGCGCCGAGCCGCTGGCCGAGCGGCGCGGCAGCCGGCTGGTGATCCGCGCCCCGGACAAGCCGTGCGTGGCCGAGGTGGACCCGCGCCGGATCGACCGGGTGTTGCGCAACCTGGTGGTCAACGCGGTCGAGCACGGCGAGGGGCACGACGTGGTGGTCACCGTCGCCGGCGGCGAGGACTCGGTGGCGGTCGCGGTGCGCGACTACGGCGTGGGGCTCAAGCCCGGCGAGTCCTCGCTGGTGTTCGCCCGCTTCTGGCGGGCCGACCCGGCCCGGGCCCGGACCACCGGCGGTACCGGTCTGGGGCTCTCCATCGCGCTGGAGGACGCGCATCTGCACGGGGGCTGGCTGCAGGCGTGGGGGGAGCCCGGCGGCGGCTCGCAATTTCGGCTGAGCCTGCCCAAGACCGCGGGCGGTGAACTGGTGCGCTCGCCGCTGCCGCTGGAGCCCGAGGACTCGCGGGCCAACCGGGGCCTGGGCCCGGCCGGTTCGCCCTATCGGCGCGGGGTGCGTGCGGTCGGCCCGGCGGGAGGCAATCGATGAGGCGCATCACCCCGTTCCTGGCCCTGTTGGGCCTGCTGTGCGTGCTCACCTCGTGCGCGTCCATGCCGCACAGCGGCAGTGTGCGCGAGGCGGGCAAGGGCGGTACCAAGGACCAGGGCTCCGAGCAGCAGGTACGGGTGTTCGCCGTGCCGCCCAAGCCCGGCGAGCAGCCGCGCGGCATGGTCGCGGGTTTCCTGGAGGCGGTCACCAGCGACGAGCCGGACTACGCGACGGCGCGCGCCTACCTGACCCCGGAGGCCCGGGCCAAGTGGGTGCCCACCCGCGAGATCGTGGTGCTCGACTCGATCGCCAGGATCGAACCGGTCCCCGGCGGCGACGACAAGACCTACCTGGCGGAGGTGTCCGGCACCCGGATCGGCACGGTCGACGGCCGCAACGCCTACCAGCCCGAGCAGCAGGCGGGCACGTCCTACCACGCGATGTTGCAGGTGCGCCTCGGTACCGACAACCAGTGGCGGATCGCCGACCTGCCCGACGGACTGATCCTGTCCAAGGCCGAGTTCCACCGGATCTACCGCTCGGTCAACACCTACTGGTTCGCCACCGCGCTGCCGGTGGGCAAGGACATGCTCGTCCCCGACCCGGTCTACCTGCGCAGTCGGGTCGGCCTGACCTCGGCGCTGGTGCAACAGCTCGTGGACGGCCCCACCGACTGGCTGCGCCCGGTGGTGGAGACCGCGTTCCCGGCGGGCACCGAGCCCGCCGACCGGGTCGTCACGATCGAGGACAACCGGATCGCCCGGATCCAGCTCAACCGGCAGGCCAAGCTGGCCCAGACCAAGGGCTGTGAGCGGATGGCCGCGCAACTGCTCTACACGCTGCGTCAGGTCTCCGGGGTGGACCGGGTCTCGATCACCGGCGGCGGCTCGCCGATGTGCTCGCTCTCCGACGCCGACGCCGCGCAGTACGACCCCGGCCGGGCCGCCAAGATCGCCGCGCCGACCGGCTACTTCATCGCCAAGGGCAACGTGGTCAACGTGGTGCCCGGCCCCAACGGCAATCCGCCCGTACTGCCCGGCCCGTTCGGTGACGGCACCTACAAGGTCGACCAGATCGCCGTCTCGCGAGACCCCTTCCGGCGCCGGATCGCCGGCATCGACACCAGCGGCCAGAAGCTGGTGGTCGGCGATGTGGACGGCCGCGGCGAGGTCAAGGAATGGCTGAGCGCGGGCCCGGCCGCACTGCTCAGCCCGACCTGGGACGGCCGCGGCGTGTTGTGGGTGCTGGACCGGACGAAGAACGCCGAACGGGTGCTCGCGCTGTACGAGGACGAGCGTCACCAGGTCACCCAGGTCTCGGTCGACGTACCGGACGTACCGGCGTCCCGGATCACCGGCCTGCGGTTGTCCCCGGACGGCACCCGCGCCGCGCTGATCGTGGACAACGCCAAGGTGCTGATCGGCCGGGTCGAGCGGCACGTCAGCAACGGCGCGCCGGCCATCACGATCGCCGCGCCGCGCTCGGTGCTCCCCTCGCTGGTGGAGGTCAAGGCGATCTCCTGGAACGGCGCGGACCGGATCGCGGTGCTCGGCAAGGACGGTCAGGGCGCGCTGCAGCCGCAGATCGTGGACATCGACGGCGGCATCTCGGTCTCGATCGCCCCGGTCAGCGGCATGTTGCGGATCGCCGCCCCGGACGGCGCGGACCAGCCGCTGCTTGCCGACTCGGGCGAGGAGAACATCTACCAGCTGTCCCAGGGCAACAACTGGACCAAGGTGCACAGCGGGCTGTATCCGGTCTATCCCGGATAGGGCTTGACGACACGACCCAGGGCTTGACGACACGCCCTGGACCTCGCTCGGGTCTCGGCGCGCGGGTTCGCCAGGGCGCGCCATGACCGGATCGGGTGGTTCCGGCGGTGCCCGGTCCGCTTCGGGGCCCGGCGTGCGAGCTTGGGGAGATGGAACCGCTTCGGGTGCTCGCGACCTGGGCCGACCTGGTGCTTCCCGTGCGGTGCGCGGGCTGCGCCGAGCCCGGCGCGCTGCTGTGCGCGCGGTGCCGGGAGGTGTTCGCCCCGGCGCCGGGGCCCGCCGGACCCACGCCCGCCCCGCCGGGCCTGCCGCCGGTATACGCGATCACCGCCTACCAGGAGCCGGTGCGCTCGGTGTTGGCCGCGTACAAGGAGCGCGGCGCCCATCGGCTGGCCCACCCGCTGGGGGACGCGCTCGCCCGCGCCGCCGCGGCCGGGCTGACCGATCCGGACCGGCCGTGCCTGCTGGTCCCGGTGCCCTCGTCCCGCGCCGCGCTGCGGCGTCGCGGCCGAGACGCAACGGGTGAGTTGGCGCTGCGTGCCGCCCGGCGACTGCGCGCGGCCGGCGTGCCGGCGCGGGTGCTGCCGGCACTGCGTCATACCCGTCGAATTCGGGACCAGGCGGGCCTTTCCGCACATGAACGGAGGATGAACGTCGGTCGAGCAATGATCGTTTCGACCAGGTTGGCGCCCTTGTTTACGGGCATTAGTGTGGTGATCGTCGTCGATGATGTTTGCACCACCGGCGCAACTCTCGCGGAGGCGACCCGTGCGGTCCGAGCCGTGGGAGGGCGAGTCGAGGCGGCGGCCGTGGTGGCCGCGACCGCCCGGCGGCGCGGGGCGGAGCAGGGCCATCGTCGACCTGGTCGGCCGGACGGGTGCCCAGCCCTCCGGCATGGCGCAATGGATGGAGTTCTGCGTGGACATTGTCGTCAAGGGCCGCAAGACCGAGGTACCCGAGCGTTTCCGCAAGCACTGCGTCGAGAAGCTGGACAAGATCCGCAAGCTCGACGACAAGGTGATCAGCGTTGACGTGGAGGTGTCCAAGGAGCGGAACCCGCGGCTGGCGGAGCGTTCGGACCGGGTGGAGATCACGCTCAACACGCGCGGTCCCGTCATCCGGGGCGAAGCCGCCGCGTCCGACCCATACGCCGCACTCGACATGGCGTGCGCGAGGCTCGAAGCGCAGTTGCGCAAGGCCGCCGACCGGCGGCGCGTGCACCATGGTCACCGCTCCCCCGTATCGGTGGGCGCGGCCACTGCGGAGATCAACCACGCCGACCGGCTCAACGGGGCCGTGGTGGCGTCAGCGGAAGACATCGAGGCAGTGAAGAACGGCGAACTCCGGCCCCAGCCGCACATGGCGGGCCCGATCGAGGTGGATGGCGAAGGCCCCCTCGTGGTTCGCGAGAAGGTACACGCCGGGCGTCCGATGGCGCTCGACCAGGCGCTGTACGAGATGGAGTTGGTAGGCCACGACTTCTATCTGTTCATCGATTCGAGCACCAAGTGGCCGAGCGTGGTGTACCGCCGGCACGGCTACGACTACGGTGTGATCCACCTCAAGCCCGAGGACCGCGAGGACGGCGGACCGCAGTAGCAGCGGTCGGGCCGTCGACGCGTGCCCTTCGGCCGTGATTCGGCGCCGAAACCCCCCGAGGTTTCGGCGCCGGTTGCGTCTTCGACCCTGGCGTTGCCTGGCGAATGTTCCGCATCGCAAGTAGGTTCCGCACATAACGCCCATCAGGGCCTGGCGTCGTGGCGATCACGTGGGATCATGTCCTGGACACGGATCGTGCCGACCCAGGGGGGAAACACGGTGGGTGAACAGTTCGTTCCGACCCGCGTGGAGCACGGCTCAGCGGGCGAACCGATTCGCGTGCTGGTGGTCGACGACCACGATCTGTTTCGCCGGGGTCTGGACATCGTGCTCGCACCCGAACCGGACATCACGGTGGTGGGCGAGGCCGGGGACGGCGCCGAGG
The DNA here is from genome assembly GCF_049739465.1 of Embleya sp. AB8. NCBI lineage: Bacteria > Bacillati > Actinomycetota > Actinomycetes > Kitasatosporales > Streptomycetaceae > Embleya > Embleya sp. AB8. The sequence continues at coordinate 15,625 of NZ_JBMHHY010000023.1, forward strand.
CGCTCGAGGCCGCGCAGGATCTGTTGCCGGACATCATCCTGATGGACGTGCGGATGCCCAGACGCGGCGGCATCGAGGCCTGTACGGCGATCAAGGAAGTCGCGCCCAGTACGCAGATCATCATGCTCACGATGAGCGAGGAAGAGGCCGACCTCTACGACGCGATCAAGGCCGGCGCGACCGGTTACCTGCTGAAGGAGATCTCGCACGGCGAGGTGGCCTCGGCGATTCGCGCGGTGGCCGACGGGCAGTCGCAGATCAGTCCGTCGATGGCGGTCAAGCTGCTCACCGAGTTCAAGTCGATGAGTCGGCGGGACGACGAGCGGCGGTTGGTGCCGGCGCCTCGGTTGACGGATCGCGAGATCGAGGTGCTTCGGTTGGTGGCGACCGGGCGCAACAATCGCGACATCGCCAAGCAGTTGTTCATCAGTGAGAACACGGTGAAGAACCACGTGCGGAACATTTTGGAGAAGCTGCAGTTGCACTCTCGGATGGAGGCCGTGGTCTACGCGATGCGCGAGAAGATTTTGGAGATCGGCGACTGATTTGGCCTCAATCGCCGGCCGGGCTGATTTTGGCCTCACGCGCCGGCCGGGCTACTTGGCCTCAAACGCCGGCCGGGCTGGAAGTGTGCGGCTCGGCTTGGGCGTTGGTTGCGCTGAGGTGGCCTCAAGTGCCGGCCGGGCTGGTCGCCTCAAACGCCGGCGGGGCTGGATTGGCCTCAAACGCCGGCCGGGCTGGAAGTGTGCGGCTCGATTTGGGTGTTGGTTGCGCTGAGGTGGTCTCAAATGCCGGCGGGGCTGGAAGTGTGCGGCCGGCCTTGGGCTTTGGTTGCGTTGGGTTGGCCTCAAGCGCCGGCCGGGCTGTTGGTGGCCTGGTCGGCGCTTGGGGTTGTGGCGGCGGAGCCGGGTCAGCTTGCGAGTAGGGCGGTCAAGGGCTTTCTGGTTTGTTCGTGGGTCAGTTGTTCTATGCGGACGTTGGTGCAGCCGACCCATTCCGCGGCCGTGCGGAGGGCTTCGGACATCGACTGGAGGGTGCGGGTGGGGATCTTCGGGCCGGATTCGAAGGACACGCGGCGGGCCACCAGGGTTTGGCCGTCTCGGGCCGGGTCGACTCGGCCGAGTAGTCGGCCGCCGGCGAGTAGTGGCATGACGAAGTAGCCGTGTACGCGCTTGGCGGCCGGTACGTAGGCCTCCAGGCGGTGTTCGAAGCCGGTGAAGACTCGGGCCGTGCGCGGGCGGTCCCACACCAGGGAGTCGAACGGGGACAGGAGTGTGGTGCGGTGCCGGCCGCGTGGGGGAGCGGCGAGGGCGTCCGGGTCGGCCCAGGTGCCCTCGCGGGCGGCCCGCTCGCCCCAACCGGCGACGGTGACCGGGATCAGGCCGCTGCCGGGCAGTGCGGCGTCCACCTGGGCTCGGGTCAGCCGGTACTGGTCCATCAGGTCGGTCCGGGTGGCCACGCCCAGTTGGCGGCCGGCCAGGCGGACCAGGCGGCGTAGGCACTCGGCGTCGTCGGGGTCCTCGGCGAGCAGCGCGGCCGGGATCACCCGGTCCGGGAGGTCGTACACCCGCTTCCAGCCCTCGCGGCGCACGCAGACGACGTCGCCGAAGGCCAGGGCGCGTTCGACGGCGATCTTGGTGTCGCTCCAGTCCCACCATTCGCCCTTGGCCTCGGGGGTCCGGGGGTCGTCCCCCGATGTTTGCAGCGCGCCGCCCAGGGCGGTTGCGGTGAGCGGGCCCTCGGTGCGGAGGCGCTCCAGGACGGTCTTGTACGCCTCCTCGGTGACCCGGTGGTTCCACAGCCCGCCGCGACCGCGGAAGTGCCGGCGGCGGAAGGCGAAGTCCGGCCAGGTGGACATCGGCAGTACGCAGGCCGCGTGCGACCAGTACTCGAACGCGGTGTCGCCCGCCCAGTAGGCGGCCTCGACGGCCGGGCGGCCGATCGCGCCCAGGCGGGCGTACGGCACCAATTCGTGCGAGCGGGCCAGCGTGGAGATGGTGTCGAGTTGTACCGCGCCCAGTGCGCGCAGCACGCCGGGTACGCCCGCGCGGCGATCGGGGGCGCCCAGGAAACCCTGTGCGGCCAGCACGATCCGGCGGGCCTCGTCGGCGGTGAGCTCGACCTGGGCGGCGGGAGGCGGCGGTGTGGTCATGGGCGCCACCTTAGAACGTATGTTCGCATCAGAGGTCCGTGGCGAGCCGGGCGTGCAGGTGGACGTCGGTGAAGTCCTCGTCGAAGCCGGTGACGCAGCCCCGGAGTACTCCTTCGAGTGCATATCCGCACGCCTTCGCCACTGCGCAGGAGGCCTCGTTGGCGACCGCGTGGCGCAGTTCGACGCGATGCAGGTCGAGTGCGCCGAACGCCCATCGGGTCAGCGCGCCCACCGCGTGCCGGGCCACCCCGCGACCACGTGCGTCCTGCAGCGTCCAGTAGCCGATCTCCGCCGTGCGCCACCTCGGGGCCACGTTGCGCAGCGCCACATGGCCCCGGATCTCGCCGGTCACCGCGTCCATCACGGCGAACGAGGGCCCCTCGCCGCTCGCCCAGCGCCGCTCGCGCTCGGCCAGCCACGCCTGCGGATCCGCGTCCTCCGGCTCGGGCGGGTGGTGTGCTATCCGAGGGTCGCCGAGCGCGCGGGTGAGCACGTCGGCGTCGTGTTCGTTCCAGGGGCGGAGCTGAAAGCGGCCCGCCGCGATCTCCACAGGTTCCATGCCCGTCACTGTGCCGGCCCGCGAGGCTCGATCCCGGCTTGCCTCCTCGCATACGATGGCCGTATCGGCGGGACGGGCCCCGCCGTGCCGTCACGTCCGAAAGGCGGGCGGGCGCCGTCGGGCAAGGAGCTCATCCAGCGTGTCTATCTTCGACAAGGTCCTGCGCGCCGGCGAGGGCAAAATCCTGCGCAAGCTCAACCGCATCGCAGATCAGATCGAGTCGATCGAAGAAGACTTCAAGGACCTCTCCGATGCCGAGCTTCGGGCACTGACGGACGAGTACAAGCAGCGCTACGCCGACGGGGAGACCCTCGACGACCTGCTTCCGGAAGCCTTCGCCACCGTTCGTGAGGCCGCGCGCCGCACCCTGGGCCAGCGGCACTACAAGGTGCAGCTGATGGGTGGCGCCGCGCTGCACCTGGGCAACATCGCCGAGATGCGTACCGGTGAGGGCAAGACCCTCGTCTCCACGCTGCCCGCCTATCTCAACGCGCTCGCCGGCCAGGGCGTGCACGTGGTCACCGTCAACGACTACCTGGCCGAGCGCGACTCGGAGTGGATGGGCCGGGTGCACCGCTTCCTGGGCCTGTCGGTGGGCTGCATCCTGGCCAACATGCCGCCGCACGAGCGGCGCAAGGCGTACGGCTACGACATCACGTACGGCACCAACAACGAGTTCGGCTTCGACTACCTGCGCGACAACATGGCGTGGTCGGCCGACGAACTGGTGCAGCGCGGCCACTTCTTCGCCGTGGTCGACGAGGTCGACTCGATCCTGGTCGACGAGGCCCGTACGCCGCTGATCATCTCCGGCCCGGCCGACCAGGCCACGAAGTGGTACGCGGACTTCGCCGTGATGGTCAAGCGGCTCAAGCGCGGCGAGGCCGCCAACCCGCTCAAGGGCATCGAGGAGACCGGCGACTACGACGTCGACGAGAAGAAGCGCACCGTCGCCATCCACGAGTCGGGCGTCGGCCGGGTCGAGGACTACCTGGGCATCGACAACCTCTACGAGGCGGTCAACACCCCGCTGGTCGGCTACCTGAACAACGCCATCAAGGCGAAGGAGCTGTACAAGCGGGACAAGGAATACGTGGTCGTGGACGGCGAGGTGCTCATCGTCGACGAGCACACCGGCCGCATCCTCGCCGGTCGCCGCTACAACGAGGGCATGCACCAGGCGATCGAGGCCAAGGAGGGGGTGGACATCAAGGACGAGAACCAGACCCTGGCCACCGTCACCCTCCAGAACTTCTTCCGCCTGTACAAGAAGCTCGGCGGCATGACCGGCACGGCGATGACCGAGGCCGCCGAGTTCCACCAGATCTACAAGCTCGGCGTGGTGCCGATCCCCACGCACCGCGCGGTGCAGCGTGTGGACCAGTCCGACCTCGTGTACAAGACCGAGGAGGCCAAGTTCGACGCGGTGGTCGAGGACATCACCCAAAAGCACGAGAAGGGCCAGCCGGTCCTGGTCGGCACGACCAGCGTGGAGAAGTCCGAATACCTCTCCGCCCAGTTGCGCAAGCGCGGCGTGCCGCACGAGGTGCTCAACGCCAAGCACCACGAGCGCGAGGCGCAGATCGTCGCGCAGGCGGGCCGCAAGGGCGCGGTCACGGTGGCCACCAACATGGCCGGCCGCGGTACCGACATCATGCTCGGCGGCAACCCCGACCACCTCGCCGCGGCCGAACTGGCGCAGCGCGGGCTGACCTCGACCGAGACGCCGGAAGAGTACGAGGCGGCCTGGCCGGCCGCGCTGGAGAAGGCCAAGAAGGCGGTCAAGGCCGAGCACGAGGAGGTCTCCGACCTCGGCGGCCTGTACGTACTGGGCACCGAGCGGCACGAGTCGCGACGGATCGACAACCAGCTGCGTGGTCGTTCCGGCCGGCAGGGCGACCCGGGCGAGTCGCGGTTCTATCTCTCGCTGGGCGACGACCTGATGCGCCTGTTCAAGGCGAACATCGTCGAGCGGGTGCTGACCTTGGCCAACGTGCCGGAGGACCAGCCGATCGAGTCGAAGATGGTCTCCAACGCGATCAAGTCCGCGCAGACCCAGGTCGAGCAGCAGAACTTCGAGATCCGCAAGAACGTGCTCAAGTACGACGAGGTGCTGAACCGGCAGCGCGAGGTGATCTACGGCGAGCGGCGCCGGGTGCTCGCGGGGGAGAACCTGCAGGAGCAGATCGGGCACTTCATCGACGACACCGTCGAGGCGTATGTGCACGGTGCGACCGAGGGCTTCGCGGAGGAGTGGGACCTGGAGGCGCTCTGGACCAACCTCAAGCGCCTCTACCCGGTCAGCATCACGATCGAGGAGGTCGAGGAGGAGTTCGGCGACCGCTCCGAGCTGGACACCGAGCAGCTGGTCGAACTGCTGCGGGCGGACGCGCAGGCGGCGTACGCGCTGCGCGAGGAGAAGCTCGGCGAGGAGGTCATGCGCGAGCTGGAGCGCCGGGTGATCCTGTCCGTGCTGGACCGCCGCTGGCGTGAGCACCTCTACGAGATGGACTACCTCCAGGAGGGCATCGGGCTGCGCGCGATGGCGCAGCGCGACCCGCTGGTGGAGTACCAGCGCGAGGGCTTCGACATGTTCAACGCCATGATGGAGGGCATCAAGGAGGAGTCGGTCGGCTACCTCTTCAACGTCGAGGTGGAGATCGAGCAGGTGCCGGAGGCGCCGAGCATCTCGATCGACAAGGCCGCGCCGCTGCCGGAGATCCACGCGAAGGGGCTGGACGCGCCGCAGCGGCCGGCACACCTTCAGTACAGCGCGCCGACCATCGACGGCGAGGGTGGCGTGATCACCTCCGAGGAGAGCTTCGACGAGGACGATGTCGAGGTGGACGAGGGTGCGACTCGCGCGGAGCGGCGGCGGGCGCAACGCGCGAAGCGCAAGAAGAAGTAGGCGGCGTTCGCGGCGGTGGCGCGGGTCGGTCCTGGCCGGCCGGCGGCCCGCTGGTCCTCAAGCGCCGGACGGGCTGGGGGTTTGCGGACCTTTGGTTGAGGGCTGCGGATGGCTCGTTGGTCGAGGGCTGTGGACGGCCCGGTCGGCGGGCGTTGTGGCTTGACGTGTGGTGGTGTGCGGGGCCCGGATCGGTGGTTTCGGTCCGGGCCCCGCTGCGGTTTGGGTGGGTCGGTCTTGGCCGGCCTGCGGCCTGCTTGTCCTCAAGCGCCGGACGGGCCGGGGGGATTGCGGGCCTTTGGCCGAGGGCTGCGGATGACTTGGTTGGTGGGTTGGCCGGCCCGCAGCCTGCATTGTCCTCAAGCGCCGGACGGGCTGGATTTTTGCGGACCTCGGCCGAGGGGCTGCGGGGCGTCTGTCCGTGGGCCCACCGGCTGGGGTGCGTTGGTTGCGGTCCGGGTCTCTTTTGTTTGGGGTCAGGCTCGGTTGTCGTGTTCCAGGGCGGTGCACAGCCACGTGTTGGTCGGGTGGCGGGTTGGGGCGTCTCGTTCCAGGCGGAAGGCGACCGTCAGGATCCAGTTCTGGGCGTGTAGGCGGGCGTAGGCCTCGGCTACGCCGTCGGCCGGGGCGTGGGCGCCGCAGGATTCGACGCGTAGTCGGCCGATTTTGCGCGCGGCCAGCCGGCGGACCAGGTGTTGGGTGGTGGTGTAGACCGCTGCCGAGGCGTGTGGGCGCAGTTGGCTGATCGCGCGTAGGCCGGAGGCGATCTCGGCCAGGGCGTGGGCCAGGCGGCGGGCGCGCAGGCGGCCCTCGGCGGGGTCCGGGTCGGCCGGGGTGTGGATCAGGCGCAGGGCGGGCCGGAGCGCGGGCTCGGGAGCGGGGCCGGCCAGGGCGAGCGTGCCGTGCACGAGTGGGCGGCGGTGGGCCCACGGGCGTAGTGGGACCACCTCGGCCGTGGGCGGGTCGAAGGGGGTCTCGGCGGCGGGCGCGGGTACCACGTACAGGTGCGGTGGCGTGTTCTTGTGGACCATGGGTCCTCCCCGAAAAGGTGAAAAAAGGCAGGCGTCGGTGTGCGCGCACGTCGTCCCGCTCGTTCCCCCGACCGGGTCGTGTGCAGGGACTTCCTAGCCGGCCGGGAGCTTTCGGTCAACCATTCGTCTGGGCACTCGTGGTGACCATCCGTGGCCGGTGTTTCCGGGGTGGCGCCGGGTTCGATCGCCCTAAGTGATTACGCTGACGCGCGTCGACTCACGCACTGTGGCGGTGGGTCGGCCGTTGCCCCGGTCGCCTTCGAACCCGAAGGGATGCCGGGATTTCACCCGATTGGAGTCGCCCGATGCGCGTGTTCATCCCTACGACGCCCGCCGGCCTGGCCGCGGTGCACGCCGCCGGCGGGCTCGAGTCGGCGCCGCTGCCGGCGTACGCGGTCACCGAGGCGTTTCGCGCGTGGTACGGGAGCGAGGACGAGGAGGAGTTGGAGTATGGGGCGCTGACCCGGGCGGCCGAGGCTTCGTTGCGGTTGCTGGCCGCGGATGGGCCGGGGGCTCGGCGGCGGCGGGTGGTGCTTGCGGCGGATGTGCCGGATGGGCTGGTGCGTGCCGTACCGGAGGAGGGGCCGGGGGCGGTGGTGGTGGCGGCCACCGTGCCGCGCAAGCGGATCGCGGCGGTGCACATGGATACCGCGGCGGCCGAGGGCACGATCGGCGACGCGCTCGCCGGTGGGCTTACCGACGAGCTGATCGAGGCGACCGAGGAGCACGAGTTGTTGTGGTTCGCGACACAGGAGCTGGCCGACCTGCTGTGAGGGCGCCCACGGCACAATGAAGGTCCATGGAGAGTCGAACCCCGCACCTGGTCTGGGACTGGAACAGCACGCTGTTCCACGACCTGGACGCGATCATCGCGGCCACCAACGCCTCGTTCGCCCTGCTCGGATTCCCGCCGATGACGCTGGAGCGCTATCGCGAGCTCTATTGCGTGCCGGTGCCGAGGTTCTACGAGAAGGTCACCGGTCGGGTGCCCGATCCGGGCGAGTGGGCGCTGTTGGACGGGGCCTTCCAGGAGGTCTACGCCGCGCATAGTGTGCGCTGCGAACTGGCGGGTGGCGCCGATGAGTTGCTGCGCGGCTGGCAGCGCGACGGCGGCACCCAGTCGTTGCTCTCGCTGACCGCGCACGAGGCGTTGATGCCGTTCGTGCGGCGGTTCGGGATCGAGGAGCGGTTCGTCCGGGTGGACGGGCGGGTGGGTCCGCCGGGTGGTGGCAAGGCCGAGCACCTGGTGCGGCATCTGGCCGCGTTGGGCCGGGAGCCCGCCGACGTGGTGCTGATCGGCGACGCGGCGGACGACGCGGCGGCGGCGCGGCACGTGGGGGCGCGGGCGGTGTTGTACTCGGGCGGTTCGCATGCCCGGGCCAGTCTGGAGGGGGCCGGCGTGCCGGTGGTGGACTCGCTCGCGGACGCGGTGGCGCTCGCGCGTGGCCGGGCGGCCTGACCGTCGGGGTTTCGCATCGATTGTCCGGTTCGTGGGCACTGCGCATCCATGGATGCTGTCACCCGGGTGCCCCGGCCGAGCAATGAACCCGTCCACGGCTACGCGCCGGGCTCGCCCGAGCGGGCCCGCCTGATCGCGCGGCTCGCCGAGTTGTCCGCCGCGCCGGTGGATCTGCCGCACGTGATCGGCGGTGAGCAGCGGATGGGCGCGGGCAAGCGGGTGCAGCTCGTCCAGCCGCATCGGCGCGCGGCCGAACTCGGCACGCTGGCCAACGCGACGCACCAGGACGCGCGCGCGGCGCTGACCGCGGCGAAGGAGGCCGCGCCGGACTGGCGGGCGCTCGACTTCGACGACCGGGCCGCGATCCTGCTCAGGGCCGCCGATCTGCTCGCCGGGCCGTGGCGCGAGACGGTCGCCGCCGCGACCATGCTCGGTCAGGGCAAGACCGTGCAGCAGGCGGAGATCGACGCGCCGTGCGAACTGGTCGACTTCTGGCGGTTCAACGTGCACTTCGCCCGGCGGATCCTGGCCGAGCAGCCGATCAACTCACCCGGGGTGTGGAACCGGTTGGACCATCGGCCGCTCGAGGGCTTCGTGTACGCGGTGACCCCGTTCAACTTCACCGCCATCGCGGGCAATCTGCCCACCGCGCCGGCGCTGATGGGCAACGTGGTGGTGTGGAAGCCCGCGCCGACCCAGGCGTTCGCCGCACAGCAGTTGATCCGCCTCCTGGCGGCGGCCGGGTTGCCGCCGGGGGTGATCAACGTGCTGCACGGGGACGGGATCGCGGTCTCCGATGTGGCGCTGGCCGATCCGGACTTCGCCGGGCTGCACTTCACCGGGTCGACCGCGACGTTCAAGCATCTGTGGCGCTCGATCGGCGCCAACCTGGACACCTACCGCGGCTATCCGCGGATCGTCGGCGAGACCGGCGGCAAGGACTTCGTGGTGGCCCACCCCAGTGCCGATCACGACGTGCTGCGCACCGCGTTGGTGCGTGGCGCGTTCGAGTACCAGGGGCAGAAGTGCTCGGCCGCCTCGCGTGCGTACATTCCGCGCTCGATCTGGGAGAGCGAGTTCCGCGAGGCGTTCCTGGCCGAGGTGGACGGGCTGTCGATGGGCGATGTGACGGATCTGCGGCACTTCATGGGGGCGGTGATCGACGAGCGCGCGTTCGCCAAGCTCAAGGCGGCGATCGATCGGGCGCACGTGGACGACGGGTTGCGGGTGTTGGCGGGCGGGACGTACGACGACTCGGTGGGCTGGTTCGTCCGGCCGACCGTGGTGCTCGCCGAGGATCCGTGGGACGAGGTGTTCACCACCGAGTACTTCGGGCCGTTCCTGGGCGTGCACGTCTACGAGGACGGCGACTGGGACGCGATGTTGCGGCAGATGGAGTCGGCCGCGCCCTACGCGCTGACCGGCTCGGTGATCGCGCGCGATCGGCGCGCGCTGGCCCACACGTCGGGCTTCCTGCGGTTCGCGGCCGGCAACTTCTACCTCAACGACAAGCCCACCGGCGCGGTGGTGGGGCAGCAGCCGTTCGGCGGCGCGCGGGCGTCCGGCACCAACGACAAGGCCGGCGCGATGCAGAACCTGATGCGCTGGACCAGCACCCGCACGATCAAGGAGACGTTCGACCCGCCGACCGACTACCGCTACCCGCACATGGGCTGAACCCCGCGTCGCGTGCTCAGGCCGGCGCCTTGGCCCGCAACACCTGGACGAACTCGCGCATCCAGGCCGGGTGGTCCACCCAGCTGCGGGCGGACACCAGGGTGCCGTCGACGACCGCCTCGCCGTCCACCCAGATGCCGCCCGCCGCCCGGATGTCCGGCGCGATCGCCGGATAGGCGGCGGTGCGGCGCCCGGTCAGCACCCCGGCCGCGGCCGACACCAGCGGGCCGTGACAGATCTGCGCGACCGGTTTGTCCGCCGTGAAGAAGTGCTGCACGATCCGCTGTACGACCGGGTTGTTGCGCAGGTATTCCGGCGCCCGTCCGCCCGGCAGCACCAGTGCCACGTAGTTCTCCGGCCGCACCTCCACGAACGCGAAGTCGGCCGGCCACGTATAGCCGGGCTTCTCGGTGAAGGTGTCGAAGCCGTCGACGAAGTCGTGCACGACGAAACTCAGCTTCTTTCGCGAGGGACCGGCCACGTGCACCTCGTAGCCCTCCTCGCGCAGGCGCTGGTACGGATACAGCACCTCCAGCGACTCCGCCGCGTCCCCGGTGATCAGCAGCACCTTCCTGGCCATGACGATCGTCTCCCCACCTCGTTCGTCCCGCCGTGCGCGGCGTCCTCGCACCCGCATCCACGGTGCCCCGAGGGTCGCCTTCGGGGCAATGGGTACGAGGTGTCCGGACCGACCCGGAAATTACTTACCCGGTGATCCGAGATCCCCTCTCGGCGGCCCGGGGGCACGCGAGTAGCCTGACGATGCGGCGACGCCGTGCGGCTCGCGGGCCGGGACGACGGAGTCCCGGAACCACCACTTGCCCGGGGACGTCGCCTGCAACGGGTACCCGCCGTCGGCGGGTACCGGCAGTACACGGCCGGGCACGCCCGGGGACGGCAATGGTCACGCAACGGCGCGCGACAGGAGCGGCAGCATCATGCAGAGCAAGCTGGACGAGGCGAAGGCGGAGCTTCTCGCCCGAGCGGCGGAAGCGGCACGAGCGGCATCGTCACAGCACGGAGGCGGCGGGCCCGAGGGCCCGAACCGGGTGGACCTCGACGTCCTCCTGTCCCGCTATTACCGGCACACCGCACCCGACGACCTGATCGATCGTGATCCGGTCGACGTGTACGGCGCGGCGATCTCGCACTGTCGACTCGCGGCGGAGCGCCCCCAGGGCACCGCGCGGGTCCGGGCCTACACGCCCACGGTGGAGGAGAACGGCTGGGCGTCGGGGCACACCGTGGTCGAGGTGGTCACCGACGACATGCCCTTCCTGGTGGACTCGGTCACCAACGAGCTCTCCCGCCAGGAACGCAGCATCCACGTGGTGATCCACCCACAGCTGATCGTTCGGCGCACCATCGCCGGCGAGCTGCTGGAGATCGTGGACACCACCGACGCGCACGGGGTGCCCGAGGACGCGGTCATCGAGTCCTGGATGCACATCGAGATCGACCGCGAGAGCGACCGCGAGGACCTGCGCGCGGTGGAGAGCGGGCTGCAGCGGATCATCCGCGACGTGCGCGAGGTGGTCGAGGACTGGACCAAGATGCGCGACACGTCGTTGCGCCTGGCCGACGAACTCGCCAACGACCCGCCGGCCACGCTGCCGGAGGAGGAGATCGGCGAGGCGTGGGAGCTGCTGCGCTGGCTCTCCGAGGACCACTTCACCTTCCTCGGCTACCGCGAGTACGACCTGGTCACCGAGGACGACGAGGACGTGCTGCGCGCGGTGCCCGGCACCGGGCTCGGCATCCTGCGCGCCGACCAGGACCTGTCCGCGTCCTTCAGCCGGCTCTCCTCCCGGGCCCGCGCCAAGGCCCGGGAAAAACAGCTGCTGATCCTGACCAAGGCCAACTCGCGGGCGACCGTGCACCGTTCGGCCTACCTGGACTACATCGGCGTCAAGAAGTTCGACGCGGCCGGCAACGTGGTCGGCGAGCGCCGCTTCCTGGGGCTGTTCAGCTCCGCCGCCTACACGGACAGCGTGCAGCGGATCCCCGTGGTGCGCCGCAAGGTGCACGCGGTGCTCGACCAGGCCGGATTCCCGCCGGTCAGCCACGACGGCCGGGACCTGCTCCAGATCCTGGAGACCTACCCGCGCGACGACCTGTTCCAGATCGCCGTGGACGAGCTGCACGACATCGTGATCAGCGTGCTCTACCTGCAGGAGCGCCGCCGGCTGCGGCTGTTCCTGCGCAAGGACGAGTACGGCCGGTTCTACTCGGCCCTGGTCTACCTGCCGCGCGACCGCTACACCACCGAGGTCCGGCTCAAGATGCAGGAGATCCTGCTCGCCGAGCTGACCGGCTCGGTGGTCGACTACACCGCGCGCAACACCGAGTCCGTGCTGGCCCGCCTGCACTTCACCGTGCGCGTGCCCACCGGCGCCGAACTGGGCGACCCGGACGTGGACTACATCGAACGACTGCTGTCGGAAGCCACCCGCTCGTGGATCGACGACTTCGGCGAGGCCCTCGTCGCCGAATGCGGCGAGGAGAGCGCGGCCGAGTTGTCCCGCCGCTACGCGCACGCGTTCAGCGAGGGCTACAAGTCCGACTTCCCGCCCCGGACCGCGGTCGCCGACCTCAAGCGGGTCGAGGAGTTGACCCCCGAGGCGGACTTCAAGCTGCACCTGTACGAACCGATAGGAGCACTGCCGGGCGAGCGGCGCTTCAAGATCTACCGCAGCGGCGGCCACGTCTCGCTGTCCGAGGTGTTGCCGATCCTGCAGCGGATGGGCCTGGAGGTCGTCGACGAGCGGCCCTACGAGCTGCGCCGCGCCGACGGCAGCGTGGCCTGGGTCTACGACTTCGGGCTGCGCTACGACGCGGCGACGGTGTACGGACAGCCCGAGGACGTCAAGGAGCTGTTCCAGGACGCGTTCTCGGCGACCTGGACCGGGCGCGCGGAGAACGACGGGTTCAACGCGCTGGTCTTCCGGGCCGGGCTCACCTGGCGGCAGGCGATGGTGCTGCGCGCCTACGCGAAGTACCTGCGCCAGGCCGGCGTCACCTTCGGGCAGGAGTACATCGAAGGTGTCCTGGTCTCCAACCCGCACACCACCCGGCTGCTGGTCAACCTGTTCGAGGCCCGCTTCTCGCCCGGCCACCAGCAGGCCGGCACCGAGCTGGTGGACGGCATCGTCGAGGCCATCGAGGGCGCCCTGGATCAGGTGGCCAGTCTGGACGAGGACCGCATCCTGCGGTCGTTCCTGGCGATGGTCAAGGCGACCTTGCGGACCAACTTCTTCCAGCACCGCGACGACGGCGACGCGCACGACTACCTCTCGCTCAAGTTCGACCCGCAGGCGATCCCGGACCTGCCCGCGCCCCGGCCGCGGTTCGAGATCTTCGTCTACTCGCCCCGGGTCGAGGGTGTGCATCTGCGCTTCGGCGCGGTCGCGCGCGGCGGGCTGCGCTGGTCGGATCGGCGCGAGGACTTCCGTACCGAGATCCTGGGCCTGGTCAAGGCGCAGATGGTGAAGAACACGGTGATCGTGCCGGTCGGCGCGAAGGGCGGCTTCGTCTGCAAGCAGCTGCCCGACCCCGCGGACCGCGAGGCCTGGCTGGCCGAGGGCATCGCCTGCTACCGCACCTTCATCGGCGCGCTCCTGGACATCACCGACAACCTCGTCGACGGCGCCGTGGTGCCGCCGGCGGACGTGGTGCGCCACGACGGCGACGACACCTACCTGGTGGTGGCCGCCGACAAGGGCACCGCGACGTTCTCCGACATCGCCAACGAGGTGGCCCAGTCCTACGGCTTCTGGCTCGGCGACGCGTTCGCCTCCGGCGGCTCGGCGGGCTACGACCACAAGGGCATGGGCATCACCGCGCGCGGCGCGTGGGAGTCGGTCAAGCGGCACTTCCGCGAACTGGGCCACGACACCCAGACCGAGGACTTCACCGTCGTCGGCATCGGCGACATGTCCGGCGACGTGTTCGGCAACGGCATGCTGCTCTCCGAGCACATCCGGCTGGTCGCCGCGTTCGACCACCGGCACATCTTCCTGGACCCCAACCCGGACGCGGCGACCTCCTTCGCCGAGCGGCGCCGGTTGTTCGACCTGCCGCGCAGCTCGTGGGCGGACTACGACAAGGCGCTGATCTCGGCCGGCGGCGGGGTCTACCCGCGCACCGCCAAGTCGGTGCCGATCAACGCCCAGGTACGCCAGGCCCTGGGGTTGCCGGACGGGCTGATCCGGCTCACCCCGGCCGAGCTGATGAAGGCGATCCTGCAGGCCCCCGCGGACCTGTTCTGGAACGGCGGGATCGGCACCTACATCAAGTCGGGCAACGAGTCGCACGCCGACGTCGGCGACAAGTCCAACGACGCCATCCGGGTCAACGGCGCCGACCTGCGGGTCAAGGTCGTCGGCGAGGGCGGCAACCTGGGCTGCACCCAGCTGGGGCGGGTCGAGTTCGCGCTCGCCGGCGGCCGGATCAACACCGACGCGATCGACAACTCGGCGGGCGTGGACACCTCGGACCACGAGGTCAACATCAAGATCCTGCTCAACCAGGTCACCGCCGCCGGCGACATGACCCTCAAGCAGCGCAACGCGCTGCTCGCGGCCATGACGGACGAGGTCGGGCACCTGGTGCTGGCCGCCAACTACGGGCAGAACTGGGCGCTTTCCAACGCGGTCGCGCAGGCCTCCAGCCTGCTGCACGTACACATGCGGTACATGCGCCGGCTGGTTCGCGAGGGGCACCTGAACCGGGAGATCGAGTTCCTGCCGACGGACCGGCAGCTGCGCGAGCGGCAGCAGAACGGGCAGGCGCTGACCCAGCCCGAACTGGCCGTGCTGTTCGCGTACACCAAGATCGTGATGGCCCAGGACCTGATCGCCTCCGACCTGCCGGACGACCCGTTCCTGGCCCGGGAGTTGTACCGCTACTTCCCGAGCGCGCTGCGGGCCAAGTTCGCCGCGCAGATGGACCGGCACCCGCTGCGCCGGGACATCATCACCACGGTCGTGGTCAACGAGGTGGTCAACCTCGCGGGTCTGTCGTTCATGTTCCGCATGCGCGAGGAGACCGGCGCCACGGCGGAGGAGGTCGCGCGGGCGCACATCACCGCGCGCGAGATCTTCGGCGCCGACCGGATCATGGGCGCGATCGCGGCACTGGACAACCGGGTCCCGGCCGAGATGCAGACCACACTGCGGCTGCACAGCCGGCGGCTGATCGAGCGGGCCACCCGCTGGTTCCTGGGCAGCCGGCGGGAGATCGACATCGCCGCACAGGTGGAGTTCTTCCGGGACGGTGTGGCCGAGGTGATCGCGCACCTGCCCAAGGTGCTCCGCGGCTCGGACCTGGCCTGGATGGACGGCCTCCACGAGGAGTTCACCGCGGCCGGGGTGCCCACCGAACTGGCCGCCGCGGTGGCCGGGATGTCCTCGGCGTACGCGGCCCTGGACATCGTCGAGGTCGCGGACGACTCCGGGCGCGGGGTGGTCGACGTGGCCCAGGTCTACTTCGACATCGCCGACCGGCTGCCGATCGCGCACCTGCTGGACCGGATCATCGAACTGCCGCGCAGCGACCGGTGGAAGTCGATGGCCCGGGCCTCGCTGCGCGAGGACCTGTACGCGGCGCAGGCCGGACTCACCGCCGACGTGCTCGCCTCCGGGGAGCCGGAGGACACCCCGGAACTGCGGTTCAAGGCGTGGGAGCACAAGAACGCGGCGGTGATCACCCGCGCCCGGTCCACGCTGGACGAGTTGCAGGAGGCGGAGAACTACGACCTCGCGACGCTCTCGGTCGCGATGCGCACGATCCGTACGCTGCTGCGCACCGGCGCCAAGAGCTGATCGGTGCGGGAGTGATCGATCGGTGCGGCCGCCGGCCCGGAACCCACTGGGGTTCCGGGCCGGCGGCCGTTGTTCGGGCCGAACTCCTACGGTTCGAGCATCAGCAGTTCGTGCCGGCTGCGTTCGCGCACCGCCCACCAGCACGGCAGATAGATCACCGCGGGCAGCCCGGCCACCAGGATCGACCAGGTCGGGCAGCTCATCAGGGCCGCCACCAGCGCGACGAACACGTGGATCAGGCCCACCGCCGCCGCGCGTGCCAGGGCTCCGGTGCCGCGCCGCATCGCGTCCAACACGCCGGCCACGGCCAGCCCGCAGACCACGGCGATGCCCGCGCACAACACCGACGCGACCAGCAGCAGGTCGCCGAGCCCCTCCAGGCTCGTCTGATCGTCGCGCACCGCGAACGACATGACCGCCACCGTGATCGCGGTCGCGCTCATCAGCAGCGTCTCGACGGCCAGCGCGATCAGCAGGGTCCGCAGAAAACCGATTCGACGACTTCCCCTCATTGTTCCCCCGAAATGACGTTTGCCCCCCGCGTGATGCTCCCCGGAGCCGGTTCGCAGCGGCGGGGAGCACCCTACGCCTTCGGACGATGCCACACGGAATCGAGTTCCCGAGCCCGATATCCGTAACGATGGCGTACGAAAGGCGCCGTTCGACTACTTGACGGCGCCCGCCATCACACCCTGGACGAAGTAGCGCTGGAAGCTGAAGAAGACCACCACCGGGACGATCAGCGACAGGAACGCGCCGGGCGCCAGCACGTTGATGTTGGCGCCGAACGCCCGGGACTGGGACTGCAACGCCACGGTCAGCGGCGCCGATTCGGTGTCCGCGTAGATCAGCGCGATCAGCATGTCGTTCCACACCCACAGGAACTGGAAGATGCCCAGCGAGGCGATCGCGGGCAGCCCGAGCGGCAGGATGACCCGGAAGAAGATGGTCAGATCGGTCCCGCCGTCCATCCGGGCGGCCTCGAGCAGGTCGCGCGGGATGCCCGCGAAGTAGTTGCGCAGCAGGAATACCGCGAACGGCAGCCCGAACGCGACATGGAAGAGCACGACGCCGGTGATGGTGCCGAACAACCCGGTGTTGCCGTAGAGCTTCGAGATCGGGATCAGCGCCACCTGTACCGGCACCACCAGCAGCCCGACCACGATCAGGAACAACCAGTCCCGACCGGGGAATTCCAGCCACGCGAAGGCGTACGCGGCCAGCGAACCGAGCAGGATCACCAGCACCGTGCTGGGCACGGTGATCCAGATCGTGTTGAAGAACGCCCGGGTCATGTCCTTGTTGTCGAGCAGATGACTGTAGTTGGCGAAGGTCAGCTCGCTCGGCTTGCCGAGCACCTTCCACCACCCCGACTTGCTCAGCTCCTGCGGATCGCGCAGCGAGGACACCAGCAGGCCGAAGGTGGGCATCAGCCAGAACAGCGCGATCAGCACGAGCAGTACGCTCGCCAGGCCGCCGCCGGTGCGGCCGACGATCCGCGCGGCCAGGCCGCGCCTGATGCCGCCGTCCGGGGGTACCGGGGGGCGTACCGGCTTCGTCGGGGCGGGGGTCGCGGGGGCGCTCACCGGTTCTCCCTTCGGAAGCGACGGATGTTGAACAACATCGCCGGCAGCACGAGCAGGAACAGCAGGATGCCGATGGCGCTGCCCAGACCCTGGTTGTTGCCGCCGCCGAAGGAGGCGATGTACATCTGCAGGGCCAGCACGTTGGCCTCCTTCTGCGAGGAACCCAGCGAGATGATGTAGACCAGGTCGAAGATCTTCAGCACGTTGATCACCAGCGTGACCATCACCACGACCAGGACCGGGGAGAGCAGCGGGATGGTGACCCGGCGGAAGACCTGCCACTCGGTCGCGCCGTCCACCCGGGCGGCCTCCAGGGCGTCCCGGGGGATCGCCGCGAGGCCCGCGGCGATCAGCACCATCGCGAAGCCCGCCCACATCCAGATGTAGGCGCCGATGATCGCGGCGGTGATCAGATTCGGGCCCAGCCAGTCGTAGCCGCCGAAGGCCTTGGCGAAGTTGGCCGCGGTCAGCCGCAGTTGCACCGGGCCGTCCTTGACGGCGGACGCGGGCAGGGTGAACGAGCCGTCCTTGCCGGTGGTCGTGCTCGCCACGGTCCGGCCGTTGCGCACCGCCTCGACGTGCACCCCGGGCAGGCCCTTCTCGCCGGGGTCGATCACCCCCGGCTTGCCCACGTTGCCCTTGGTGAAGTCGATCCACACCACGCCGCCCACGCCGCCGGCGGGCGGTACGCCGGGACTTGCCTGGCGGGCGTCGGCGGGGATCTTGTCCGCGCTCAGCGCGACCAGGGGCAGCAGCGCGGTGCCGCCGGGCCCGGTGCCCGCCCGGCTGATGAAGCCGCCGTCCTGTGGGGTGAGCACGGTGTCGCCGCGCGGGCGGGCGCCGGGATAGGGCGCGCCCTCGCTGAACACGTCGTGCACGCTGGTGAGCACCGCGTTGGCCACGCCCTGGTCGGGGTCGCGGTCGTAGACCAGCCGGAAGGTGATGCCGGCGGCCAGCATGGACACCGCCATCGGCATGAACACGATCAGCTTGAACGCGGTGGCGAAGCGCACCCGTTCGGTCAGCACCGCGAAGACCAGGCCCAGCGAGGTGACCGCGGCGGGCACCACGAGCACCCAGATCAGGTTGTTCTTCAGCGCGGTGAACGTGTTGTCGTCGGTGAACAGTTCCTTGTAGTTGTCCAGACCCACGAAGTCCGACCAGCCGGCCGCGCCGAACAGGCTGCGCAGCAACGACCACACGATCGGATAGGCGACCAGGACGGCGAGTACGACGAGGGCCGGCAGCAGGAACAGCCAGCCCAACAGGGCGCCCGAACCGAGCCCGCGCGACTCGCGCGCGGGCGTCGGTGTTGTCTTCTCGGGCACCGCGACCTTGACGGGTGCCTTGTCACTCATGGCCGTCGATCACCCGGCCGAGTAGGCCTTGGCGGCGTCCGCCTCCAGCTTGGCCTGCGCCCCCGCCACGTCGGAGGGGTTGCGCAGGAAGTCCTGGAGGTCGCGCCACTCGCCCTCGCCCTTGGTGCCGCCGAACGCCGCCGGCGCCTGGTCGGAGAGGTCGAAGCGGAAGTCGTCGCCCGCGGCGATCAGATTCTTGGCGATCCCGCGCGTGTTGTCGTCCCGGTAGGCCGCGAAGTCCAGGTTCTTGTTGGGCGAGAGGTAACCGCCCTGCTGCGCCCACACCTTGGCGGCGTCCGGCGAGGCCAGGTACTTCAGCAGCGCCTGGGCGCCGGGGGAGTCCTTCATCGCCACCGCGACATCGCCGCCGGTGACCACCGGCGCCTTGCCGGTGCCGACCGCGGGGAACGCGAAGAACTTCGCGTCGGCGCCGATCTTGGCCTTGGTGTCCTTGATGATGTTGGTGCCGATGAAGTCGGCGCCCGGGATCATCCCGGCCTTCGGCGGGTCGCCGAACACCTGCGGTACGGACGCGGGGAACTCGGTCTGCAGCACGCCGCCGGTACCACCCGGGAACCAGTCGCTCTTGCCGAACACCTGGGCCAGGGTCTCCAGGGCGGCCTTGACCGAGGGGTCGGTCCACGGGATCTTGTGCTTGGTCAGCAGGTCGTACTTCTCCGGCCCGGCCTGGCTCAGGTAGACGTTCTCGAACCAGTCGGTGAGCACCCACCCGTCGGCGCCGCCGATCGCGAACGGCGGGGTGCCGGAGTCGGAGATCAGCCCGGCGTTCTTGAGCAGGTCGTCCCAGGTCTTGGCCTCGGTGGCACCGGCGTTGGCGTAGACCTTGGCGTTGTACCAGACCAGCGACTTGTTGGCGCCCTTGTAGTAGACGCCGTAGAGCTTGTCCTGGTACGAGCCCAGCTTTTGCCACTGCGGCGCGAAGTTGGCCTGCACGGCCTGCTGCACGTCCGCGGCGAGCGGCTTGATCCAGCCCTTCTGGGCGAACTGCTGGAGTACGCCGGGCTGGGCCAGGAACGCCACGTCCGGCGGCGCGTTGCCCTCGACCCGCTGGCCCAGGAACGTGGAGGCGCTGTCGCCGGTGGGGACGAACTCGGTCTTGGCCCCGGTGCGCTTCTCGAAGTCGGCCAGCACCTTCTTGAACGCGGCCTGCTCGTCGCCGGTCCACACCGCGGCCACGCTGACCGTGGTGCCGTCCAGTCGGGGAACGGCCGGCGCGCCGCTCCCGCTCGGCGTGCCGTCGCTCTTCTTGTCCTTGCTGCCACCGTCGTCGCCGCAGGCCGCGAGACCCATGGCGAGCATCGAGGCGACCGCCAAGGCGCCCACAAGCCGCTTCACGCATCCTCCGTAATGGACAGACCCGTCTCCGGGTCGAAGAAGTGCAGCCGGTCGGTCGCCACCCGCATCACCACGGCGGAGCCCTCGCGGACCCGGGTCCGCGGCCCGAAGCGGGCGACGATCTCGCAACGCGCGGCGCTCGCGTCGGGCATCCGCTCGTCCGCGCCCACGTCGCGGGCCAGTTCCCGGACGTCCTCGGTGAGCGCGGGCGGCGCGTCCACGCTCACGTGTACGAGCACCTCGGAGCCCATCGCCTCGACCAGGTCGGCCTCGGCCCGCAAGATCGCGCCGTCGGCGGGCTCGGTGCCCGCCGACGCGGCGTCGTGCAGGTCCTCGGGACGGATGCCGACGATCAGCGACCGGTCGCGGTAGCGGGCCAGGGCGGGCCGGGCGGCGGTTACGTCGGGGTGCACGATCAGCCGTTGGCTGCCCACGGTCACCGCGGTGGTGCCCGCGCCGTCGTCGTGGGTGAGGGTGCCGGTGAGCAGGTTCATCGCGGGTGAGCCGATGAAGCCGGCCACGAACAGGTTGACCGGGTGGTCGTAGAGCTCCTGCGGTGGGGCGACCTGTTGGAGCACCCCCTTCTTCATCACCGCGACCCGATCGCCGAGGGTCATCGCCTCGGTCTGATCGTGCGTCACATACAGCGTGGTGACCCCGAGTTCGCGGGTCAGCCGGGCGATCTGGGCGCGCATCTGCACGCGTAGCTTCGCGTCGAGATTGGACAGCGGCTCGTCCATCAGGAACGCCTGCGGCTCGCGCACGATGGCCCGGCCCATCGCCACGCGTTGCCGTTGGCCGCCGGAGAGTTGGCGCGGCTTGCGGCCCAGATGCTCCTCCAGGCCAAGGGTCCGGGCCGCCGCGGTGACCCGTTCGCGAATCTCCGCCTTGGGCAACTTCCTTAATCGGAGCCCGAATCCGATGTTGTCCCGGACATTCAGATGCGGATACAGGGCGTAGCTCTGGAACACCATCGCCACGTCCCGGTCGCGCGAGGGGACTCGATTGACGACCCGATCGCCGATGCTGACCGTGCCCTCGCTGATCTCCTCGAGGCCGGCCACCATCCGTAACGCGGTGGTTTTCCCGCATCCGGACGGTCCGACCAATACCAGGAACTCCCCGTCCGCCACGGTCAGATCGAGTGCGGTGACCGCTCTCGTGCCGTCCGGGTAAACCTTTCCGACCCGTTCGAGAATCACTTCCGCCACGTAATTTTCCCCCGATGGTGGGCAGACATCGCCTTCCGATGTCCTGTGTTACGCCTGGTGTGGCGCTCGCCACAACCCCCGGCGCGGGCAACGAGCTTGATTCGTGACTTTCGATCATCGCTGCGTAATCGGTTCGGCGGTGGTGGTCGCGCTGTGTGTGGGGAGGGGTTTTTGGGCCCGCGGGCCCACCCGTTGCGTTTGCGGCGAAGGCTGCGGAATTACTGCGGCGGGGGTGCCCGATGGGGCCCGGCGGCCGGGTTGGCGCCTTTGCCCGGTGTTGCGGGTGCTTGCGTTTGGGGCGGGGGTTGCGGGATTAGCGCGGTGGCGACTGCGGGATTGTTGTGGCGGGGATATCTGATCGGGTCCGGTGGGTCGGCCGGTGCATTGTGGCCCGCGTTGTGCGGGTTATCGGGCCTTGTGGGCCAGGCGTAGGGGGGATTCCTGCCAGAGGCGGGGCGGGTGGGGGGTGCCCAGCTGTTCCGCGGCCCGGCGGACCGCGCCGGTGAGCAGGGCCAGGTCGGTGGGGCCGTTGCCGCCGCCCACCGGAGTGGGGCGGCGGGACAGGCGGTTGCCCATCTCCTGCCATTCCTGGCGGACCACCGTGGGGCGCAGGGTGGCGGTACGGGGCATGCGGCCGGTCACGCGGCCGGCCTGGAAGGGGACCACCGCGCCGTCCCGGCCGCGGACGAAGCCTCGGCCGGGATAGTCCTCGTCGACGCCCGCCGCGTCCTCGACGTCGATCAGGACCCGCGAGGACTGCGGGTCGTCCACCCGCAGTGCGATCCGCAGTTCGGCGCCGGCGGCGGCCTCGATCTCCATGGCGCGAGCGGGCCGACCCGTGGTGAGCAGCAGGTGTACGCCGTGCGCGCCGCCGCGATGGGCCACATCGGCGAGGCTCTTGACGAACCCCGGGTACGCCTCGGCCAGCAGGTCTATGTCGTCCACCGCCACCACGAGCCGAGGCAGCGGATGCCCGGGGCCCGCCCGGTACGCCTCGAACGCGGTGCCGCGCAGCAGCCGCTCACGCCGGTCCAACTCGTCCCGCACCGCGGCGATCGCATCGCCGCCGGCCGGGCCGGCCGCGTCGGTGAGCGAGCCCACCACGTGCGGCAGTTCGGCCAGCCCCTCGGGGCCGCGGACCAGCGCGATGGCCAATTCGTCCGGTCGATTCGCCACCGCGAGCGAACACAGCACCGAGGCCAGCAACTCGGAGCGGCCCGAGCCCGCCGCCCCGCCGATCAGCACGTGCGGCCCGTCGGTGGACAGGTCCACCGTGACCGCCCCGCGGGCGTCCGAGCCGAGCACCATGCGCGGCGAGCGGCCCGCCTCGCGCCAGCCCGCGAGCAGCTTGGCGGGGGTGAGCAGGTCCAGGTTGAGCAGGTCGAGCAGCCGGACCGACTCCGGCAGCGGCGAGGTGACCCGCCGGGTGGCCTCGCGCAACGGGGCCAGCGCGCGGGCGAATCGGTCCGCCCACGCCGAGGACACCGCGTCCGCGACCACGTCGTCGATCCGCCGGGTGCCCGGGCCGAGCAGGTCGATTCGGGTGCCCACCTCGCCGGTGACATGCGCCACCGCCGAACACTGCGGCGGCAGTTCCTCGGCCCGCTCGTCCAGACACAGCGCGTGTACGCCCGCCGCCGGGCCCTCGACCAGGAGCCGGACGATCTCCGGCCGCGCGGCCAGCCGGCCGGCCCCGTCGAGCACCACCACGGTGCGCCGGGTGGGCACCCGCTCGGCGGTGTCGAGGCGATCGAGCAATTCGCCCACCCGGGCCGAGACCTGATCCGGGCCCAGGCCGACCAGCAGCCGGCAGTCCTGGCCCTCGCCCGGCCGCAGATGCGGCAACCAGCGTGCCCAGGACCAGTCGGCGGCGGTGCCCGGGTCGGCGCACAACACCACCAACTCGACGTCCTGCGGCCCGTGCAGCCCGGCCAGTTGGGCCACCACCGAGCGGGCCAGACCCAGCAGTCGGGGGCGGTGGCCGGTCAGGCCGAGCACGGTGTCCTTGAGCGAGACGGTCACCGGTACGGAGAACGCGGTCAGCGTGCGCTCCTCGGCGGCGGTGCCCGCACCGTCCGCCGTCCGCACCACGGTCACCCGCGACGGCAGATCACCCACCCCCAGCCGCACACTCAGCGCCTCCGGATGGCCGGCCGCCCGCTCCCACAACCGCCCCGCCGGACCCGGCTCGCCGGTGGCCAGCGCGTCCAGGAGCAGGGTGGCCGGGTCGGGCGACTGGTCACGGCGCCAGCGCACCTCGTCGAGCAGCGCCGAGCGGGCGGCCGCCTCGATCGTCTCCCGCTCGTCGCCCGCGGCCTTGCGGCGCAGCGCGAACGGTCGCCGTCGTCCCGGCGCCTCCTCGGGCAGCTCGAAGCGGGCCCGCGCGGGCACCGGCAACTGCGCCCGGGCGGTCCGCCGCACCTCGAGATGCCCGGTGCCGTCGGCCCGGGCCGGCTCGCCCGGGGCGTCCTCGAGCGAACCGTAGGGCAGGGGCAGAAAGGTCTGGAGGGTGGACTCGCCGACCCGCAGCAGCGAACCCGGCGGCAACTCGACCGGTTCGCGGCCGATCGGCATCCCGTCCACCGTGGTGCCGTTGGTCGAGCCGAGGTCGGCGACCCGGATCCGGCCAGGCTCTATCCACAACTCGGCGTGCAGCCGGGACAGATCGGGATCACCGAGCCGCACCTCGGCCTCGGGCGCGCGGCCGATCCGCACCCCGCCCTGATGCAACAGATGCACCCCGCCCGCATCCGGCCCGCCGACCACCCGCAGCTGCGGCGAACCGGCGGCGGGGGAGGGGGAGCCGAGCGCGTCCACGGTGACCAGCGCGCCGTCCACCAGCGGCGGCCGGCCCACGGGCGTGTCGTCGCGCAGCCGCACGTCGCCCACCCAAAAGCGCCGCCCGTCGGTGCCGGAGGCGGTCCGCAGGGCACCCGCGATCCCCGCGAAAGTTGTCCCGGACGGCGCGGTGACGAGCACGTCGGCGCCCGGTCCGGTCCGCTGCGGTCCGTGCACGGTGAGCCGGATCTGCATGCGCGCCTCCCTCCTCCGAGCAGAAAACAAGAGGCATCCTCGCACCCGCGACCGTCATGTCGCCCACGGCCGGACGGAAGCCGAACAGACGGAGGACCTTGTCCTAATTTCGACTACAAAGGACCGAGTCGCCGGCGAATCGCCCGAACGCCACGCCGACCCGGGGCCCACCCCGGGCCGACCACGCCGTCGAGTATCCGCCCGGTACACGTCGAACAAGCTTCGACCCGAGCCGCCGAACCGTACCCGGGGGCGATGCGTCCGTAGCTTCGTAGCGCCTAGGGTGGACGGCAACCGCGGCACGCCCCAGGTGGCGGACAGGACAGTGGGGAGCTTCGTGGATCGGCCGGTCGGCAGCAAGTATCTGCTCCAGGAGACGCTGGGGCGCGGTGCCAGTGGCACCGTCTGGCGCGCGAGCGTGCGCGATTCGGGCGAGGTCGTCGCGGTCAAGGTGCTGCGCGAGGAATTGGCCGCCGACCCGGACGTGGTCACCCGCTTCCTGCGCGAGCGCTCGCTGCTGCTCAAGCTGCGCCACCCCAACCTGGTCCACGTACGCGACCTCGTCGTCGAGGGCGAGACGTTGGCCCTGGTGATGGACCTGATCGACGGGCCGGATCTGCGTACCTACCTGCGCGACAACGGCCCGCTGCCGCCCGCCGCGGCGGCGCTGACGATGGCCCAGATCTGCGACGCGCTGACCGTCACGCACGCGGACGGGGTGATCCACCGCGACCTGAAGCCGGCCAACATCATGCTGGCCCGCAACGGCGACTCGCTCTACCCGATGCTCACCGACTTCGGCATCGCCCGCCTCGCCGACTCGCCCGCGCTCACCCGCACCCACGAACTCGTCGGCACCCCCAGCTACGTCGCCCCCGAGACCGCCGAGGGCCGCCCGCTCACCCCGGCCGTGGACGTCTACGCGGCGGGCGTGGTGCTCTACGAACTGGTCGCCGGGCACCCGCCGTTCCGCGACACCAACCCGATCGCGGTGCTGCACCACCACCTGACCGAGGCGCCCACCCGACCGGCGAACATGCCGGACGCCTACTGGCTGATCACCGAGCGCTGCCTGGCCAAACAGCCCGACAGCCGACCGGACGCGGTGGGCCTGGGCCGGGCGCTGCGCCTGGCCGCCGACATCGTCTCCGGCGTACGACCCGACGACGGCTCGCTGGCCGGGGTGTTGGCGGCGAGCGCGTTCGGCGCGCATCCCGGCGCGACCGACGCCACCCGCGCCATCCCGCAGACCCGGGGCGGCTATCCGACCCCGCCGACCACCCCGCCGCCGACGCCGCCCGCGCCGCCGAGCGTGCCGAACGCGACCCGGGTGATGGGCACCCAGCCGCCCGGCTACCCGCAACCGACGCCGCCCGCGCCGAACCACCCGCAACCCGCGCCCAACTACCCGCCGCAACCGGCCTACGCCGAGCCGGTCCGACCCGCCCCACCCCCCGCCGCGCCGCCGCGCGTCGACCCCGGACCACCGCCGCCTCCACCACCCCCGCCGGCGCGCCGGCGCGGCGAGGAGCGGGCCGAGCGTGAACCCAGCCGGCGCGAACGCGCCGCACGCGAGGCCGAGGAGCGCCGGGAGCGCGACTCCAGGGACCGCGAGCCGCGCGACCGCCGCGACCGCGACCGTGACCGTGAGCCGCGTCGGCGCCGCTTCCGGCTCACCAGCATCCCGGGTGTCGGCTGCACGCTCGGCTGCCTGCTGCGGCTGGTGATCATCGGCGCGATCCTGTTCGCCGTCTACTGGTTCAGCCCGGTGCACGGCTGGGTGAACGACGCTATCGACTGGTTCGATACCGTTCGAGGCTGGTACGACAACGTCAAGGACTTCGTCTCCGGCGGCGACAGCGGCAAGGGCGGCGGCAGTTCGGGCGGCAGTGGTGGTACCAAGAACTGACGCATAGTCATCCCCGGTCGGCCCGCGTCGAGGGCGACCTCGTACACGCCGTCCTGCCCGACGGTCCCCGGATCCGGGGGCCGGCCGCGTAGGGTGCGGTCGGGGAAGTCCGCTGTGAGCACCACGCTCGCTGGGTCCACGGAGCTGCTTTGGCACGCAAGATCGGTAGCCGATACGTCGCCCTGAAGGTGCTCGGGCGCGGCGCCAGCGGGACCGTCTGGCAGGGCGAGGGCCCCGAGGGACCCGTCGCGATCAAGCTGCTGCGCGAAGACCTGGCGTCCGACCAGGTGTTGGTGGCCCGCTTCGTGCAGGAGCGCACCGCGCTGACCAGCCTGGACCACCCCAACATCGTCGGCGTGCACGACCTGGTCGTGGACGGCACGGACCTGGCCCTGGTGATGGACCTGGTGATCGGCCCGGACCTGCGCGCCCGGCTCGAGCGCGACCGGGTGCTCACCCCGCGCCTGGCCGCCGCGATCGTGGCGGACGTCGCGGACGGTCTGTCCGCCGCGCACGCCGAGGGGGTGATCCACCGCGACGTCAAACCCGAGAACATCCTGATCGACAACTCGGCCGGGGTCTCCCGGGCCCGCCTCACCGACTTCGGCATCGCCCGCCTGGTCGACGCGCCGCGCCGGACCCGGGCCACCCGGATCATCGGCACGCCCGACTACCTGGCCCCCGAGATCATCGAGGGCCTGCAACCGACCGCCGCGGTGGATGTCTACGCGCTGGCCACCGTGCTCTACGAACTGCTCACCGGCTGGACCCCGTTCGGCGGCGGCCACCCCGGCGCGGTGTTGCGGCGCCATGTCACCGAACCGGTGCCCGGCATCCCCGGCCTGCCCGACCCGCTGGCCGCGGTGCTCGCGTCCTGCCTGTCCAAGGCGCCCGCCGCCCGGTTGACCGCCCGCGAGTTCGGCGAACGACTGCGCTCGGCGCTGCCCGCGCTGATCGGCCTGCCCGCCTTCGACGTCCCCGACCCCAACGGCAACGTCGGCCGCCAGGACACCCCCGTGCCGCGCCCGGCCGGCGTGGTCCCGCTGGTGTCCGGCACCGCCGAGGCCGCCGACGGCAGCCGGGACACGCACACCAACCTGACCCGCCCGGTATTCGACGACGCGGTGCCGGTGCAGTCGCACCGCCGAGGCAAACCGGTCCGCACCCCGGCGGTCGCCCGCCGCCGACTGATCGTGATCGTCTGCGGGGTGCTCGCGGTCGCGGCGGTCGGCGCCGGCGCCGTGTGGTTCACCCGCGACAACGGCACCCCGACCAAACCCGCCGGGCAGACTTCCGGCCCGCCGGGCAAGGCCGGTGCCGGGCCGGGCCGGACCGCCGACCCGTCCGCCGCGCCCCGCGCCGGCGGCTACGCATGGCCCGCGTTCGCCGCGCTGCCGCCGGCTCCCGTACTGCTCCAGGGCGGCCCCGCGGCGACCCGCGCCGACGCCGAGCACAACTACGTCGTACAGCGCGACGGCGACGGTGGCCTCTGGTACCTCGCCGGCGACGGCGGGCGCTGGGGCGAGTGGCGCCGGTTGCCCACCTTCCGGACCGCCGACGACCCCGCGGCGGTGAGCACCGCGCCCGGGCGGATGGACGTGTTCGCCGTCGGGTCGAGCGACAAACTGCTGTATCGCACGACGCTGGCCGACGGCCGGTTCGGCGAGTGGACCCGTACCGACGGCAAGACCAAGCTGGGCGGCGCGCCCGCCGCGGTGGCCACCGGCGACCGGATCGACGTCGTCGCGCGCACGAGCACCGACGGGCTGGCCGCCGGATCGCTGACCGGGTCCGGCTGGAGCGGCTTCACCACGGTGCCCAGCGCGGGCCGGATCGAGGCCGCCCCCGCGCTCACCGCGAGCGCCGCCGGCACGCTGGACGCGTTCGTGGTGCGCGCGGGCGACCACGCGGTGCTGCACATCCCGTGCGTGGACGGCACCTGGCGCGAGCCGGAGCGGGTCGGGCTCGCCGCGTCCGCGCGGCCGGCCGCCGCCTACAGCACCGGTCGCGGCCTGGTCGTGCTGGCCCGGGACGCGGGCGGGCGACTGCTCGGCGCGGTGCCCGGAGAGGGGGGATGGCGGCCGGTGGATCCGAACACGGCCACCGCCGACGCCCCCGCCGCGGTGGCCGGCGGACCCGACCGGGTGGACGTCTATATCCGTACCGACAACGGCCGTCTGCAGACCGCCGCGTCGAGCCCCGACGCGGGCTGAGTCCCGGAGCGGGTCCTCGTCCACTTAGGATGGGGGCGTGGCTGCCGTTGATCCTTCCGAAGAGCTCAAGTCCGTCGAGTCGACCATGGCGTCGATCGAGGCCGTCCTCGACCTCGACAAGATGCGGGCCGACGTGGCCACGCTCAACGAAAAGGCGGCGGCTCCCGACCTGTGGGACGACCCCGAGGCCGCCCAGAAGGTGACCAGCCGGCTCTCCTTCCTCCAGGGCGAGCTGCGCCGCGTCGAGGAGCTGCGTCGCCGACTGGACGACGTCGGCGTGCTGTTCGAGCTGGCCGAGGCCGAGGACGACGCGGACACCCGCGCCGAGGCCGAGAACGAGCTGACCGCCGTGCACAAGTCGGTCGGCGAACTCGAGGTGCGCACGCTGCTGTCCGGCGAGTACGACTCGCGTGAGGCACTGGTGACCATCCGCTCCGAGGCCGGTGGCGTGGACGCCGCCGACTTCGCCGAGATGTTGCTGCGGATGTACACCCGCTGGGCCGAGCGACACGGCTACCCCACCGAGGTCTACGACACCTCGTACGCCGAAGAGGCCGGCATCAAGTCGGCCACCTTCGCGGTCAAGGTGCCCTACGCCTACGGCACGCTGTCCGTCGAGCAGGGCACCCACCGCCTGGTGCGGATCTCGCCGTTCGACAACCAGGGCCGCCGACAGACTTCCTTCGCGGGTGTCGAGGTGCTGCCCGTGGTCGAGCAGAGCGACAAGGTCGACATCGACGAGTCCGAACTGCGGGTCGACGTCTACCGTTCCTCCGGTCCCGGCGGCCAGGGCGTCAACACCACCGACTCGGCGGTGCGCATCACGCACATCCCGACCGGCATCGTGGTGTCCTGCCAGAACGAGCGCTCGCAGATCCAGAACCGCGCCTCGGCGATGGCGGTGCTCTCCGCGAAGCTGCTCGAGCGCCAGCGCCAGGAGGAGCAGGCCCGGATGAACGCGCTCAAGGGCGAGGGTTCGTCCTGGGGCAACCAGATGCGCTCGTATGTGCTGCACCCGTACCAGATGGTCAAGGACCTGCGCACCGAATTCGAGGTGGGCAACCCGCAGTCGGTGCTCGACGGCGAAATCGACGGCTTCATCGAGGCGGGCATCCGCTGGCGCAAGACCCAGCAGACGGCCGCCGCGTAGTCGCAAAACCCAGGTCTCGACCGGATTCACGACCCGAAGGCCCTCGCGTATTCGCGGGGGCCTTCGGGCCGTCCGGCGTTGCGCTTTCGTGCCGATTTTCTCGGCGAATCGGAATTAACCCCCGCAACCCTCTCCGAACGCCCTTGACGCGGCATCCACCCGGTTACCAGTCTGAACGGCGGCATTACCGCGACGCATCCGATCGGGAGCGCGGGGCACATCGACAGATGGGCACGGGCGCGCGTCGAGGTGATGCCCATCGGCGTTTGGGACCCCACCCGCGCCGGCGCGGACACGGGGATCTCATCCAACTGGGGGTTAATTGATGACAACCAAAATGCGCGTCCGGACGGCTCGGATAGCCGCTGCCGCGCTGTTTGCGGCGGGCGCGTCCTTCGCGGTCGCGGGCGTCGCGAGCGCGTCGCCCGACGGTGGTCCGGACGACGGGTGCGAGCAGACGCACACGTGCCCGGGCGGGACCTCCGGTTCGACGGGTACGTCCACCACGGGTGGGGGCACCACGGGTACGTCCACCACGGGCGGCGGGACCACCGGCACGTCCACCACGGGCGGCGGTACGACCGGTACCTCCACCACGGGCACCTCCACCACGGGTGGCGGGACCACGGGTACGTCCACCACGGGTGGCGGGACCACCGGCACGTCCACCACGGGTGGCGGTACGACGGGTACGTCCACCACGGGTGGCGGGACCACGGGTACGTCCACCACGGGTGGCGGTACCACCGGTACGTCGACCACCGGTGGCGGTACGACGGGTACGTCCACCACGGGTACCTCCACCACGGGTGGCGGGACCACGGGTACGTCCACCACGGGTGGTGGTACGACCGGTACGTCCACCACCGGCGGCGGTACGACGGGTACGTCCACTACAGGTGGCGGCACCACGGGTACGTCCACCACGGGTGGCGGCACCACGGGTACCTCCACCACCGGTGGCACCACCAGTGGCGGCGGTACCTCCAAGGGCAACTCGGGCGGTTCGGGCGGGTCCTCGAACGGCACCTCCGGTGGCAGCACCGGCGGCAATACGTGTGACGCCACGCACGCCTCCGGTGGCCTAGACCTGAACTGCGGCGGCGACGGGAACACCCGGACGAGCGGCGGCAACGACCAACAGAACGCCCCCGTGCGCGACTTCGGCGGCGGCGACACCGCGCCGGCCCAGCAGGCCGCGAACAAGGAGCTGGCCTCGACCGGTTCCGGCGCCAACGTGGCGTTCCTGATCGTCGGCGGCGCCGCGATGGCGGCCGGTGGCTTCACCTTCACCGTGCTGCCCGCGCGGCTCAAGCGCCGGCAGCAGGCCACCGCGGCCTGAGTCGAAGACTTGTGCCCCGGCGCGGCGGTTCCGGGGCACTGAATGCGCCGTCCCGGCGTTCCGAGCCGGGCGCACCGCGTCATCGCGAGTGCGTCTGTGAAACGGTCGGCTCGGAATCGGGGGCGGTGGGCGGCACCGCGGTGTGAGGTCGGGCCCTGTGCCCGGCGTCGAGAACGGGGCGCCCGCTCGGGGCGGTCTGCGTCGGACAGCTGACGACGTCGGCCGATCCGGGTTCCGGAAGCCGCGGAGCGCCGCTGAACAGCGCGAAGGCCCTGGGGGCACCCAGGGCCTTCGTGTTTCGTCGATCGTCCGTCAGGGGGCCCTGCGGCGGCTCAGCCGCCCACGCGGGTCAGCAGCAGCGCGCATACCAACACGAGCAGCGCGAGTGCCGCCAGCATCGCGGGATTGAGCCCGCCGGAACGCTGAAGTCGTTCGCGGCTGGCCCGGCACGTCGGGCAGCGACCCTCCGCGACCAGTCCGGCGCAGTTCGCGCACACCAGGCGGTCCAAGGTCATCTCGACTCCTCCGCCTCCGTTGCTCCGCTATCGCGCATCACTACCCATAACGCTCACGACGCGGTGGGAAGTTCCCGTCCCGTTCCACTGTGCCGCTTACACTCACGGAATGGCCATGCCCGACGACCACTCTGTTCGAGCCTGGGCGCCCGGCTCCCGACAGTCCGGTCCCTTGGTCTGTTCCCTGCCCCCGGCGGCATGCCCTGCCCCCTACACTGGCGCACCGTGATGCAACCGTGATCCGATTCGACAACGTCAGCAAGACCTACCCGAAGCAGCCGCGCCCCGCGTTGCACGACGTCTCCCTCGAAGTGGAGAAGGGTGAGTTCGTCTTCCTCGTCGGGTCCTCGGGCTCGGGCAAATCCACCTTTCTGCGGCTGGTCCTGAAAGAGGAACGGCCGTCCCAGGGCGACATCTTCGTGGCGGGCAAGGACCTCGGTCGGTTGTCCAACTGGAAGGTGCCGGCGCTGCGCCGCCAGGTCGGCACCGTCTTCCAGGACTTCCGCCTGCTGCCGAACAAGACGGTGTACCAGAACGTCGCGTTCGCGCTCGAGGTGATCGGCAAGCCCAAGGGCACCATCCGCAAGGTGGTGCCCGAGGTGCTGGACCTGGTGGGGCTGGGCGGCAAGGAGGAACGTATGCCCGGCGAACTCTCCGGCGGTGAGCAGCAGCGCGTGGCGATCGCCCGTGCCTTCGTGAACCGGCCGATGATCCTGATCGCCGACGAACCCACCGGCAACCTGGACCCGCAGAACAGTGTCGGCATCATGAAGCTGCTCGACCGGATCAACCGGACGGGCAC
The DNA here is from genome assembly GCF_049739465.1 of Embleya sp. AB8. Classification (NCBI taxonomy): domain Bacteria; kingdom Bacillati; phylum Actinomycetota; class Actinomycetes; order Kitasatosporales; family Streptomycetaceae; genus Embleya; species Embleya sp. AB8. The sequence continues at coordinate 47,705 of NZ_JBMHHY010000023.1, forward strand.
CACGATTCTGATGGCCACGCACGACCAGGCGATCGTGGACCAGATGCGCAAGCGCGTCATCGAGCTGGAGCAGGGCCGACTCGTCCGCGACCAGTCCCGCGGTGTCTACGGCTACCAGCACTGATCCAGCGGACCCCCACGGCGCGGCAGTTGGGCCGCGCCCCGAGCGACTAGGACATCATGCGCGCCCAGTTCGTCCTCTCGGAGATCGGAGTCGGTCTCCGCCGGAACCTGACCATGACGATCGCGGTGATCGTCAGTGTCGCGCTCTCCCTCACCCTCGCCGGCGCGGGTCTGCTGTTGCGCACTCAGGTGAACCAGATGAAGGACTTCTGGTACGGCAAGGTCGAGGTCTCGATCTTCCTGTGCGGCAAGAGCGACAAGGTCCCCAGCTGTGCGGGCGGCGAGGTCAACAACGAACAGCGCGAGGGGCTCAAGGCGGAACTGAGCCGGATGCCGCTCGTGAAGAAGGTCTACTACGAAAGCAAGCAGGAAGCGTTCAAGCACTTCAACGACACGAACAAGGATTCCCCGCTCTCCGGCAACATCACCGCCGACCAGCTGCCGGAGTCCTACCGGGTCAAGTTGAAGGACGCAACCAAGTACCAGGTGGTGGCCAGCGCCTTCGCCGGCCGGCCGGGCGTGCAGTCCGTGCAGGACCAGCGCAAGATCCTGGAGCCCTTCTTCAAGCTTTTGAAGAACGCGCAATACGCGGCCTACGGCGTCATGGGATTCATGCTCCTGGTGGCGATCCTGCTGATCGTCAACACGGCACGGGTATCCGCATTCAGCCGCAGGCGGGAAACCGGCATCATGCGGCTCGTGGGGGCATCGAACCTGTACATCCAGTTGCCGTTCATCATGGAATCCGCCATCGCCGGACTCCTGGGCGGCGTGCTGGCCTCCGGTCTGTTGAGCACCGGATTCTTCTTCGGCGTCAAGAAGGGTCTCGGGCAGCAGTTCAACGCATTCGAGCTGATCGGGTGGGGACCGGTGCTGACCACGTTGCCGTTGCTGGTCGCGTTCGGCGTGCTGATGTCGGCGATCGCGTCGTTCTTCACGCTGCTGAAATACCTCAAGGTCTGAGGTCCGGCCGACCCGGACCGCGCTTCGAAGGCCCCGTTTCGTTCCTGCCTGCTTCGGCAGGGCGAAGCGGGGCCTTCGAACGTCTGTGTGCATCCGGACGGGTTCGTATTACTTCCATACCGGTGTGTTTTCCGGCAATTAATAACAAATACCCTTTAATAACATCATGCGGAGAACTCGGTCCAGGCGACTCGGATTGTCGGTGCTCGTGGTGATCACGGCCGCCGCGGTGGGCTTCGTGCCCGCGTACGCCGACGGCGACGACGACGGTGACGCGCGGGCCCGCAAGCAGCGCGCCGACGCCGCGGCCCGGGACATGCGGGCCGACCTGGACGCCTCGCTGGCCCGGCTGACCGCAGCCGAGAAGGCGTTCGCCGAGGCGGAGACCGCCGGGCCGGGCGCGCGCGCCGCCCTGGAGGCCGCCCGGGCGCGGGTGGCCGAGGCGCGGGCCCGGTCCGCCGAGCTGAGCCACGGGGAGGAACTGGCGGTGGCCGCGGTGGGCCGGGCCGAGGCCGAACTGCGCGACGTGGCGGCGGCGACCCAGGAGGTCCGGGACGATGTCACGCGCCTGGTGGGTCGGGCGTACCGCAACGGGCAGATGGCGCAGTTGTCGATGGTGTTGCGGGCGCAGACCCCGGGGGAGTTGCTGAGCAACCTCCAGGCCTACCGGCAGATGTTGCAGGCGGACCACGAGACGATCGACCGACTGGAGCGCACCCGCGACGCGATCGACGCCCGGCGGGCCGAGTTGGAGCGCCGCCGGGCGGAGGCCCGGGTCCGGCACGCGGAGGCGGGTCGGAAGCTGGCCGAGGTGGTCGCCCTGGAGAAGACGGCGAGCGACGCGGCGGCGAGGGTGGCCGGGCTCGCCGCGCAACGCGAGGCGGCGCTGGCCACCGCGCGCGAGGAGAAGGCGGCCGACCAGCAGCGCTACGAGGCGACCCGGGCCGAGCAGAAGCGGCTGACCGAACTGGTCAACCGGCGCAACGCGCCGGCGGGCGCGGGATCGCCCGTCGGGTCCTCGGCGCAGGGCGGCGCGCTGTCCTACCCGGTGCGCGGTCCGATCAGCTCGGGCTTCGGGATGCGCTACCACCCGATCCTGGAGTACACGAAGCTGCACACCGGCACCGACTTCGCGGTCCCCGAGGACACCTCGGTGGGCGCCGCCCGGGAGGGCACGGTGGTACAGACCGGCTACAACGCGGCGTACGGCTACCGCGTGGTGCTCTCGCACGGCCGGGTCGGCGGGGTCGCGCTGACCACGACGTACAACCACCTGTCCCGGATCACGGTGCGCGAGGGCCAACGGGTGGGCCGCGGCGACCAGGTCGGCCGCTCCGGTGACACCGGCTGGTCCACCGGCGCCCACCTGCACTTCGAGGTCCTGGTCGACGGCGAGTTCGTCGACCCGAAGGTGTGGATCTGAAGCCCGCTCCGGGACCGGGTCCGGGCGGGGTAATGAGCTTGCGGCCATGCGCGACAATTCAGGGATCATGGCGAAAGAGACCGGGCGCAAGCTCATCGCACAGAACAAGAAGGCGCGGCACGACTACCTGATCGAGGACACCCTCGAGGTCGGCCTCGTCCTGACCGGCACCGAGGTCAAGTCGTTGCGGGCCGGCAAGGCTTCCCTGGTGGACGGCTACGCGAGCATCGACGGCGGCGAGGTGTGGCTGCACAACGTGCACATCTCGGAATACTCGCAGGGCACGTGGACGAACCACGCGGCCCGGCGCAAGCGCAAGTTGCTGCTGCACCGGCACGAGATCGACAAGCTGGTGCAGGCGACCCAGGAAACGGGTCACACGCTCGTGCCGCTCAGCCTGTACTTCAAGGACGGCCGGGCCAAGCTCGAACTGGCGTTGGCCAAGGGCAAGAAGAACTACGACAAACGACAGACCCTGCGCGAACAGCAGGACAGGCGCGAGGCGGAGCGCGCGATGTCGAAGTACGTGCGCGGCCGTCGGCAATGACGGTGACCGACGAGGAATGAAGTGGACCGGTCCGGCGTTGGACCGTACGATGTGCCTGGTTCGGGCCGAGCAAGTGTGGCGGGTCGGGCCGTCGAGCAGGACACCCTCGGGTGGTTGCTTGAAAACTCAATAGGGGGTGATCGGTTTCGACTGCGGCTGTCGAAGCAGAGGAAGCGAGCCGAGGAAGCGACAATGATCTCGTTAACCACCTGTCGCAAACAAATAATCGCCGATACCAAGCGCGATTCCTTCGCCCTCGCTGCCTAAGCGAGTATCCGAAGGTGTCAGACCGGGTGCGTCCCCGCCCCGGACCCTGGCATAATTTAGGGGACTCCACCGTACGACCCGGCTACGGGGTCATACGGAACACTAAACAGTAGCTGAGCCCGTCGGTGTCTTGTCCACATGAACACCGGGGCCGAGAAAATCGTTGTGGACTGCGCTCGGAGAAGCTCTGGTTTTGCACCGTAGGACGCGGGTTCAATTCCCGCCACCTCCACCCCTGTTGAAAAGAAGAGCCCGGTGTGTCCGCACACCGGGCTCTTCTTTGTCGCCCACCGGGTAATTGCGGAAGGTGAAGCCGAGAGATGAGCCACGGTCGCTGGAAGACCCGGCGAGAGCGCGAACTCGCCGAGGGCTTTACCGAAGCGGACGGCGTCGCCGAGGCCCGTCGTGAGATCCGGCTTTCGATGGCGCCGGCCAAAGCCGTTTTCGAGGGCCGTACCGAGCTTGGCCTCACTCGGGACGAACCGGCCGATCGGGCGGGGCTCGGCAAAGTGCAGATCTCCGGGATCGAGGGCTCCGACACCGTCCCGACGCTTCCGCTTTTGGCCAAACTGGCCAGGGCCTTGGACTCTTCTGGCAACATCGCCTTGGGCAATGAGGACACCCGAATCAAGCTCATCGCGCACCACACCGACGCGGCTTGATCAGTGCCGCCACTTCACGGCGCGCGCAGCGGCGGATCAGACGTGCTTTATGGACTCGACAAACGCAACCCAGGATGCGACGGCCACCGCTCGCTGAGCGATGAGATTGCGGGTCTACGAGTGCCGTACCGGGGGGCTCGGTCTCATCCGGAATGAAGTGACTGAACTGATCGTGCGCGGCTCACGCGGAGGACGATCTTCGGAACCGGGGGCACCGGCACCGTCCCGCCCCCCGCTTCTGGTCTGGCCGACCGGGCCTTGGCTGCTTCTCTCGACGCAACTCCAGACGGCGAGGGTACCCAGGTGACGTTCAGCGCGCGCTCTTCACGGTGCCCAGCAGCGCCACCCATGCCTTTGGGGGCATTGTCAAGTGACCGCGCTCCCGGTCTTTCGTGTCTCGCACCACGGTGGCTGCAGAAAATAAAGCGATCTCGACGCATTCCTGATTCGATGCCGAATAGGATGACTTGCGCCAATGCGAGGGCATGCTCATCGAAGGTCCTCCAAGCGTCGGTTGATCAGTTTTCTGGATTCGTCGGGCGATAGTGCGTTTTGGTGTAGATGCTGGATGTGTCGGCGGTATTGACGGACTTCGCGATTGCTTTCTTTCGGCGTCATGCCTCCGTGGTACTCAATATAGACGACGCTCGGCTCCTGCTTGTGCTCGAACTCGAAGAGAGTCAGGCCACCGATGAACGCTCCGAGCGGTGAGTCGAGTGGAATGATTCTCATTTCAACGTTTGGGAGGTCGCCGACTTCCAGGAGGTGTCGAAGCTGCTCCCGAAGTAGGCGCGGGTCTCCTAGGTTGATGTGCAGAGCTGTCGCGCTCAGCGTTGCCGAAACCAGCACCGGGCTCGCTTCGGTGAGCACGCTCTGTCGTTTCAGTCGAACATCCACCAGTGCATCTGCAATGTCTGGATCCGGAATAAAGGGTCCGCTGGTTGTGATTGCGTGTGCGTAGCCTCGGACTTGAAGAATTCCGGGAACTACGCTCGAGTTCACCAGATGAATTTCGGTGGCCTGCGCCTCCAGTGTGATGAATTCCTCGTAGGTGGAGCTGATGACGTCCGAGTATTCGCTCCACCACGTATACGACTGCGGCTTTCGAGCCGCCCAGTTTTCCAGACGAGCCAGTTCCTCTGCGGACGCGCCATAAAGAATCGCCAGCCGATTCATGTCGTGTCGCGAGATGGGGAGCTTCGCCGTTTCGATACGGCTGAGTTTCGACTTGCTCCAATGGAATGCGCCCGCTGCCCCTTCGAGGCTCAATCCTGCCTTGGCGCGCAACTGACGCAACTCGCCGCCGAGTCGTCGTTGGGCGTAGGTCGGCACGGCTGACACGTCGTCACCCCCTGATCGTCGAGTGTGCGCCCGCATCATGACGTGGTCCACCTGCGGTTGTCGTTCGAAACGAGAAGTTTTCACTCATCGGAGTGGAAATAGTCCGGGTGACTTCTCTGGAAACGTTTCGGAGCTGCATGATGTGCGACGGAACACTTCGTGACCGGCAAGTCACGCTGCGCGCAGCGACATGTGCCACCTGCCCACCAACCCCTGGGAGAGGACATGTCCGCAGCAAGAAGCCCCTTCGACCCCCTGGCCCGGCCAACTGCCGGGCAGGGATACCAGCCCGTGATCGCCGTGGAATGCGCGGCCACGGGCGCCTACGCCAAGTCCGTGCGCGACCTCACGAGGGAAGCGGCGGGACAGGCGGGTGCCGGAGCCGACGCCGCCGACACCGTGCGGCTGCTCACCGGCGAGTTGTTCGCCAACTGCGTTCGGCACGCGCCCGATACCGACGTGCGCGTTGCCCTCTTCCGCGACATCGCGACCAACAGCCTGGCGGTCTCCGTGGATGACACCGGTCGATCGGCGGTGGTCGTCCCCGACCACGCCGACCTGCCTCCCGGCGACGCGGAGTGCGGCTACGGTTTGCCGCTCCTTCGCGCGCTCGCCGCCGACTGCGGGGCAATCCCCTTCGGTATCGGCAAGCGAGTCTGGTTCGTGCTCGACCTCAACTGAACAAGGCCCCGGCGCCCCGGGCGAGCGTGCCGCGCGTTCACCGCCACCGGCGGAAGGACACGGCCGCCCGCGTCCCAACCCGCAGCGCCCACAGGCCGGAAACGACAGCACACCCGCAGTGGGCCCGGCCGGCCCCGAGGTCGCCGCCGGCGGCGACCCGGCCGAATCCCACCGCAGGCCACGCCCGTCCACCGGCCCGGCGGCCGACGTGCCCGGATCTGCGCCAGGCGGCAATGCGCTGGGAGCGAGCCCGCTGCATTCTGTGACGTGACTGGGGTGACCGATCGACGGACCGGGGGGAACTCGTGCGGCGACAAGTACACCGGCCCGGGCGGGCCGAGGCGTGGGGAGGTGGGCTGGTTCGTAACCCTGCGGCCTCCGTGTCCGTTTTGCTGCGGGTGTTGGAGATCGATCCGTTTCCGGAGCACGGGTATTGCCTGGCATGGGTGTCGTGGCCCAGGGAGCTCTTCCAACGGGCGGTCGTGCACCCGGACCCGGCCGCTCGCGCAAGGTTGTTGGAGAACCGGAAGCTGCCGGCGGACCTGTTCGCCGCGATGGCCTTGGATCCGGACCCCAAGGTGCGGTTGGTGTGCGCGGTCAACGCCGGCGAGTTCGGTGTGCCGATGCCGCCCGAGGCGATTGCGGCCCTGTGCGCGGCGCCCGAGGCGTCGACCCGGTACTGGGCGGTCATGCACCGTGATACGCCGGACGAGGTGCGGATGCGCCTGGTCGAAGACCCGGAGACCAAGGTTCGTTACGCGGCGCTGCACGAGCGGATCTGGGGTCGGTTGCGGCCCGAGGTCCAGGAAGCTCTACGCAACGACCCTGACCCCGACATCCGAGAACTGCTCGCGGAGATCGACGGGGCGACAGCCGGACCGGCCGACTCCGGTGGCGCGATCGACGAAGCGGAGAAGGATCGCCGGGAACTTGCGGACGAGGCGGAACTCGATGACGAACTCGCTCGATCACTGATCCGGGACGAGGACGTCGAGGTGCGTCGGGTGGTCGCCCGGAATCCCGCCCTGCGCACCGAACTTGCGCTGTCCATGGCTACCGACTCGGACAACGGGGTCCGCTTGGCGGTGTCCACCCGGGAAGACCTCACCGAGGAACAGCGCGCCACGATCGACTACACCATTCCCGAGACGCGGCAGCTCGGTCTGGGCTGGATCCGAAGCCGGCTCGACGATCCCGACGTCGTGCGACGGGCGGCGACCTCGACGCATGTGTTGCTGCGACGCAACGCGGCCGAGGCCAGGCACCTGCCTCCCGACCTCGTCGCACGCCTTGCCGCCGACCCGGACTACTACGTCCGCCTCACTCTGTGTCGGTCGTGCGATGACGCGCCGTCCGAGTTGCTCCTGGACATGTACGCCCACGACTCGGGCAAGTGGTGGGGGTACTTGGTATTGCAGCCGAACTTCCCGGCCGTCGGAATGGCCCGTTACGCAGACGACCCGAATCCACGCTTGCGCACGGTCGCGCTACGGGACCCCGAGATCGCACCGGAACTGATCGCCCACCTCACGCGTGACCCGGACGAGGGGGTTCGGGAATCCGCAATCCGGGACGCTCGGCTGCCTATCGACCGTCTGCTCGAACTGCTCGACGACGTCGACACGGCCGCGATCGCGGCCAGGAACCCCGGCCTCGGGGAGGAGCGGATGGACGAAATGCTGGATGAGATCCTGGGCGTTTGACGCGTCCCGTGCATGCAAAAGCGGCGACCCCTGGGGGCCGCCGCTTTGCTATGTCGAGGACACCGACCCGCCAATGCTCGCCTCTCGGCAAGTGGTCCCTCTAGGGGACTAATGGTTGGGCCCGGGGGCTTGGATCGAGTCGGTGTCTTCGGACAGCGTAACCGACCTCGGCGGCCGGGTCGGAATGATCTGTGGAGGATGAGGATCACAGTTTGCGGGGGTGTGTCGGTCGGGTATGGGGCGGGCCCCGGGGCCGGGGGTGTCCACGAAGTGAGACCATCGGGAGCGATGCGACGCCGTGGGAGACGGGGGTCGCAGCGATCGGAGGAGAAAGAGTTCATGCCCGCAGCGCCCAGCGCCTCGTACTCGATCACGGCTCGACTGGAGGTCCCCGCAGGGGGCCGGTCGGTCAGTCTGCTCACCAACACGGTCGAATCCGCCGGGGGGTCGATCACCGCGCTCGACGTCACCGCGTCCGGTCACGAGCGCCTGCGGATCGACGTCACGATCGCCGCGACCTCGACCGATCACGCCGATCGCCTGGTGGAGTCGATCCGGGAGATCGAGGGGGTCACCCTCGGCAAGGTCTCGGACCGTACCTTCCTGATGCACCTCGGCGGCAAGATCGAGATGCAGTCCAAGCATCCGATCCGCAACCGTGACGACCTCTCGATGATCTACACCCCGGGGGTGGCCCGGGTGTGTCTGGCCATCGCGGAGAACCCGGACGACGCCCGCCGGCTGACCATCAAGCGCAACACCGTCGCGGTGGTCACCGACGGCTCCGCCGTGCTCGGCCTGGGCAACATCGGGCCCAAGGCCGCGCTGCCGGTGATGGAGGGCAAGGCGGCCCTGTTCAAGCGGTTCGCCGGGATCGACGCATGGCCGATCTGCCTGGACACCCAGGACCCGGACGAGATCGTCCGGGCCGTGCAGATGATCGCGCCCGGGTTCGCCGGGATCAACCTCGAGGACATCTCCGCGCCGCGCTGCTTCGAGATCGAGCGCCGGTTGCGCGAGACGCTGGACATCCCGGTCTTCCACGACGATCAGCACGGCACCGCGATCGTGGTGCTCGCCGCGCTCACCAACGCGCTGCGCGTGGTCGGCAAGAAGATCGAGGATGTGCGCATTGTCATGTCCGGCGCGGGCGCGGCGGGCACGGCGATCATCAAGCTGCTCCTGTCGGCCGGCGCCGCACACGTGGTGGTCGCCGATGTGCGGGGTGTGGTGCACGCCGGTCGCGAGGACCTCGGCGAGGACCTGCGCTGGGTTGCCGAGCACACCAACGAGCAGGGCCTGACCGGCACCCTCAAGGAGGCCGTGGTCGGCGCGGACGTGTTCATCGGCGTGTCGGCGCCGAACGTACTCGACGGCTCCGACATCGCCGCGATGGCCGCCGACTCGATCGTGTTCGCGCTGGCCAACCCGGATCCCGAGGTGGACCCGGCGGCGGCCCTGGAGCACGCCGCGGTGGTCGCCACGGGCCGTAGCGACTTCCCCAACCAGATCAACAACGTGCTGGTCTTCCCGGGCGTCTTCCGCGGTCTGGTGGACGCGCAGAGCCGGCACATCAGCGACGACATGCTGCTCGCCGCCGCGCGGGCGCTGGCGTCGGTGGTCTCCGACGACGAAGTGAACCCGAACTACATCATTCCGAGTGTTTTCCACCCGGAGGTGTCCGCGGTGGTCGCCGCGGCGGTGCGGGACGCGGTGTTGGCGGAGCGTCAGAACCCCGCGGGATGATCGTCGTACTGTCCGTACGTATCCCGGTTGCAGGGGCCCCCGAACGGCCCCGTAATCTGCCGGAACCGCGAAATCACGGGGCTTTCCCAGTGATTTCGCGTGTCCTTGATTAGCTTCCGGGCATGGATGAGTGCAGGATTCGTCCCCGGGGCAAGAACAGCGAGTTGGACTGAACCACGTTTGCGACCACGTTCGTGGTCGTCGGCGGAGGTCAGCAAGACACGGGAGTGACACATGAACCGCAGTGAGCTGGTGGCCGCCCTCGCGGAGCGCGCCGACGTGACCCGCAAGGACGCCGACGCCGTACTGAGCGCGCTTGCCGACGTCGTCGGCGAGATCGTCGCCAAGGGTGACGAGAAGGTCTCGATCCCGGGCTTCCTCACCTTCGAGCGCACCCACCGCGCCGCCCGCACCGCGCGGAACCCGCAGACCGGCGACCCGATCGACATCCCGGCCGGCTTCGGCGTAAAGGTTTCGGCGGGCTCGAAGCTCAAGGCCGCGGCCTCGGGCAAGTAGGTCCGTAGCGCCCCGGTGGAAAACCGGAAGGGCGGCTTCCCCTCGGGGAGCCGCCCTTCCGGCGTGTTCGGGCCCACCGGGCCCGTTTCCGGGCCCTGTCGGGCCCCTGAGGCCCCGGGACGGGGCATCGGGGGCCGCGCCGGGCCCGGAAACGACTACGCGACGCTCTCGGCGACCCGCACCGGCAGCTCCACCCGGGCGCCCAGCGCCTCCAGCTTGGCCTGGAAGTCCTCGTAGCCGCGTTCGATCAGATCGATCCCGGTGACCCGCGAGGTGCCCTCCGCGGCGAGCGCGGCGATCAGGTACGAGAAGCCCGCGCGCAGGTCGGGGATGTCCAGATCGGTGGCGTGCAGCTTGGCCGGGCCGGAGATCACCGCGGAGTGCTGGAAGTTGCGCTGACCGAAGCGGCACGGCGTACCGCCCAGGCACTCGCTGTAGAGCTGGATGGTGGCGCCCATCTGGTTCAGCGCCGAGGTGAAGCCGAGCCGCCGCTCGTACACCGTCTCGTGCACGATGGACAGCCCCGTGGCCTGGGTCAGCGCGACCACCAGCGGCTGCTGCCAGTCGGTCTGGAAGCCGGGGTGTACGTCCGTCTCCAGGGCGATTGCGTTCAGCGGGCCGCCCGGGTGCCAGAAGCGGATGCCCTCGTCGTCGATCGAGAACGCGCCGCCGACCTGCCGGAAGACGTTCAGGAAGGTCATCATGTCCAGCTGGCGGGCGCCGCGGACGTAGATGTCACCGTGGGTGGCCAGCGCCGCGCAGGCCCAGGAGGCCGCCTCCAGGCGGTCCGGCAGCGCGCGGTGGTCGTAGCCGCCGAGCTTGGACACCCCCGTGATCCGGATCACCCGGTCGGTGGTCACCGAGATGATCGCGCCCATCTTCTGGAGCACGCAGATGAGGTCTATGATCTCCGGCTCCACCGCCGCGTTGGACAGCTCGGTGGTGCCCTCCGCGCGCACCGCCGCGAGCAGTACCTGCTCGGTGGCCCCCACGCTCGGGAACGGCAGCCGGACCTTGGCTCCCTCCAGGCCGTTCGGCGCCTCGATGTAGAGCCCCTCGGGCCGCTTGGTGATCACCGCGCCGAACTCGCGCAGCACGCTCAGGTGGAAGTCGATCGGCCGGTCGCCGATCATGCAGCCGCCCAGGTCCGGGATGAACGCGCGGCCCAGGCGATGCAGCAGCGGGCCGCAGAGCAGGATCGGGATCCGGCTGGAGCCGGCGTGCGCGTCGATGTCCGCGACGTTGGCCTGTTCCACCTGGGTGGGGTCCATCAGCAGTTCGCCGGGCTCCTCGCCGTCGCGCACCGCGACGCCGTGCAGCTGGAGCAGGCCCTTGACGATGCGTACGTCGCTGATCTCCGGGACGTTGCGCAGTCGGCTCGGCGCCTCGCCCAGGAGCGCGGCCACCATCGCCTTCGGCACCAGGTTCTTGGCGCCCTTGACCCGAACCTCGCCCTCGAGCGGGGAACCGCCGTGAACCAAGAGCACGTCGTCTTGCATGAATCCTCGCACTTCCGTGGGTACCGAAACCCGACCGGGGAGATGGGCCGACAGCGCTACACGGTAGTCGGATCCGTCCCGCTCCCGTGCCGGCTCGGGGGGCCGAAGGGCCCGGGAAACAGGGTCGTTCGGCCCGTGGGCGAGCCGCGTCGAAGGGTTGCGATGACCGGCGGGACGAGCGGTAACCGGCTCGCGTACTGCGCGTTCGCGGGAGCGGTGCTGGTGAATCTGCTGCTCCTGTTCAATCCGGGCAGTCCGGGCGACCCGGCTCCGTTTGTTCCGCATCGTGACAAGATCGTGCATTTTCTCTCGTTCGCGGCCATTGCCTGGACCGGTCGGCGTGTCGGCATCGGTTCCGTGGTGCTGGCTGCGGCACTGGCCGCACACGCGGTGGAGAGCGAGTTGGTGCAGCACTTCGTGGTGCCGCAGCGCAGCGGCGATCCGTGGGATGCGATCGCGGACGTGTGCGGCGCCGGCGGCGGGCTGCTCCTCGCCCGCCGACTTCCTCGCCGACCGGCGCACCACGACCCGGCGGTTGCGGGATCATGAGGCCATGACCGAGGTATCGCTCACCGGACGCCTGCTCGTGGCCACGCCCGCGTTGGCCGATCCCAACTTCGACCGGTGTGTGGTCTTCCTCCTGGAACACGACGAGGACGGCACGCTCGGCGTGGTGATCAACCGGCCCAGTCCGGTGGACGTCAACGACGTACTGGTGCCCTGGTCGGGGCTCGTCAGCGCGCCGTCGGTGGTCTTCCAGGGCGGGCCGGTGGCGATGGACTCGGCGCTGGCCATCGCGTCGGTGCCGGGCGGGGCGGAGCCGCTGGGGTGGCGTCGGGTGCACGGCGGCCTGGGGCTGGTGGACCTGGACGTGCCGCCGGAACTGGTCGCCGCCGACTTCGGGTCGATGCGGGTCTTCGCCGGCTACGCGGGTTGGGGCCCCGGGCAGTTGGCGGCCGAACTCAAGTCGGGCGCGTGGTACGTGGTCGAGTCCGAGCCGGGCGACGCGTTCACGCCCACGCCGGACCGGTTGTGGCGGGCGGTACTGCGCCGGCAGGTCGGCGAGTTGGCGATGGTGGCCACCTATCCCGAGGATCCGACGCTGAACTAGTGCGCGGCACCGGAGGTGGGGAGGCGCGTGAACCGGGCGCCGATCGGCACCGTCGGGGTCTGGCTATCCTGGTGGGTATGACCACTCCCCAGAGCTTCCCGGAGCCGGAGCACGGGACGGGCACCGGCACGCTGATCGAGGAGACGCCGAAGCTCTCCCACGGCGACGGTGACCACGAGCGCTTCGCGCACTACGTCCAGCGCGACAAGATCATGGAAAGCGCGATGTCCGGGAGTCCGGTCATCGCTTTGTGCGGGAAGGTCTGGGTGCCGGGTCGCGACCCGAAGAAGTACCCGGTCTGCCCGATGTGCAAGGAGATCTACGAGACGATGCCGGCCGGCGGGGCCGGCGGGGACAAGGACAAAAGCGGGCAGGGCGGCGGCAAGAAGTAGTCGCTGAGGTTGGTCGGAGGCGTCGGTCGAGGTTGTGGCCGGCGCCTCTTGCGTTGCGTCTTGGTTGGGTTGGGATTTGTTTTGCCCGCCCGCCCACCCGTTGCGTTATGTGTCGAGGCTGGGGTTTTAGGGCTTCGGGGTGGGTCTGGTCCTTGGTTGTGTCGCGGATTTGGGTTGGCTCAAATCTCGGTTTGGGCGGGTCGTTCGTGGGTGGCGGGGCAATAGGGTGGGCGGCGCTGTGGACGCGACGATCTTGATGCCGCTGTCGCTCGACGAGGCCGTGGATGCCCTCGCGCGCGATCCCCGGGCGCTGCCGGTGGCCGGGGGGACCGACCTCATGCCCCGCGTCAACGCCGGAACGTTGCGGCCGCCGGCCCTGGTGGGTCTCGCGAAGGTCGCCGATCTGCGGCGGTGGGGTTACGAGGACGGCTTCGCCATGCTCGGTGCCGGGCTCACCTGGGCCCGGCTCGCGGACGCCGATCTGGCCTCGCTCGTCCCAGCCCTGGCCGCCGCCGCCAACGAGGTGGGCACCGCGCAGGTCCGCGCGATGGGCACGCTCGGCGGCAACATCCTCGCGAGCGGCCGAGCCGCCGACTCGCTGCCCGTACTCGCGGCCCTGGAGGCCACCGTGTCGTGCCGTTCGCCGGGCGGAGTGCGCGAGGTCGCCCCGCATCTGCTCGCGCCCAAGGCGGGTCCGATCGCCGAACAGCTGTTGCGCCCCGGGGAGTTGATCACCGGGGTGCGGGTGCCGCTGCTGCGCGGCGTGCAGGAGTTCGTCAAGGCGCCGGTGGGCGGGGGGAAGTACCTGACCCTGGCCCTGGTGGCCGGTCCCGTGGTCGGGGACGTGCGCTGTGCGGTGGGCGGGGCGCATCCCGGTCCCGTGCGCGCGTTCGAGGCCGAACAGTGGTTGGCGGGGCGGATGGACACGCGTACCGGGCGACTGCTCGACGCGCGCGACGCGGCCGACTTCGGGCGCCTGGTCGCCGACGAGGTCCGGCCGGACGCGGAGCAGCGGGCCGCCCGGGCGCATCTGCGGCACGTGGTCGCGGTGTGCGCGCGGCGTGCGGTACAGCGGGCGTTCGGCGGATGAGCGAGCCCGGATTCGACGCCGGCACGACCCCGACCACGTCGTACGTACTGCGGGTGAACGGCGAGGCCCGGCTGATCGAGAACGCCTGGATCGGCGAGAACCTGCTGTACGTGCTGCGCGAGCGGCTCGGCCTGCCCGGCGCCAAGGACGGTTGCGGGCAGGGCGTGTGCGGGACCTGCACGGTGCAGTTGGACGGGGTCGCGGTGGCCGCGTGCCTGATCGCCGCCGCCACGCTGGGCGATCGTGAGGTACGCACCATCGAGGATCTGGACAACGACCCGGAGACGGCGGACGTGCAGCGTGCGTTGGTGGAGGCCGGCGCGGTCCAGTGCGGCTACTGCGTGCCCGGCGTGGTCGCCTCGGCGTGTGCGCTGCTGGCGCGGGTGAGCGAACCGGGCGAGGTGGAGATCCGGCGGGCGCTGGACGGGCACCCGTGCCGGTGCGCGGGGCCGCACCCGATGGTGGACGCGGTCCGGGCGGCGGCCCGCCGGCGGGTACCGCAGGAGACCCACTCGACGATGATGTTCAACGTGATCGCGCCACCGCCCGGCGGCGCCGAGTGAGCGGTGGGAAACGGTGATCGGCGAGTCCGTGCCGCGGCCCGACGGCGATGCCAAGTCCCGGGGGCGGTTCTCCTACACCGGCGACCTGTGGGCCCCGGGCCTGCTGTGGTGCGCGTTGGTGCGCTCGCCGCATCGGCACGCCCGGATCCTGGGCATCGACGCGGCGCCGGCCTACGCGGTGCCGGGCGTGCACCGCGTGGTCACCGCCGCGGACCTGCCGCCGGGCGCCTGCCACGGGGTGATCGTGGCGGATCGGCCGGTGCTCGCGGACGGCGTGGTGCGCTTCGCCGGCGAGGCGGTCGCGGCGGTCGCGGCGGAGACCCTCCAGGCGGCGCGGGCCGGCGCCGCGGCGGTGCTCGTGTCGTACCAGCCGCTCGAGGTCGCCACGGATCCCGAACACGCCTTCGCCGGGCCGCCGTTGCACCCCGACGGCAATGTGCTGCGGCATATCGCGCTGCGCCACGGGCGACCGGTCAAGCTGCGCCGGGACGGCACGCCGGTGGCGGAGGTGGTGGTCGAGGGGCTGTACGAGGTGCCCGCGCAGTACCAGGCCAACCCGGCCACCGACGCGGCGCTCGCGCTGCCCTCGTCGGACGGCGGCGTGGAGTTGCACGTGGCCTCGCCGTATCCGCACTCGGACCGGGACCAGGTCGCCGAGTGCCTGGGGTTGCCCGCCGGGATGGTGCGGCTGATGCCCACCGGTGCGGGCGGCTCCTCCGGCACCCGCGAGGACGTCGGACTCACCGCCGTGGTGGGGCTGTTGGCGCTGCGCACCGGGCGGCCGGTCAAGGCCGTGCTCGATCGGGACGAGTCGTTGCGGTCGGGCGGGCATCGGCACGCGGCGCGGATGAAGTACACGCATCGCGCGGACCGGGACGGGCGGTTGCTCGCGGTGGAGGCGCAGATCATCCTGGACGGCGGCGCGTACGCGGGGGTGTCGCCGGAGGTGATCGGGCGGCTGATCGGGTGTGCGGCGGGGCCGTACATGGTGCCGTATGCGGCGGTGGACGCGTGGGCGGTGCGCACCAACAACCCGCCGGCGGGGGCGATGCGCGGGCCCGGCGCGGTGCAGGTGTGCTTCGCGCACGAGGCGCAGATGGACAAGTTGGCGGACGCGCTGGGGATGGACCCGGTGGAGTTGCGGCTGCGCAACGCGCTCAGTTCGGGAACGATGCTGACGACGGGTCAGGTGCTGGACGGGCCGGTGCCGGTGGGGGCCGCGTTGCGCGCGGTGGCCGAGGCGGCGCCGCCGGCCGCGCCGCCCGCACCGGGGACGTTGCGCGGGACGGGGTACGCGGTCGGGCTGATGCCGCTGCTCGGGATCGAGGGGGCGGACGAGTCCTCGACGGCGACGGTGCGCCTCGACGGCGGCGTGGTGACGGTGACCTGTGCGGCGGTCGAGGTCGGGCAGGGCTTCGTGACGCTGGTTCGGCAGATCGTGGACGAGGTGCTGGGCGTGTCGGACGCGATCGTGCTCCAGGCCGGGACGGCGCTGCCGACGGCGGGGGCGCCGGGGGTGGGGCGGCATACGTGGCTGACGGCGGGCGCGGTGGAGCAGGCGGCGCGGGAGATCCGGGAGCGGTTGTTGGCGCCGGTGGCGGCGCGTTATGGGATGACGGCGCGGTTGTTGGACGTGCGGGACGGGCGGATCAGGTCCTATGACGGGCTGATCGACCTGTCGGTGGATGTGATGTACGAGGACACTGCGACGGTGACCACGGCGGGCGCGTATCGGGCGCCGAGTACGGAGCCGTTGGACGACGCGGGGCAGGGCAACGCGTATCCGGCGGTGGCGTTC
Source organism: Embleya sp. AB8 (assembly GCF_049739465.1). Lineage (NCBI taxonomy): Bacteria > Bacillati > Actinomycetota > Actinomycetes > Kitasatosporales > Streptomycetaceae > Embleya > Embleya sp. AB8. Next base: position 64,130 of record NZ_JBMHHY010000023.1, read on the forward strand.
GCGGCGTGTCGTGTGGTGGTCGACCTGGATCCGGAGCTGGGCACGATCCGGGTGGTGGACGTGACCGGCGCCTATGACGCGGGCCGGGTGCTGGATCCGGCGCAGGCGCGGGTGCGGGTGGAGAGTTCGGTGGCGATGGGGGTCGGGCTGGCGCTGACCGAGGACGCCGAGTCGGTGTGGTCGCCGCCGGGGACGTGGGACGTGCCGCCGATCCGGGTGGCCGCGTGGATCGAGGAGCCGCAACCGGGCGCGCCGTTCGGGGCGAAGGGGTTGGGCGACGCGGCGATCGTGCCGGTGCCGGCGGCGGTGGCGGCGGCGGTGCGGGACGCGACCGGGTTGGAGCTGCCTCGGCTGCCGCTGCGGCCTCGGGATGTGGTGGTGGACTGAGGCGGGGCTTCGGCTCGGGCTGTCGCCTTGGTCGGGGATCGAGAGGTTGCGGCTATTGGTGTGATAAGAGGCTGATCCGACCAAGCTCTACGCTGTCGAGGTGACAGCAGTCGGAGAGTCGAATGTCGGGGATTCGAAGCGAATACCGGATCGGGCGGAACAGCCCGACGGGGAGCCCGCCGTACCGTCCGACCGGGCACCCGGGGTACTGACCCGGCCCTATCGCGCGCTCACGCTCGGCATCGTGTCGGTCGTACTGCTGATCGCCTTCGAGGCGATGGCCGTGGGCACCGCGATGCCGGTGGCGGTCAAGGAACTCGACGGAGTGCCGCTGTACGCCCTGGCCTTCTCCGCGTTCTTCACCACCAGCCTGTTGGCCATGGTGGTCTCCGGCGAGTGGTGTGACGCGCGTGGACCGCGGCTGCCGCTGTTCGGCGGGATCGGCGCGTTCGCCACCGGGCTGCTGCTGGCCGGCACGGCGCAGTCGATGTGGCCGTTCATCGCGGGTCGGGCCGTGCAGGGCCTCGGCGGCGGGCTGGTGATCGTCTCGCTGTACGTGGTGGTCGGTCGCGCGTATCCGTCCGCGCTGCGCCCGCGTGTGTTCTCGGCGTTCTCCGCGGCATGGGTGCTGCCCTCGATCGTCGGGCCGCCGGTGTCCGGGTTGGTCACCGATCACCTGGGCTGGCGCTGGGTGTTCCTGGCCATCCCGGTGCTGGTGGTACTGCCGCTGGTGATGATGTTGCCGCAGGTGGAGCGGATGGCGGGCGCGCCGGATGCGGGCGTGCGGATGAACCGGCGGCGGATCGGCGCGGCGGTGGGGGCCTCGGCGGGCGCGGGGTTGCTGCAGTACGGCGGGCAACATCTGGACGCGGTGGGCGTGGTGTTGCTGGTGGTGGGATTGGCGCTGATGGCCGCGACGGTGTCGCGGTTGCTGCCGGCGGGCACGCTGCGGGCGGCGCGCGGGTTGCCGACAGTGATCCTGTCCCGGGGCGTGCTCGCGGGGGCGTTCTTCACGGTCGAGTCGTTCGTGCCGCTGATGCTGATCAGTGAACACGGCCTGTCGCCGACGCGGGCCGGGCTGACCCTGACGGTGGGCGCGCTGTCCTGGGCGATCGGCTCCTGGATCCAGGGCCGCTCACCGCACGAACTGCGGCCGCGCCTGGTCCAGGCGGGCTTCGTATGCGTGGCGCTCGCGATCGGCGGGGCGCTGCTTGCGCTGGCGCCGGGGATGCCCGCCTACACGGTCACGGTGGGCTGGTTCTTCGGCGGCATGGGCATGGGGATGGCCGTCTCCTCGGTCAGTGTGCTCACCCTGGACCTGTCCACACCCGAGGAGGCCGGCGCCAACTCCTCGTCCCTCCAGGTGGCCGACTCGCTCGGCACGATCGTCCTGGTCGGCCTGGCCGGCGCCATCTTCGCCGCCCTCCACGAGGGCACCGGCCGGGACGGCGGCGTCTTCACCGTGATCTTCACGATCATGCTCGTGGTGGCATTGGTCGGGGCACTCCTGGCTCCGAGGGTGCGACGGCGTCCGACCACTTCCGAGTGAGCGCATTCGGTGGTGCGCCCTGGGACAGCCGGCGGTGGTCGCGTCCGAGGGTGCAGTCGTCGATGCCTTTGCGGGACTCCCGAGGCCGAGTGGGTCGCACGTGGGGGATGTGTCGTAGCGTGCGGGGATGGATCGTACGGGGATGGATGACGTGGTCGGTGACGGGGCTTTGCGAGTTCGGGGGACGGTCGGGTACGGGGCGGACGCTTCGGAGCTGGTGGAGCAGTACGAGAGCGTGAGCTTTCGGGAGGTGCATCGGGACGTCCTGCACCTGCTGCCCGAGATGCCGTGCCGGGTGCTTGATGTCGGCTCCGGCAGTGGGCGGGACGCCGCCGCGTTGGCCGCGCTCGGTCATGTGGTCGTAGCCGTCGAACCGACGCCGGAATTGCGGGAGTCGGGGCAGCGGGTGCATGCCGGAGCGTGGGTGGAGTGGGTCGACGACTCGCTGCCCGGGCTCGGGACGCTTCGGGGGCCGTTCGAATTGGTGCTGCTGACCGCCGTGTGGATGCATCTGGACCCGGCCGAGCGGGCTGCGGGGATGCAGCGGCTGGGGGAGTTGGTGGTGCCCGGCGGGCGGATGGTGCTGGTGTTGCGTCATGGGCCGGTGCCGGCCGGGCGGTTGATGTGGGACGTGTCCGCGGCGGAGACGGTCGAGTTGGGCGGCCGGTTCGGCTTCGTGCCGGTGTGGGTGGGGGAGCGGGGGGACCCGCATGGGCGGGGCGGGGTGAGTTGGAGCGTCGTGGTGATGGATCGCGTGTCCGAGGTGGCGTGACCGCGCGACGGTGTCCGCGGGCGAAGGCCCGGTACGGGACTCGCCGGGTGTAGGTGCGGGGCATCGTCGTGGCGCAGCGGGCGTCGTGAGCAACGACACGTCACCCGCTGCCCACCGGGCGGTTTGTCGCGACGCGCCCGCGACGTGCCGGAGCCGGGTCGGTGACGTGGTCGGCGAGGCTGCGGCCGACCCGGCGTGCCGGGCCGAATCGGCGTCCAGCGAACCGGTTTCCGGCCCGCGCGCGGGCCGGACAGCCGGGGACCCGATGGGGGCTCGGGTAGGCTGAGCGTTTGTCTTTGGTGGGTTCCCGGGTTGGAGCGGAAACGTCGTAGTGAGTACCGCAGCCGCGTCCCATCTGTCCCCGGCCTTTCCCAATCGTGCCTCCTGGGGCACCGCGAACAAGCTGCGTGCGTGGCAGCAGGGGGCGTTGGACGCCTATCTGGAGCGGCAGCCTCGGGACTTTCTCGCGGTGGCCACGCCCGGCGCCGGCAAGACGACGTTCGCGCTGCGGATCGCCTCCGAGTTGTTGGACGCGCATGTGATCCACCAGGTCACCATCGTCGCGCCGACCGAGCATCTCAAGAAGCAGTGGGCCGAGGCCGCCGCGCGCATCGGCCTGCGGATCGACCCGAATTATTCGAGTTCGTCCGGGCCGGTGTCGAAGGAGTATCACGGCATCGCGGTCACCTACGCCGGGGTCGGCGTGCATCCGATGTTGCATCGCCGCCGGGTGGAGAACCGCAAGACGCTGGTGATCCTGGACGAGATCCACCACGCGGGCGACAGCAAGTCGTGGGGCGAGGCGTGCATGGAGGCGTTCGAGCCGGCCACCCGACGGCTCGCGCTGACCGGTACGCCGTTTCGCTCGGACATCAACCCGATCCCGTTCGTGGCCTACGAGGAGGGCAGGGACGGGATTCGGCGCTCGTCCGCCGACTACACCTACGGGTACGGCCACGCGCTCGGGGACGGCGTGGTGCGGCCGGTGATCTTCCTGTCCTACTCGGGCGATCTGCGCTGGCGGACCAAGGCCGGCGACGAGATTGCCGCGTCGTTGGGCGAGCCGATGACCAAGGACGCGATCAGCCAGGCCTGGCGGACCGCGCTCGACCCGCAGGGCGCGTGGATGCCGCAGGTGTTGCGGGCGGCGGACAAGCGGCTGGGGGAGGTACGCAAGGCGATCCCGGACGCGGGCGGCCTGGTGATCGCCACCGACCACGAGTCGGCCCGGGCGTACGCGCGGATGATCCGCGAGATCACCGGCGAGGGCGCCACCCTGGTGTTGTCCGACGACGTCGGCGCGTCCAAGAAGATCGAGGACTTCTCCGGGTCCGAGGATCGCTGGATGGTCGCGGTGCGGATGGTCTCGGAAGGGGTGGACGTGCCGCGGCTGTCGGTCGGGGTGTTCGCCACCACGATTTCCACGCCGTTGTTCTTCGCCCAGGCGGTCGGTCGTTTCGTGCGGGCTCGGCGGCGGGGCGAGACCGCCTCGGTGTTCCTGCCGTCGGTGCCGACGTTGCTTCAGCATGCGAACGAGATGGAGATCGAGCGCGATCACGTGTTGGACCGCCCGAAGAAGGAGGGCGGGCTGTACGACGAGGAGGACGCGCTCGTCGCGCAGGCCAACGCGACCAAGGACGAACCGGGGCAGCAGGAGGAGTTCGCGTTCGAGGCGCTGGAGAGCGAGGCGCGGTTCGACCGGGTGTTGTTCGACGGCGCCGAGTTCGGGCTTCAGGCGCATGTGGGCAGCGAGGAGGAAGAGGAGTACCTGGGTCTGCCGGGGCTGCTCGAACCCGATCAGGTGCAGATGTTGCTCCAGTCGCGGCAGGCCAAGCAGGTGGCCAAGAGCCGGCGCAAGCCCGACCACCAGGCCGACCTGTCGGAGAAACCGGCGGACCAGCGCCCGGTGGTGACGCATCGTCAGATGACCGCGATGCGCAAGGAGCTGAACACGATGGTGGCCGCCTGGCATCACCGGACCGGGCAGACGCACGGGCAGATTCACAACGAGCTGCGGCGGGTGTGTGGGGGGCCGGCGGTGGCGCAGGCTTCCGCGGGGCAGTTGGAGGCTCGGATCGGCAAGATTCGGGAGTGGGCCACGTCGGGGCGGTGAGCCCGGTCGGCCGCGTTGGGCCCGTTGATCGGGTCGGGTGGGGTCGGGTTGTGTCGGGTGCTCGGGAAGTGGTCTCAGGGTGTGGGACGGGGTGTCCGGCTGGTGGGCTCAAGGCGGTTCGAGTCGGACGTGATGAGGATCGCGTTTGGGGAATTGCGTTGCTTGTGTTATTTGTCCTCATTGATTTGATATTTTACCTGTCCGTATCCCGGATATCCGGTGCCAAAAATGCCCCCTCTGGTTAGCGTGATCTTCCGACGCGCTGCGAAGGAGAAACCGTCCTGCGTGGGCGTGGGAATCCGTTCGGCCTGCCCGCCGAGTGGCGACGAGTACGTGTCCTGGCCCCATGACCTGGCGCCGCACAGCCTCGCGAATGTGGCGTTCCGTACGGGGAGCGAACGCCCCTGGACGTAATGCAACGTCACGCGAAGGGAGGGGCCCGGTGGTAGCCGAAACGTCACAGACCCTGGACCGAGGACTCAAGGTTCTCGAACTGCTCGCCGATGCCTCGGACGGACTGTCCGTGCACGACATCGCCGCCGCGCTCGGTGTCAACCGCACCGTCGTCTATCGCATCCTCGCCACGCTGGAGCAGCACGGTCTGATCCGACGCGACGAGAGCGGCCGGACCAGGCTCGGCCTGGGTGCCCTGCAACTGGCCCGGCGGGCACATCCGTTGGTTCGGGACGCGGCGGTGCCGTGTCTGCGTCGGCTGGCCGAGGAGACCGGGGCCACCGCGCACCTGACCATCGTGGACGGCATGGAGGCGCTGGTGGTGGCGGTGGCCGAACCGACCTGGACCGACTACCACGTGGCCTACCGGGTGGGCTCGCGGCACGCGTTGGAGGCGGGGGCGGCGGGGCTGGCGATCCTGGCCGCGCGGCGCGTGATGGCGGGCCTCGACGGGCCTCGGTCGTATGTGTACGCCCCCGGCGACGGTCGGCACACGGTGCCCGGGATCGCGGCCTCGGTGCCGGATCTGGCGGCGGTGGAATCGAGTGTCGGGATCGTCTCGCTGGGCAACCTGGACACCGAGCGGCTGGGACATCGGGTGGCCGAGGCGGCGGCCGAACTCTCCGACGAACTCGGTGGGGTTCGGGTCTCCGCGGCGTAGCGCGGCGCGGGCGCCTCCGGCGGGGCGGCGGGTTCGGGTGGCGCGCCGGTCGGCGGGCGCGTGGCGGGTGTGGCGGGCGCGGCGGGCGTGGTGGCGCGGGTTGCGGGCGGGGTTGGCGCGAGTCCGGTACGAGGGGCGGGGGCGCGCCGTGTTTAATTGCCAAGCGTGGCCCGAACCAAGCTCACCCTGCCGGTGTCTCTGCTCCTTGTCGCGATCCTGTTCGGCTTCGCGTTCCTGGTGCCGATGCCGTACGTCCTGATCACGCCGGGATCGGTCGCCGACACGCTCGGCGACGACGGAGGGCGGCCGGTGGTCGAGATCTCGGGGCCCGTGCCGGTGTACCCGACGAACGGGCGTCTGCTGCTCACCACGATCCATGCGAGCGGGCGGGACGAGACGCATCGGCTGGGCTCGTTGATCAGCGCGTGGTGGAACACGGACGAGGCCGTGGTGCCGAAGAAGTCGATCTACCCGGACGGCAAGTCGGTCAAGGAAGTCGTCGCGGGCAATGTCAAGGACATGGTCAAGTCGCAGGACAACGCGACGGTCGCGGCCTTGAAGTATCTCGGCAAGTCGCCGGACCAGGTCAAGGTGACGTTGCATCTGACCGATGTGGGTGGGCCCAGTGCGGGGCTTTTCTTCGCGCTCGGGATCGTGGACAAGCTGACCGAGGGCGGGCTTACCGGGGGGCGGACGATCGCCGGTACGGGGGCGATCGACGGGGATGGCAAGGTGGGGGAGATCGGGGGGTTGCCGATGAAGCTGCTTGCTGCGAAGCGGGCGGGGGCCACGGTTTTCGTTTTGCCCAAGGGGGAGTGTGGCGAGGCTGGGCGGGTTGGGCATGGTGGGCTGAAGTTGATCCCGGTGGAGACGCTTTCGGGGGCGGTGGATGCGCTTCATGCGTTGAACTCGGGGGGGCCCGTGCCTTCTTGCTGACGCGCGGGTTTTTTGGCCTCAAGCGCCGGCCGGGCTACTTGGCCTCAAACGCCGGCCGGGCTGGGTGGCCTCAAGCGCCGGCCGGGCTGGATGGTTTGCCGCCCGGGCTGGAGGGGTTGCCGGCCGGACCGGGGTGCTCGGTTAGTGGATGAAGCCCTCCTGTTTCAGCCAGTCCTTGGCTACGTCTCTTGGTTCGCGGCCGGCTACGTCTACCTCTGCGTTTAGGGTGCGCATTACGTCTGTGGTCAGTTTTTCGGTGATCGGGGTCAGGACCTCTCGGATTGCCGGGTATTTTTTGTAGGTTTTTTCGTTGATGGTCACTGCCGCGTTGTAGTTCGGGAAGAAGTGGTTGTTGTCTTCCAGGACTTTTAGGTTCATCGCGGCGATTCGGCCGTCCGTGGTGAATACCTCGCCGAGGAGGCAGGTGCCGCCCTTGGCGGTTTCGGTGTAGATCAGGCCGGATTGCATTTTGCGGATGTTGCTGTCGGGGACCTTGATGCCGTAGGCCGCCAGGACTCCGGTCAGGCCGTCGCTGCGGGCGGCGAATTCGTTTTCCACGCAGAAGGTGACCGCGCCCGGGTTTTGTTTGGCGAGGGTGGCCACGTCGGTGAGGGTTTGTAGGTGGTACTTGAGCATGTTCGGCTGGGTTCCGGCGAACGCGTAGGTGTTGTTGAGGGGGGCCGGGGGGAGCCAGACGATGCCGTTTTTGAGGTCCTGGGTGGCTACCGCCGACCACTGGGCCTGGGGGTCGGCGATCGGGGTGGTGTGGCCCAGGTAGTTGATCCACGCGGTGCCGGTGTACTCCCAGTACAGATCGACCGAGCCCTTCTTCAGGGCCTCGCGGGCGCCGATCGAGCCCTTGATGTTGGTCTTGTCGATCACCTTGGCGCCGGCGACCTTGAGCGCGATGCCCGCGATCTCGCCGAGGACCAGTTGTTCGCTGAATTCCTTGGAGCTGACGGTCAGGGTTTTGCCGCTGAGGGAGGGCTCGGTGTGGATCGAGCCCGGCTTGGCGTCGACCGTGAGGGGCAGGCCGCTGGTCAGGCCGCAGGCCGGGAGGGCGGCGAGGATGGCGAGGAGGGTCGGGAGGGCTGCCCGTCGGCTCGCGTGGCACCACATCTGCTCAGCTCCCGTTCCGCAGGCCGCGTGGGCGTAGGCCCTGTTCGGCGAGCGAGGCCAGCCAGTCCACGGTGAGGGCGAGCACCACGGTCAGCACGCTGCCGACGATCAGGACACGGGTGCGCTGGAGCAGGATCCCGTCCTGGATGATGTCGCCGAGCCCGCCCGCGTTGACGAACGTGGCCAGCGTCGCCGTACCCACGTTGAGCACCAGCGCGTTGCGTACACCGGCCAGCACGAGCGGCACGGCGAGCGGGAGTTCGACCCTGAGCAGCACGCCCGGCATGGACATCCCGATCCCGCGCGCCGCCTCGACCAGTTGCCGGTCCACGTCCTTGAGTCCGGCGATCGTGTTGCTCAGCACCGGGAGCACCGCGTAGGCGACCGCGCCGATGATCGCCACCTTGACGCCCACTCCCAGCCACAGGGTGAGCAGTACGAGCAGCCCGATCGCGGGGGTGGCCTGGCCGATGTTGGCCAGCGCCAGTACGAACGGCGCGAAGCGGCGGGCCCGTCGGCGGGTCAGCAGCACGCCCAGCGGGATCGCGATGACCAGCACCAACACCGTGGACAGCGCGGTCAGTCGGATGTGTTCCAGCACCCGGCGCTGCACGTTGGACCAGGCCAGCGTGGTGCGTTCGATCGAGTCCAGGTCCTGGTGGGTGATCCACTGCCACAGCGCCAGCAGGACCAGGCCGAGGAAGACCGGCATCACCACGAAGTCGGTCCAGCCGAACCGCGACGGCAGCGCCGGCGGGCGCGCGGCTCGGGTGTCGGCGTCCACGGTGGGCCCCACCGGCCGCACCTGCGGCTCGTTCATCGCTGGTCGCTCTCGGCCGGGTGCGCGCCGTCCTCGTGTCCGGCGCGTTGTTCCTCCTCGATGCGCTGCACCTCGCGCTGTTCCTCCAACTCCTCCAGGTGCGCCCGCGCCGCCTCGCGATCGGCCTCGAGCATCTCCTGGATCGAGGCCATCAGGGTCTCGATCGAGACCACCCCGAGGTATTCGCCGCGCGCCCCGGTGACCGCCACCTTCCCGCCGCCCTCGGTCAGGATCGCGTCCAGCGCGTCCCGCAGCGTCGCATCCCGCGTGACCGTGTCGCCGACCTCATGCGCGGTCACCGCGAGTCCCGGGCCGCCGCGTCGGACCTCCTCGCGCCGCAACCACCGGGTGGGCCGCCGCCGATCGTCCAGGAGCAATACCTCGTCGCCGCCGTACTCGCGCGCGGCCCGGCGGATGGTCGCGATGTCGTCGCGCAGACCCGCCGTGGCGTACGGCTTGACCTCCACGTCGCGCACCCGGGACAGGGTCAGCCGCTTGAGCGCGGCGCCCGCCCCGACGAAGCCGGCCACGAACTCGTCGGCGGGGTTGGTCAGGATCGCCTCGGGGGTGTCGTACTGGGCGATGTGCGACTGCTCGCGCAACACCACGATCTTGTCGCCGAGCTTGACCGCCTCGTCGAAGTCGTGCGTGACGAACACGATCGTCTTGTGCAACTCGTGCTGGATCCGGATCAGTTCGTCCTGGAGATGGCCGCGGGTGATCGGGTCCACCGCGCCGAACGGCTCGTCCATCAGCAACACCGGCGGATCGCCCGCCAGTGCCCTGGCCACCCCAACCCGCTGCTGCTGACCGCCGGAGAGCTGGCGCGGATAGCGGTTGCGGAACTCGGCGCTGTCCAGGCCCACGGTCTCGAGCAGTTCATCCACCCGCGCGGACACCCGCGACCGACTCCAGCCGAGCATCCTCGGTACCAGGGCGATGTTCTGAGCGACCGTCATGTGCGGGAACAGGCCGCTGTTCTGGATCGCGTAGCCGATCTTGCGGCGCAGCTTGACCGGATCCAGGTGGGTCACGTCGCGGTCGTCGATCGAGATCAGCCCCGACGTCGGCTCGATCAGCCGGTTGATCATCTTCATGGTCGTGGTCTTGCCGCTGCCGGACGGGCCGACGAGCACCACCAGTTGCCCGGCCGGGATCTCCAGGGTGACCCGGTCGACGGCGGCCGTCTTCTGCCCGGGGAAGTGCTTGGTGAGCTCTTCGAGTCGAATCGTCGCGCCGGTGACGTCAGTCACGAATCCCCCTGGGAACGGTCAGCCGGCCGAGGAGTACATAGGCGGCATCGAAGAGAAGGGCCAGCAGCACCACGCCCAACGTGCCCGCCCAGGCCGCGTTGATCGCGTTCTTGCTGCCGAGGCGGGCCAGCCCGGTGAAGATCTCGTTGCCCAGGCCCGGGCCGGACACGTAGGCCGCGATCGCCGCGATGCCCATGATCATCTGGGTGGACACCCGGATCCCGGTGAGCAGCGCCGGCCACGCCAGCGGCAGCTCGATCCGCAGCAGGATCATCAGCCGGTTCATCCCGATCCCGCGCGCGGCGTCCACGAGTTGTGGATCGACGCCGGCCAGCCCGACGATCGCGTTGCGCACGATCGGGAGCAGCGCGTACAGGACCAACGCGACCACCGTCGGCGCCACACCCAGGCCGAGCATCGGGATCAACAGGCCGAGCAGCGCGAACGAGGGCACGGTCAGGATCGTTGCGGTGGTGCCGATCGCGATCCGGGACGCGAGTGGGCTGCGGTAGGTGGCGATCGCCACCGCGACCCCGATCAGCGTCGCGATCAGCATGCACTGGAAGACCGCGCTCGCATGCATCCAGGTTTCGATCCAGAGCTGCTCACGGCGGCTGGAGACGTAGTCCCAGAAGCTCAAGGCGGCCCTTCCCGCGATCCCGATGCCGACCGCAGGCGGTTACCGCGGGTAGTCGGTGGGGAAACGCGGGATGGGCCGAGCGGGGCGCGAGCGTCACCCGTTTCGGCGCGCCGTCACCCGTCCGCCACGGCGCGCCCGAGTCACCCGTCCGCGACGGCGCATTCGACCAGCGGGAGCACCCGGTAGGGGATCGGGTTCTCCAGCGCGATCGTGGTGGACGCGCGGACCACGCCGTCGAGTTCGATGATCTGCTCGATCACCTGCTGCAGATGCGCGTTCGAGCGCGCCACGATCCGGCACAGCAGGTCGCCCCGGCCGGTGATCGCGTGCACTTCGAGCACCTGCGGTACACACTCCAGGTGTTTGCGCAGATCGCGGCCCTGTCCCTGGCGGATCTCCAGCGTCGCGAACGCGGTCACCGTGAAGCCGAGCGTGGCCGGATCCACGTCCGGCCCGAAACCCCGGATCACGCCGGCCTCGCGCAGTCGATCCAGGCGCGCCTGTACCGTTCCGCGCGCCACCGCCAGCCGGCGCGAACACTCCACGACACCGATCCGCGGCGTCTCCACCAGCAGTCGGATCAGCGCGGCATCCAACCGGTCGATCTGCAAAGTGCCCTCCCTCGGGGTACTGGTTTCCCGGTGCCTACCCTGGGGCCATTCACGGCCACACCGGGAGGCAGCATGACCACCGACCTGATCGCTGCGCTGCGGGAGGAACTACCCGCGCACGTTCTGGTGACGGACGCGGACATCGCCGCATCGTACGCGCGTGACATGGCCGGCCTGTGCGCGGCCGGACACCCGGCGGTGGTGGTGCTCGCGGAGAGTACGGAACAGGTGCAACACGTGCTGCGGGTGGCCACCCGACTGCGCGTACCGGTGGTTCCGCAGGGGGCCCGGACCGGGTTGTCCGGCGGCGCCAACGCGATCGACGGATGCATTGTGCTGTCGCTCGTTCGGATGAATCGCATCCTGCGGATCGACCCGGTGGACCGTACGGCCGAGGTCGAGCCGGGGGTGATCAACGCCGAACTGTCCAAGGCGACCGCCGAATTCGGGCTGGTCTACCCGCCGGACCCGTCCAGCTGGGAGACCTGCACGATCGGCGGCAACATCGGCACGGGTGCGGGCGGGTTGTGCTGCGTCAAGTACGGGGTGACCGCGGAGTACGTGCTGGGCCTTGAGGTCGTGCTCGCCGACGGGCGGCTGCTGCGTACCGGGCGGCGGACCGCCAAGGGTGTCGCGGGCTACGACCTGACCCGGCTGTTCGTCGGCGCGGAGGGCACCCTCGGGGTGGTCACCCGGGCCACCCTCGCACTGCGGCCCACGCCGCCGCCCGCGCTGGTGACGGTGGCCCAGTTCGCGAGCTCCGGCGAGGCGGCGCGCGCGGTGTCGGCGATCATGGCCGCCGGGCACACCCCCTCGCTGATGGAGCTGATGGACCGCACCACGCTGCGCGCGGTCAACGCGATGGCCAACATGGGCCTGCCCGAGCACAGCGCGGCGTTGCTCCTGGTCGCGGTGGACACTCCGGCGCCGGCCGCCGAGTTGGCGGCGATCGAGGCGATCTGCGTCGAGGCGGGCGCGTTCGAGGCGTTCACGGCGGAGGACGCGGCGGACTCCGCGCAGTTCCTGCAGGCGCGCCGGTTGGCGCTGCCGGCGTTGGAGCGGCTGGGCACGAGCATGATCGACGACGTCGCGGTACCGCGTTCGCGGCTCGGCGAACTGCTCGACGGGGTGGCCGCGATCGCCGAGCGCCACGACACGGTGATCGGGATGTGCGCGCACGCGGGCGACGGGAACACCCACCCGATCGTGATCTTCGACGCGGCCGATTCGGCGGCGGTGGAGCGGGCCGGGGTGGCGTTCGACGCGATCATGCGGCTCGGGTTGGACCTGGGCGGGACGATCACCGGTGAGCACGGCGTGGGTGTGCTCAAGCGGGAGTGGCTGGCCGAGGAACTCGGGCCGGTGGGGGTCGAGGTGCATCGGGGCGTCAAGGCCGCGTTCGATCCGCTGGGGATCCTCAACCCGGGGAAGGTGATCTGAGCCGGCGGGTGGTGGGGGTGCCGGGTGGTGGGGGTGAGGGTGGGCGCGGGGGTGAGCCTGGGAGTGGGAGTGGGAGTGCGCCTTTTGGTGGTGCCTGTACTTCTCAGGGCGCACGCTTCGGGGGTACTTCGGGGTTCGGGTCGTCCTTCGGTAGTAGGTGCGATCGGCACTCGCGGGCGACGCCGTGGGAGGGGTGCGACACCTAGGTTTGGGTGAGTCGCCCCTGGTGGGGCACACGGTGTCGCCCTCTCGGGGCGGGACGGGTCGTTTGGAGGTGGCGGTCGTGGAGAAGCGGGACAGTCGAGAGGTACGGGTCGCGGCGATCGCGCTGCTGCGGCGGCGTCAGGCACGCGCGCAGGCCACCGCCCGACTTGTCACGGCGATCCGCCGGGCGGCCTGAGTCTTCGGCCCGGTTCTTTGCTTATCGGTGCGGTTGTCGTCGGCCTGGCTTGCTGAGTGGGTCTCGATGTGGGTCTCGATGCGGTTCTCGGTGCGGTGCTCGGCACGGCCTGCGATAAGGCTTTCGGCGCCGAGTCAGAGGGCGCCGGCTTCGGCCGCGGAGCGTACGGTCGGGTAGAGCGGGCGGTAGCCGAGTTCGTAACGGGCGCGGGTGGTGTCGGGCAGGCCCGCCCACGGGTCGCCGGCCACGCCTTCGGTTTCGCCGGCGCCGTTGGTCGTGAAGGTCAGGCCGTGTAGGGCGTAGAGCTCGTGCACGGTGAGCGGCGCGTCGTCGCCGACGTTGTACACCGCCGACGGCACCCATTCGGTACGCAGCACCCGGAGTAGCGCCTGAGCCACGTCCGCGTGGTGCACGCTCGGCAGCCGGCGGTGCGCGGCCCAGCGGGCGCCCAGTGGCAGGAAGTCGCGCATGTGCGAGTCGCCGTCGCCGTAGACGAACGCCAGGCGCAGGATCACCAGGTCGAACCCGAGTTCCGCGCGCAGCGTGAGCAGTTCGGCATCGGCGGCGGCCTTGGTCCGCGGGTAGTTGCCGAACGCGGGGGTGGGTTCGATGGGGTCGCTCTCCAGGGCCGGGCGGCCGAGGTCCTCGCTGTAGACGAGGTTCGTGCTCGTGTGTACGAACCGGCGAATGCCCGCCGCCGACGCCTCGCGAGCCAGGGCCACCGCCGCGTCGTGGTTGACCGCGCGGGCCTGCTCGTCGCCGACGCCCCGGAACGCGGCGGCGAGGTTGACCACGACGTCGACGCCGGCGAGCGCTTTGGCCCGGTCGGTGGGGGCGAGCAGGTCGCCGACGACGGCTTCGGTACCGGCCGGTGCGCGGTCGGCGTTGCGGACCAGGACGCGGACGGTGTCGTGGGGGGTGAGGGCGGCGAGCAGGCGCGGGACGAAGCGGGTGCCGATGTTGCCGGTGGCGCCGGTGACCAGGACTGTGGTCATGGGTGCTCCTTGGTGGGGTGGGTGGGGTGGGTGGGGTGGCGGGTTTCACTGTCGAAGTTGGGCTCCGGACTTGGAGTGGCTTCAGCTTGGCGGGGATGTTCGGGGGGCGGGAGAGACCTGATCAACCGCGGACTGGGGATCCGGGGATCGGTGATCCGGGGACAAGTGGTCCCTGGATAGTGGGCGCCGGCCGGCGGATCCTTGAGGGATGAGTGATCGTCAGGAACTCGCCGGCTTTCTGCTGCGCAGCCGCGAACGGCTGACCCCGGCCGACGTGGGGCTGCCCGTTGGGGCGCGGCGGCGTACGGCGGGGTTGCGGCGGGAGGAGGTCGCGCGCTTGGCCGGGATGTCGGTCGACTACTACGCGCGGCTGGAGCAGAACCGGGGGCCCAACCCGTCGCCGCAACTGCTCGCGGCGTTGGCCCGGGCGTTGCGGTTGGACGAGGACGGTCGGGACCATCTGTTCCACCTGGCCGGGCAGGTGCCGCCGGGGCGGACGTCGGGGTCCGACGCGCACGTGTCGCCAGCGATGTTGCTGGTCCTTGATCGTTTGCACGATGTACCGGCGCAGGTGGTGTCCGATCTGGGCGACGTGCTGGCGCAGAACGCGATGGCGGTCGCGCTGATGGGGCCCACGGTCGGGCGGAACATCCTGGAGATGTGGTTCACCGAGCCGGCGTCGCGACTGCGCTTCCGCGCCGCGGACGCGGACGGGTTGTCGCGCTCGCACGTGGCCGATCTGCGGGCGACGGTGGGGCGGCGGCCGGCGGATCCTCGGCCGGCCGCGCTTGTCGCGCGGTTGCGGGCGGGGTCGGCGGAGTTCGCCGGGTTGTGGGACGCGCACGATGTGGCGGTGCGGCGGGGGATGGACAAGACGATTCGGCACCCGGCGGTGGGGGAGATCACGGTGCGGTGCGAGGTGCTTGTTGCCGCGGAGGCGGCTCAGCGGTTGGTTGTGTATACGGCGGCGGCCGGGAGCGATGCGGCGGAGCGGTTGGCGTTGCTTCGGGTGGTTGGCGTGCAGACGATGGGGGCGGAGGTGGGGTGAGGGTTGGCCGGGGTTGGCTTCATGTGCGGAGTGGGCCATTCGGCCTCGTCATTTGGCCTCATGCGCCGGCCGGGCTACTTGGCCTCAAACGCCGGCCGGGCTGAGTGGCTTCAAGCGCCGGCCGGGCTGATTTGGCTTGAGTGCCCGCCGAGGTGAGCGGTCTCGGGCATCAGCCCGGCTATTGGCTTCAAGCGTAAGACTTGTTGCTGGGCATCGGTGTTGGTTGGGCTGAGGTGGCCCCTGGCGCCGGCCGGGCTGGATGTGCGCGGCTGACCTTGGGTGTTGGTTGAGCCGGATTGGCCTCAAGCGCCGGCCCGGCTGATGTTGGCTCAAACGCCGGCCGGGCTGGAGTTGCTCGGCCGGCGTTTGGGGTTGGGGTGGGTTCAGGCGGCGTTCGGGGTGGGTGGGTGGGTAGTTGGGCTGATTGGGGTCAAGTGGTGGGCCCGCCCGGGGAGTTGGGGAGGGAGTCTGGGTTGGGGCCTTCGATTGTCAGGCCGGCGGTTTTGGCTGCCTTGATGGTCAGGGCCGGTGGGTAGCCGTGGGTTTCGTAGAGGGATTGGATGGTTTTGGTGGGGAGGGTGGGGCTGCCGGAGCGGAGTTGGCGGCGGATTGCTTTTTGGGCTTGTTGGCTGCCTCGGTCGAGGGTTCGGGTGTAGATCTCTTCTTCCTTGGTGATTGCTTCTTGGATTTGGGGGGCCGCTTGGGCCAGTTCGGGCCAGGCGGGGCTCAGGGTGGTGATTACCGATGCGGTGACCTCGGGGAGGAACGGCTCGGTGATGCCCAGGCGTTGGCCGTGGTGGATGGCTCTGCGAATCAGGCGGCGTAGGACGTAGCCGGTTCCCTCCTTGGTTGGGCGGATGCCGTCCGCGAGGAGGAAGGTGATTGCCCTCGCATGGTCGGTGATCAGCTCGAAGGACACTCGGTCGGGGGCATTTGCGGAGTGGTGGCGACCGGTCAGTTCTTCGACGGTTGCGAGGGTCGGGCGTTGTAGGTCGGTGTGGAGGGAGCCGTCGACGTCCTGGAGGATCGCGGCCAGGCGGTCCAGGCCGAGGCCGGTGTCCACGCCGGTGCGGGGGAGGTCGCCGAGGATCGGGAACGTGCCGTCGGGGTTGGTCGCGCCGCGGATGTGGCGCATGAAGACCAGGCTCCACAGTTCGACGTAGCGCTCGGGGTTGACCACCGGGCCGCCCTCGGGGCCGAACGACCGGCCTCGGTCGTAGGTGATGTCTGAGCACGGGCCGCACGGGCCCGGCACACCCATCGACCAGAAGTTGTCCGTCGCGCCGAGGCGTTGGATCCGGGAGGACGGTACGCCGAGCGCGCGCCAGATCCGTTCCGACTCGTCGTCGTCCCGGTAGACGGTGATCCACAGTCGGTCCCGGGACAGGCCGAAGGGGCCGGTCAGGAGTTCGTACGCGAACGGGATCGCCTCGGACTTGAAGTAGTCGCCGAAGGAGAAGTTGCCGAGCATCTCGAAGAACGTCGAATGCCGACGGGTGAGCCCGATGTTGTCGATGTCCACGGTGCGGACGCACTTTTGCACGGAGGTCGCCCGGGGGAATTCGGGTTCGACGTCGCCCAGGAACCAGGGCTTGAACTGGTTCATCCCCGCATTGGATACCAGCAGGGTGGGGTCGGGCGGCAGGAGGGAGCTCGATGGCACCGGTTGGTGTCCGCGCTCGGTGAAGTAGTCCACGAATGTGGTGCGGATTTGTGGGGAGAGCATGGCGGTTCGGCCTTCCCGAGGGTGGCGGGCGGTGGGGTGTACACACACGCCGAGCCGGGCCGAGAGGTGCTATCGCGCTCGGTTCGCCGGCCCGACGCCGGTAGCTCGCTGCTCGTGGATCGCCATGTCCCGACGATAACGGGACGATCCGCCGGAGTCGACGGGATATCGACGGGATATCCGTGCCCCGGGATCGCCCGGATGGCCTAGCGTGGCGGCCATGAGCGAGCAGCCGCGTCCCGAGGCCCGATCCGGCGAAGTAGGCGATCTGCGGCCGGACATGGCCGATCGGCTGCGCTCGTACTGGGGCTTCTCCGCGCAGCGCGAGCGGCAGGCCGCGATCGGGCGGGCCGCCCCCCGCACGCGGCGGCATGTCGAGGTGCAGTGTGGCAAGTGTGGTTCGACCAAGGTGAGTACGGACATCGTCGGGGACTACGTGTGCGGCTCGTGCGCCGCGCGCTGGCGACCGCCGACCGCGGCCGACGGGCCCACGTGTCCCGAGTGCGGCTCGGGCAAGGTGTCCTCGATGCCGTACGGGGACCGCAAGTGTCGGGACTGTGATCACCAGTGGCGGCCCAGCTGACCCGGTGGCCCTTGTTTCGTTCGGTGGTTGTGGATCCCCACGGAGCGCAACGAGCCACGTGGGAAGCAGCACGATGGCAGGACGTGTCTTCGGGACCACGCCGCGGTGATTACCGGCTCCGGGGCGGGCATCGGGCGCGGGATCGCCCGGCGGCAGTGGTGGGCTGCGGTGTTGCCGGTGACGGTGCTGGTGGTGAGGGTGCTGAAGTAGCCCTTGCCCGACCGGTCGAAGTGGTGGCGGTGCCTGCGAAAGGAGATGCCACCGCCGTCGCGACCGGCGAAATTGCCGGCGAGTGTGGTCGAGGTGACGTTGATGGACCCGGCGTCATCGGAGCGAAACACCGCCGGCGAGATGCCGCCGCCATCGTCTGAAGTCCGGTTGCCGGTAATCGTTGCGTCGGTGATGGTCGGCTCGCTGTATGTGGTCCTGATCCCGCCGCCGTGTGTGGCAGCCGAGTCGTGACCGGGAGCGTGCCCGGCGGTGTTGCCGCAGATCACGCTGCGCAGTGCGGTGACCCGGGAGCCGTCACGTGCGGCGATGCCGCCGCCGTTGCCGCCGGAGTTCGGCCAACTGTTCCGGGCGGGATCCGTCGTGTCCGCGCCGTGTCCGCCTGTTCCGGCCTGGTTGGCGTCGATGGTGGTGCGGATCAGGGTCAGGGTGCCCGCGTCGACGGTGGTGCCGCCGCCGTTGCCCCCGCCGTTGCCGGACTCGGCCCGGCCGCCGGTCACGGTCAGGTCGGACACGGCTACCGCCGCGCCGTCGTCGCGCAGGATCCGGAAGTCGGGCACGTCGGCGGCGCGGGTGAGGATGGCCCCCTGACCGTTGATGGTGATGGCGACGGTGAGTGCCGGTAAGGGGACGGTCAGCCGATACGTGCAACCCCCCCCCGGGCAGGACCAGGGGCCTGCCGGCGCGGCCGACGGCCGCGTATGCCATTTCGGGTCAGCCACCACTCTGGGCGGCGGCGCGATCCGGATCCTCCGGGGTGCCGGACCCGACGGGCCGCCGGGCCGACGGGCCGCCGGACAGGCGCCTTGCGACACCCTGGACCCACCCCGACGTGGTGGATGGATCCCTTGATATAGGGTTTAAATCGGACGAATTTCCGTGGCGTACACCACGCTTGGCAGTAATCGTCAAAGTGACGAGTAATCGTGTTATGCTGACGACATGGACACCGCGACCACGGCCTTGCTGACGGACCACTACGAGCTGACGATGCTCGAAGCCGCACTGCGCAGCGGTGCGGCGCACCGTCGTTCGGTGTTCGAGGTCTTCGCCCGCCGACTGCCGGACGGCCGCCGCTACGGCGTGACCGCCGGCACCGGGCGGCTGCTCGACGCCATCGAGAACTTCCGCTTCGACGACGACACACTGCGCTTTCTGGGCGAGGCGGGCGTGGTCGGTCCGGCCACGCTGGACTGGCTGGCCGGCTATCGCTTCACCGGCAATATGTGGGGCTATGCCGAGGGCGAGTGCTGGTTCCCCGGCTCGCCGCTGGTGGTGGTCGAGGGCAGCTTCGCCGAGGCCGTCGTGCTGGAGACGCTGATCCTGTCGATCCTCAACCACGACGCCGCGGTGGCCGCGGCGGCCTCGCGGATGACCTCGGCCGCGGCCGGGCGGCCGTGTATCGAGATGGGCTCGCGCCGCACCCACGAGGAGGCGGCGGTGGCCGCCGCGCGCGCCGCGTACATCTGCGGGTTCGCGAGTACGTCCAATCTGCGGGCCGGGCAGAAGTACGGGATTCCGACCCGGGGCACCAGCGCGCACTCCTTCACCCTGCTGCACGACGACGAGCGTGAGGCGTTCGCGGCGCAGGTGGCCGCGCTCGGGTCGGATACCACGCTGCTGGTGGATACGTACGACGTGGCGACGGCGGTGCGTACGGCGGTTGCGGTGGCCGGGCAGGAACTGGGCGCGGTCCGGCTCGACTCGGGGGACCTGTTGCTGACCGCGCATCGGGTGCGGGCGCAGTTGGACGAGTTGGGCGCGGTGAAGACGCGGATCGTGGTGACGAGCGACCTGGACGAGTACGCGATCGCTTCCTTGCAGGCCGCTCCGGTGGACGCCTACGGGGTCGGTACGCAGTTGGTCATCGGGTCGGGGCAGCCCACCGCTTCGCTGGTCTACAAGCTGGTCGCGCGGGCGATGAGCGATGCGCCGGACGCGCCGCTGGTACCGGTGGCCAAGACGTCGCCGGGCAAGCCGAGCCGCGGGGGGCGCAAGAGTGCGGTACGGCGTTACGACGCGGACGGGGTGGCCGAGGCCGAGGTGCTGCGCCCGTTTCGGGCGGACGCGGAACCCGTGCCGGGCGAGCGGGAGTTGCTGGTTCCGCTGGTGACGGACGGGGTGATCGTGGGGCGCGAACCATTGGCCGAGGCGCGGGCTCGGCATGCCCGTTCGCGTGAAGAACTGCCGCTTTCGGCTACGCAGCTCTCGCGCGGGGAACCGGTACTTCCGACCATCTACGAGTAGGCGGCGCGGGCGGGCGGGTTCGTCGGAGGCGACGGGTCCGCGCGGCGCGGTGTATGAGGAGGCAGGCAGCGATGACTCGGGCATTGATCGTGGTGGACGTACAGAACGACTTCTGCGAGGGCGGCAGCGTCCCGGTCGCGGGCGGGGCCGCGGTCGCCGAGGCGATCCGGCATCACGTGGCGGTCAACGCGGCGGAGCAGCCGCCGGACCCGGTACACGCGGAGACGACAGCGTACGCGCACATCGTGGCCACGCGGGACTACCACGTGGATCCCGGCGACCACTTCTCGGAGACCCCGAACTTCGCGACGAGCTGGCCGGTGCACTGTGTGGTCGGTTCGGATGGTGCGCGGTTCCACCCGGCGTTCGCGCCGGTGGTCGAGTCGGGGCGGATCGAGGAGATCTTCAACAAGGGCGCGTACGCGGCTGCCTACAGCGGCTTCGAGGGAGCGGCCGAGGACGGTACGACGCTGGCCGCGTGGTTGCGGGAGCGTGGGGTGACCTCGGTGGACGTGGTGGGGATCGCGACGGATCACTGTGTGAAGGCCACTGCGCTCGACGCGGTGCGGGAGGGCTTCGAGACGCGGGTGTTGCTGCCGCTTACGGCGGGGGTCACGGCCGAGAGTGTGGCTTCGGCGCTCGCGGACCTTCGGTCGGCGGGGGCGGTTGTGGTGGGTGAACGGGCGGCGTCTTGAGCCGGGACGGGGCCGTCGACTCGCGCGCAGACTCGCGCGCAGGGTGCGGGATGCCTGCGGGCCGGCCCACGGGCGAGATCATCGGGGTGGTGGACAGGCGCGGCATCGTGGGAACGAGCGTGCGCAGCGGAGGCGGATCGTGCGTTGGTACGGGCGAGCGCACGTCGTGCAGTTCCACCACACCGAGATGGTGTCGCCGGCCCGGACCAGGTCGGGGGTCAGGGGCGTGTTGAGCGTGGGATGCCAGGCGACGACCACGTCCGGGCGGCGCGCGGCGAGGCTGTAGGTCCGGCGCGGGACGATTCCGCAGCGGGGGCAGCGCAGTCCTTGCTTGCGTGCGGTGATCGTCTTGACGGCTTCGGGCCAGGTGTGGCGGCATCGCGGACACTGCCAGTGGGCCGATTTGCCGGTGCGGGGCGTCCAGAATGCGGCGTGCTTGCTGTTGGGGTGGAGCCGGCCGACCGATTCCAGGTCCACCTCGGCCAGGGTGATTTTTGGTTTGGGTGTCACGGGGGATCTCTCCGGGTGCGGGTGCGGGTGCGGGTGTTCGGGGCTGTGGGCGCCCGGGCGTCAGGGGGTGAGGAGTTCGCTCCAGTAGCGGGCCTGCTTGGCGGACGTGCCGGCGAGCAGGGCGTTGGCCAGGCCGCTTACCCGATCGGGTGGTGCGTGGCGCCAGGTGTCGAACTGGGCCAGCCACGTTCGGGCTTCGTCCGGGTCGTGTCCGGCCCGCCGCAACGACGGGTACAACAGGGCGAATTGGGCCCACGCCGGTCCGGTCAGGACGTTGCCCCAGTTGAGCGCCCACACCCGGGACTCGGCGGGTACGCGCAGGTTCTTGGCGAGGTCGGGATGCAGCAATACATCCCCGCCGAACGGGGGCCGGCCGACGTGGCGTTCGTCGCCGCGCCAGAGCTGGGCCAGGGGTGGTACGCCCGCCTGGGGCCAGGTGCGGGCCATCCACTTGAGTTCGGCCGCTACCGGACCCAGGTCGGCGGAACCGGGTCGGAGGTCGGCGCGGCGGCCCGGCGCGTGGCCGAACACGAGTACGTGCCACCCGGACGTGGCGTATTGGGCCAGGAGCGGCGGGGTCAGGCCGGACACCACGTGCGCGACGAGTGCTTCGCGACGCAGGCTCTCGACGGCGGCGGGGGCGGTGCCGTCTTGGGTGGCGGCTCGTACGAAGACCTTGCCGGCCTCCGTGTCGACGACCGTCGACCAGGTGCCGGGTCGCTGTTTGACGTGGGTGAGCGTCAGGAGCTGGCCGAAGCGGGTGGTGAGGGCTCTGGCGACGCCGTTGGGGAGGACATCGGTGGTGACATCGGTGGCGTCGACGGTGGTGGCCCGGCGCGGGAGCGGCGTCATACGGCCCATCGCAGCGGTGTCCGGCAGGTGCGGCGGGTGTGCGTCGAGCGGGCCCGCTCCGCTCGGGCGGCGCGATGCGAGACGGCGTCGCGTAGGAGGCAGGCGATCTCGTCGGCGGTGGGCCGGGCGCGTGGGTTCGGGTCGAGGGCGCGGGCCAGCAGCGCGGCAAGTTCCGGTAGGCGGCGGGTGGTTCCCTTCGGGGGGGGCGTGCGTGGCCTGCTGCTACGGCCTCCCACACCGGCTCACCCTGCCCGATGCGAGGTGGCGGGCCGCCGAGTGCGATGCGGATCGACTCGGCCAGGGCCCATACGTCGGCGGCCTCGGATGGTTCCGGTACGCGACCGTCGACGATCGCGCGGCCGATCTCGGGCGGCGCGTACGACGGGCAGCCGCCCGTGTAGGCCGGAGCCGCCGACCCATTCGGTGGGACCCGTCGGGTGAGCGCGCCCGAGGCCCAGTCCACGATCATGGCCGCGCGGTCGCCGGGCGCGCAGAGCAGGTGCTCCGGGCGCAGATCCCCGTGGCGTACGCCCGCGCGGTGGAGGTCGGCAAGGGTGCGGGCGCAGGCTGCGGCGTCGGCCAGTACGGCGCGGGTGGTGGCGGGGGAGCAGTCGCCCGAGTTGGGCAACGAGGCCCAGGCCGCCCGTAGATGCGGGGCTCGCTGCCACCAGGTCGCCACCCACACGACGTCGTCGCCTCTTCCGCGTGCCGCCAGGAGGGGGCGGGGCAGCAGTTCGGCGGCGTCGAGTGCGGCGATGACGTCGCCTTCGCGCGGCACGCCCCGATCCGCGCTTGTCGGCGACACCTTGAGGGCGACGGTGCCGCGAGCGCCTTCCAGCCGCCATACGCTCGATCCGGGACGGAGCTGTACGAGCACCGGCCGTTGGACGGGCCCGATCAGGACGGCGAGCGTTTCGACGACCCACGGCGGTGGGCGCGTCGCGTCGAGATGCGGCCCAAGGGCCGCAGTTGCCCAGGACGACATGAGGACACCACTCCTTGCGCAAGGCCAAAGGAAGGAGGAAGAAGGAAGGAGGAAGAAGGAGAAGAAGGAACGGACCCGGCCCGCGATCAGACCGACCGGCCCCGCACGGCCGCCCATGCCGTCGGGTGGCGGGGGCGGCGGTCAGGTTCGGGCGCGGAACTCGCGCCTTGGTACGACGGCGCCACGAGCGCGCGGGCTCACCAGGGCGTCCAGGTGGCCACTGCCAGTGCGGTGATCACCACGGCGGTCAGCACCAGACATCCTGCGAGTTCGACGCAACAGCCTTGTGCGGCACGCCATTCGCGTTCGACGTCGATCACGGGCCGAGCCGTCGATCGGATGCGCGCCGGGCTTCACGCAGGTGACGGGCTGGGCTGTTCCAGTGCGCGAACGTCCCGCTCAACCGCACGATCGGCGGGGCATGTTCGGGGCGGGCGAGCACCGCACCCGGTGCGATCAGGCGGACGATCAGGGCCATCCACGGCTGGTCGCCGGCTCCGCACGTCCAGAGCGTGCGGGCGTCGACCACGAGCATCTGGCCCGGGTGCAGGCCGATTGACGTTCCGTACCAACGCGGTCCCGGTCCGCGCCGCAGGGATACGGCCGATCCGGGTATGCGGGCGGCCGGGACCGACATTCGCCGAAGCCGGGGGAGTTGCCCGAACACGCCGCAGTGATGCCGGTAGTCGTGCCGGAGATATCCGCCGCCGGGGGTGTGCTCGGCGACACCCGCCCAGGCCGTGGGGTGTGACGTCGGGTCACGGGCGAGCAGGCACACCACGGTGATCGTGTGACGCGGATCGAGCAACAGGCCCGGCGCGTGGCCCTGTTGGTGCACCGGCACGCAACCGACGGCCCCATCTCCGCGTACAAGGAGGCGGGTCGACTCGATCGCGATATCCGGACCGAGCAGGGCGATAGGAAGCTGGAGGCCGCAGCCGCCGGTCAGGACGTCGTGTACCCACTGCTGGTGCGCCATGTGGGGTTCGTCCACCCGCGCGTCCCCGGCGGCGATTTCCAGGCCGGTGGTCACGACCCGGCTCACCAGTCGCGGCTCGAACCGGGGCTCGCACCACCGATCCACGGCATGGCCCGACGCCCCGACAGGGGACGCAGCCCGCATGGAGAGATCGATGCGATTCCACCAGGGCGACGTGGGCGGCCGAACGGGCCCGCTGCGGTCATACGAGGCCGCGACCACGACACCTTCGAGGGGACGCCGTGCCCGCGACGGTCCGGCTCCGGGAGGGCGCACGGGCAGCGCGGCCCGGTCGGAGGGCGTGAGCGGTACGAGAACTTGCGAGCGCAACACTGCATCCCCACACGCGAGTTCGAGCGAATGAAAGCGAGAGATTCCCGGCGGCAACATGCTCAGATCCGGTTCCGGATACGGAGGACCCGACCAAGTTCGCGATGTATCCGCACGGCTTGAGCCTCGGTCAGCCGATCCAGATGCCACACACCGGTCTGGCGACCGGGCCCATATTCGTACGCGAACCGCAGCCCGATGGGCCTCTCGGGATCCGGCGTCGCCACGACCGTGACGGCCCCGACGTACAGACCGTCATCGTCGCGTCCCTCGACTCCAGCGGACCTCGACCCACCCGGGGAATCGGCCGTCACCACGCGAGCACCGCCCATGCAGCCGTCGCTGTCACTGGCGCGCGCGACACCGCCGCGATGATCGCTGAGCGCCGTCCGTGGTCGCCACAGTCACCGAGTACGAAGGGCAGCAGCGCGCAGCGAGTTCCCCCGTCGGTGGCTACGACCACCACCCTGCTTCCCGCGCGGGCGAGGCCAGCTCGCACCCATGGGCTGTCGGCATGTCGAACAGTGCTGCTCATCGATTCGGATATCGCCGGCTCGACGACGTCACTGGTCGTGGGAGGCACCCGCCACCGGAGCATCGCACCGGGCTGTCGGCAGCGGGGAACGTTCGCTGCAGGCGACGGAGCTGTATCTACGAACTCGTGTCCAACAGGCGACGCCACCGGTTGATTGGGGTGAATGACCTTCATTGCCTCAGCGAACCGCGTGGAGCTGGTCCTCTCCACGGCATCGTCGCGGCACTCTTGATGCAGATCCGATGCACACGCTGGGCTACCTGGTAGTTCAGGGTGAAACAGGGAAAGGGGCCTCGGTGAGCCTCGCAGATCGGCGGAAACTCCTCGGCTACAGCCAGGAGTCCCTCGCCCATGCCCTCGGTGTCGATCGCACAACGGTGGGACGCTGGGAACGGGGAGACACCACGCCCCAGCCCCAACTTCGCCCCAAAGTGGCTGAGTTGTTGCAAGTCGATCTCAGTGAACTCGACGCGTTGGTGCTCCCGGTCCAGTCCGCTCTCAAGAGGTTTATAGGGGCGCCGTCAGGTGAACCCTCCGACTCGGAGAGCATTGACGACATGATTCGACGCGACTTCCTGCGTGCGATTACCGTGGCAAGCGCTCTGGCTACCCTTCCTGTAGAGGAGGCAGAGGCACTGGCGGAGGGGGTTCGGCGAGGACACTCGTCCGATCACCTACGGATGAACGAACACCTGTGGCAGGTGTACCTGCGTGCGCGGACCAAAGGGTCTGTGTTCCCGATCGTGCGTGATCAGCTCTCCACGCTGAGAAGTTCGCTCGAAGGCGGGTCGGCCTCCGACTTCCGGGGACTGTGTGGCGCTGCGGGTGACCTCTTCCAACTTGCGGGCGAGTTGGCTTTCGACGGAGATCGCTATTCGGAGGCCACCGCTTGCTACACACTTGCCGCAACCGCGAGCAGGGATTCCGGATCGTTCGACCTGTGGGCATGTGCACTGGTGCGGCACGCGTATGTCGAATTGTACGAACAGCGCTATCGGCAGGCGGCTCGAACGCTGCTGGGCGCAGAGCGGGTTGCACGCCGTGGGGACACCACACTCTCGACACGCCACTGGGTGGCCTGCGTGCAGGCAGAGGCGTATGCCGGCCTCGGTGACCTGACGGCCTGCGAACGCGCGCTGGATGATGCGGAGCGGGTGGCCGAACTCGACGGCCCTGGCCACAACGGCGGTTGGCTTCGGTTCGACGGTTCCCGACTCGCAGAGGAACGCGGCGCTCGCTATGTTCAGCTGGGGCGGCTCGACATGGCCGAACGGGTCTTGGTCGATGCCCTTGATCAAGCAGTGCTTGCACCCGGGCAGTCGTTCCGGCGACGCGCGGCTGTGCTTACCGATCTTGCGGCCATCGGGGCCAAGCGGCGGGATCCGGACCAGGTGGTGGCCTACGGTTGGGAAGCTCTTCGGCTGGCTCGTGAGTCCTCGTCCGGATACGTGGCCCGTAGGCTCCAAGGGCTGCTGATCGAGTTCGGACAACCGGCACATGATGATCGGATCGCCGATCTGCGGGCCGAGATCATCGCACTGAATACGGCGTGAGGAGAGGGTAGACATGTCGGAGCACGACGGGGCACGACTGTTCCGCGAGACGTGGATCTCAAGCGTGCACAAGCACTTCCCCGGCGAACCCAAGCCGGGATACGTGACGCCCTGGGACGACACTCCCGAGTGGGAACGCGCAGCCGCAGGCGCCGTGTACGAACAGGTGCGTCAGTTCCTGGACCTGAGCGAGGGTCACGCGGCCCGACTGACGCGCGAACAGAAGGGGCGATTCGTCGCCACCTGCTGGACGGCGCAGATGTTCAGGCACTTCGAAGACCCGAAGCCCGGTTACGTCGCCGACTGGCCGGACCTGCCGAAGTGGCAACAGGAAACCGACGCCGACATCTTCGAGGCGATCGAAGGCTCCCCGAACTAACCGAAGCCCCGTCACGCTCTCCTCGCCTGCTTCGTGAGTGCTGTGGCGGGGCTTTCTGCCGAATGCCCTGCGTATCACGTCTGCGGATGACGCCCGTCGCGTAGGCCGCAGACAAGGAAGACGACCTTCCGTCTGGCGTCGGCCCGTGGCGAGGCGGGCACTGCGGTGGGTATGGCGTACGGATACAACCTGTCCCCGGCCGCCGGGTGGTGGGACACGCTGACCGAACCCGTGCCCTTACCGGCAGTTTTCGGGAAACCAACTGGCCGCCATATCGCTACTCTTCGTAGTTCAGTGGCGTGTTGGCGAGAGTGGGCCGATTCGAACAGTGGGCTCTCGCGGGATGTGCCGCGGATCGGGTGGGTGGAGGTGCGGCGGGGCTGCCGGAGGAACTGTCGGGCTGCTCGTTTCACCATGTGTGGGAGCCCGCGCGGTCTCGACAGGGAACGCTGTCGAGACCACGCCGAGAGTGGCTCAGTTGGCCATGCTGAAGTCGCCGCCCACAGGGGCGGCGATCTTGTCGATGCCCGTCAGGGCGGTGAGCGTGGTGACCGGGGTGGCGCTGTCGGTGGTGGTGCCGTTCCCGAGCTGGCCGGAGCCGTTGGCGCCCCAGGAGCGCACGCTGCCGTCGCTCAGCAGCACAACGGTGTGCTCGCGACCACACGTCGCCAGCCGAATGCCGGCCAGGCCCCGCACCGTGACGGGCTTGTTGCGGGAGTCGGTGGTGCCGTCGCCGAGCTGGCCCGAGGCGTTGTGTCCCCAGGCGATGAGGGCACCGTCGGTGCCGGTCACGGCGATGCTGTGGTTGGCGCCTGCCGCGATCAGCGAGACGGGCCCGGACCCGATCGCCGTCTCGACGGGCGCGTACCGGTTCTCCGTGGTTCCGTCACCGAGCTGACCGGTTGCGTTGTGGCCCCAGGCCCTCACCGTGTTTCCGCTGCCGCCGGGCTCTCCGACGAGAGCGAGGTTGTGGTCGCCGCCGGCGGCGATCCGGGTCACCCCGGTCAGGCCGCCGACAAGGGCGGGCACGTTGCGGCCGGCCGAAGTACCGTCGCCGAGCTGGCCTTTGATGTTGCAGCCCCAGGCCCAGACGGTGCCGTCCTCGCGGAGCGCGATGCAGTGGCCGAGTCCGGCGGAGATCGCCACCACCTTGTCGAGGCCCTCGACCCGGACCGGCACGGAGGAGTCCATGTTGGTGCCGTTACCGAGCTGGCCGTGGTTGTTCCTGCCCCAGGAGACCATCGTGCGGTCGGCCAGCAGGGCCAGGCTGTGGCCGCCGCCGGCTGCGATGTCGGTGGCGGTGGAGAGGTTGACGACCTGGCCGGGCGCGTTGTGGCCGAACACGCTGCCGTCGCCGAGCTGCCCGGAGCTGTTGCCGCCCCAGGACAGCACGGTGCGATCCGTCAGCAGAGCCAGCCCGTGGCCGTTGGCGGGCCCGGCTCCACCGGCGGCGATCTTCACCACCTCGGCGCTGGTCAGCCCGAGCACGGTGGTGGCGGTGGTGCGGAAGTCGGTCCAGGTACCGTCACCGAGCTGGCCGGCACGGTTGTTGCCCCAGGACTTCACGCGCTTCTCTGCCATCAACATCTCCTCGGCAAGTCGGTGAACCGCCCACGCGCCCCACTCACGCGCATCCTCCCCGCCACGACGAGGCAGGGTCCGCGCGCCAAACCGATCTTCACTCGAATGGGGGGACTTCCCCGTGGGCCGGTTGCAGTCCCTACGGCCTCACCCGACCGTGAGAACCCCTCCCCGGCCCCTGCGCGGCTTCTCCGAGAATCGATCGGCGCGCTTCCGATGCTGCCCGTCCTGCGGGCTGGGAGCACAGGCCGGGGGTGACGCAACGTGCAACCGGCCGCCGGTGGGGAGTGGTCATGTCCACCGGCGGGGTGCCAAATCTGGCCGTTCACGGGGAAGTCCGGCCGGCCGGCCGGCCGCTGTCACCAAGGGGTGCAGCGTCGCGAAGATAGTCGTGCACTCATCAGCGCCACTCTGAGAGAACTGGACTGACATGAGCATGCCTCTGGACCCGCAAGCTCGCGCGTGGAGGAAGAGCCGGTACTCGAACGTCGATGGTGACTGTGTGGAGGGCTGTGCCCTTGACCGGCGGGCACTCGTTCGTGACAGCAAGCATCGCAGTCGCGGGTACCTGACGGTCACGGATGCCTCATGGAGCAGTCTTGTCCGGGTTCTGAAGATTTGATCCGCTGGGCGAACATGCCTTGCAGAGAGTTGATTTGATCGAATTCATTGGGCAACGGCAAGCAAGGGACACGAGTGATCAACAAGCAGCCCACCTGGCGGAAATCCACTTACAGCGGCGGCGGCGGAAACGAATGCGTAGAGGTGGCACAGATACGCGCCGCTATCGGAGTCCGCGACTCCAAGGACACCAGCCGTCGGATCATCGAGTACGACGCCACTGCCTGGTCCCGGTTCGCGGCATACCTTGTTGATCACATCGAGTAGACCGCCATCTGCTGTATCGCCGACAGATTGGGCAGCCGTGAACAGCAACATCAACAACCGCGCCTGGCGCAAGTCGCGTGTGAGTAACGGGAATCAGGCATGTGTCGAGGTCGCCCCCCTCGACGACACCACCGGCGTCCGCGACACGGAAGCCCGCCGCCGAGGACACATCGAGATCACACCCACTTCGTGGTCGACCCTGCTCGAGACGCTCAAGGGCTAAGCATCAGCCGAGCCTGTCGCCGAGCACCCGCGACCGCCCCCGCTACCCGACCACCAAACTGGATGGGGCGCGATGCATTGCGCCGCGCCCCATCCATCTACCGGGCCACCAAGAACGCGACGTGGGGTGAGCGGGCTGTGGGCGTAGTGAGGTTCGAGGTCCATCGGGGGCTGGCGGCGGCGGAGTTCGAGGCGGAGGCCGGGGCGGTCTACGCTGCGGTGTTCGCGGAGGCGCCGTACGCCAAGACGCCCGCCGAGGTCACCGCGAACGCCACCCGCTTTCGCACTCAGACGAGGAAGACCACCTTCCGCCTGGCGTTGGCCCGTGACGAGGTGGGCGCCGTGGTGGGTATGGCGTACGGATACAACCTCTCCCCGGCCACCGGCTGGTGGGACACCCTGACCGAACCCGTGCCCGTGCCCGAGGAGTTGCGCCGCGAGACCGGTGACCGCACATTCGGCCTGATCGAACTCGCCGTCCTCGCCGCCCACCGCCGGGCCGGCGTCGGGCGGGCCCTGCACGCGGCGGTCTTGCGTGGGGGCACCCACGAACGGGTGCTGCTCAACGCCCGACCGGACGCCGGCCCGGCCCAGGCGCTGTACCGCAGCCTGGGCTACCGGCGCGTGGGTGCCGCGCATCCGTGGCGCGGCGCGATCCTGCACGACGTCCTGCTCCTGGACCCGGCCGCGCCGCGTTAGAACCGGTTCCGACGGCAGGGTGCCTTGCACCGGCTCCGATTGTGAGCGAGCTGATCGGCTGATCCGGGGCCGCACTCGTCAGCTGCGACCCAACCGCCGAGCCGCTTTCCTGCTCATCGCCACCGCAAGCAGCACGGCCCCCAACGCCACCTGCTCCGCGCCCTGCTCGTCCTGACGAACCTCGAACTCGACCGCTGACAGACGATCAAGACCGAAGACAGCCGCTCACGACCGGCACGAGCACCACGAACCCCGCCACACCGGCAGCGGCACCAGCGAAAACCAAGATGGTGGATCTTCAGTGAAGATCCGACCGGACCTCGGTCAGTCGATGCCTTCGACGATGCGGAAGTCGCGCTCGACGCCGTCGGAGAGGGCAACCAGCGCCTCCTGGTAGGCCGCACTCTCGTGCGCCGCGACGGCCTGCTCGAAGCTGTCGAACTCGATCAGGAGGGTGCGCTCGGCGATTCCCGCGTCATGCGCCACGACCCGACTGCCACGGGTGAGGATCCGACCGCCCCCGGCCGCGACGGCCGGACCGGCCAGCTTGGTGTAGGCAGCCAGCTTCTCAGGGTCTGAAATGGTGCGGTAGGCGCTGACCCAGTAGCCCTTGGGCATGGAACCTCCAGTGTTGGGACGAGTGCATCTGACTTACGGGTTGGTCTCGGACGAGCCTCGGCGGCGGGCGAGGGCGGGGCTTGTCCGCGTCGTGATCGCCATGGCGCCGATGCCGACCAGTGCCGCGGTGGAGTAGGCGCTGTCGTCGGGGGAGAGGTGGCCGGGGCCGGTGCCCGCAGCGAGGATCAGGCGGGCTCCGGGTTACGGTGCAATACGCGGAACAGCGCGAGTGGCTCGTGCGGCACACCCGGCGGCATCCATCGGCGGAGCGCCCGGTCGACGTCGGCGGTGTAGGGCGGGGTGAGTGGTTCGATGCGTGGCGTCGCGACACCTCCTGCTTCGATTTTCGAATCACTATAATGCTTCGAGAATCGAAGCGCAAGGAGTGAGTATGGAAGCCAGAGCGCCACGTCCGGGTGTGCCGGTGCGGGGGTCCGAATCGGGTCGTCCGGTGATGGCCGCACTCGACCTGCTCGGACGGCGTTGGACGATGCGGATCCTGTGGGAACTGAGTCAAGCTCCGGCCGGCTTCCGTGAATTGCAGCGCCGATGCGAGCGCATGTCCTCCAGCGTGCTCAGTACCCGGATCGAGGAACTGTCCGGCGCCCGCCTGCTCGCCCTGGACGGCGACGGCTACCACCTCACCCAACTCGGCCAAGATCTTGTCGAGGCGCTGAGCCCGCTGGGCGCCTGGAGTCGACGTTGGGCCGAGGAAATGGGACCCGCGACGGCAGAAGGGCCGGAATGATCACCGCGTGGCTGGTCCGGAGTTCGGGTTCTGGGACCAGACTTGCCGGACTGTTCGGTAGTCGATCACGCGTATGTCCTCCTGCTGGAGGAGGTCGCGAGCCTGCGGCGATGTCAGGAACTCGTAGTCCGTCCGGCGCACGAGCCAGCCGTCGTCGACGGCTTGCGACTCCTCGTCGCCCAGACCGGGATGCACCGCCCATTCGTTGAGCCCGGTAGGCAGGTCGCGCAGCAGCTGAGCGTATCGGGCCGCCTTCCCTTCGACGTCGAGGGAGAAGCTGTCCAGGAAGTCGTTGTCGGTGACCGGCAGTCCGCGTTGTCGCATCGTCCGGCGCCCGGGTTCGAGCCAGACCCGGACCGCAAGGCCGTACTCCGCAGCCAGCGCTACGGCCAGGTCGAGGATGTCGTCGCTGCCGCCATCGGCCAGGCAATGGAAGTCCAGGTGGGTCGGGGCGAGCCCGGCGTCGGCAACAGTATTGATCTGGGCCCGGAACTCGAGTTCGACTTCATCGAGTCGAGCCTGGCCGAGCAGGGCCGCTCGTCCGGCGGGTGTCGGCGCGAACAACTTGCCGGCAGGATCCAGCAGCGAGGGAACTCGTTCCTTGGCAGTCAGCGGCCCCCACGGGATGTCGGGCATCTCGCACACCAGGGTGAGGTGGACGCCAAACGGGATCTGCGGCCGTCGGCCGAGCAATTCCATGGCCTTTGGCGCTGCGGGACACGGGACCATCAGACTGCATGAACTGGCGATTCCCTCTTCGACCGACTCGATCACTGCGGCGTTGATCGCTGGATACATCCCGAAGTCATCGCAGTTGATGATCAGCAGCCGAGCATCGGGCGGATGTCCCAGTAACTCACTCGACTGCTCTGCAGGCGTGCCGGCCGCACGCTCGGTGGTTTCATCCATGCCCGCAGTCTGAGACCCGGTCGGACGTTACGCACGGCAATATGACTGCTTGGACGCGGAAGCGCCGCGATTTTTCGTGAACATCCACGAGTGTCCCGTCTCAATTGATCTGGTCTGCGAGTGGTGCTGTGACCTGCGGCGACCAGATCAATTGAGACGTCGGGATGCCGAAAATCTCAAGGGATCTGGTTCCGGAAGCTGGGATGCAAGGTGTTGTCTCAGTTGATCTGGTCTGTCCCCGATGGCCGGCAACCGGTCCGGGAAAGCGAGCGCAGCAACCAGCAAGTCATGCGCCTGCTGGTCAAAGGCTACGAGCCTGATCTGCCCGACGAGGACCTGAGGGTGGCGACAGCGATCCGCGCGGCCTCCTCCGTTGGTCCGGTCCGGGAGGGCGGCGACCACGCCGGAGGCGAGGTACCGGCCTCCTGCTACCGCCGATGCCTTGAGGTCGCGGATGAACCGGGCGCCGGGTGTGTCGTCGACCGATGGTGCGTCGCCGGCCGGTGTCAGGGGAAACGTCGGACGACGGTTGGCGCGGGCGCGTCGAGGACGTCCGGGTTCAGGCGTACGCCGGTCACCGCCTCGACCAGGGCCATGGTCATCGCGGACCAGTGCTCCACGTGCGCCGGGTCTTCGTCGCCGATGGGCGCACCGATCTCGTCGTAGTCATCCGCGTCGTCGTAGTCGGGGTCGAGCCCGATGCGCCGCATGGCGTCGTTGAGCCGGTCGGGGTGCAGGCCGTATCGCTGGTCGGGTTCGAACTCGCTGAAGTACGTCCAGGTGTCGCCGTCGACGATGTGCCGGAAGCGGCAGTGGCCCAGGATGTTCCGGTTGAACACGACCACCTCCGCCCCGGCGGACAGGTCGTGCAGCAGGAGCTCCACGAACGCGTCGAACCCGTTGGGTTCGAAGGCCAGCAGCCAGTCCCCGCCGAGGGCGTGCACACTCAGCAGGTCGGGGCGGCCGTAGCGCTCGTCACGGCTCATCAGGCGCGCCGACGCGGGGTCCGCGCCGAGCCGCCGCAGCACCTCGTCGGCCGCGAGCCCCTTGACGAAGACGAGAGTCCCGTCGTGGATCCGGTCGGCGGCAGTCCCCAACCAGGCATAGACGTCGTGGCCGGGCGGTTCGTGAATGACGGTCATGCGCGGCAGGGTGCCAGCCGGCTCCGACAGGGCCCACGCGGGAGATGGATACACGACGATCGACGCAACTGGGAGGAAGGACCCGTACACCGACACCAGGCGAGCCGGAAGGGCTGGGACGCCAGGGCAACATCGGCAGGATCGATGTCCGGAGCCATGGCCGCCAAGGGGTGAAGCCTCGCCTCGAACAATGTGGCGGACCAGATCATCCGAGACGAGAAGCGAATCGGACCCGTTCATCTGAGATTGGGACCGGATCAACAGAGACGGGACAACGAGCTTGCCGATCACCGACTGCCGGCACAACTGTCCTGTGTCATCGAACTTTGAGCGCGTGCCATCGAACTTTGAAGGACGCAAATTCGTGTCATCGAAGGTTGATCACGCCTCAGCAGGGGCTTGCCGGGCGCCTCGGGCACAGGCCAGAACCTACGAGAACACCTACATCGGCCGACCTGTCGGCGGTGCCCCCACCGTCAACGACGAGGCCGACGACGTCCGTTGGATCGAACCGGCGACCCTGGACCGCTATGACATCCACCCCAGCATGCGCCGGCAGATCGGCGACTACCTCGCGGGTACCTATCCCCACCTCGGCTGAGCCACAAGCAGGGCCTGCGCCCGCGTGTCCGCCGCGAAGATCTCGGGCGACGCCCGGCGGATGAACCGCCCCACCACGCTGTCCGGACCGTAGCGGCTTGCGATCTCCGCAACGCGTTCGGAAGCGCGTGTCCGGTTGCCATCCGGAGTCGTCGTCATGTCACAGTGCACGAGTGCATCCACGAGGCGTGGATCCGCCGGCAGCGGAACTCTGACTCCAACACCGCACGTAGACCGCGCTCTTCGGCCTCCAGAAGGGCGAACGAATGGTTCGCCACAAGCCGCCCCAACTGATCGTCCGCCGAGTGCCGGTCACGGAGATGGCGCGCGCCGTCGAGCGGATGGAATCCGATGATCGCCGGCCTCGGTGCGTACCCCACGTCATGCAGGATCGCCGCAGCGGAGAGCAACTCGGCACGGTCACCCAGTACCTCCGCGAAGTCGCCTGCGCGGGCCGTGACACCCTGCGAATGCGCCCACCGCCGAGGAAGTGCCTCCCCCAGCTCCGCCTCCGCCACCTCCCATGCCCATTCCACCAGTTGTGCGCGCATGTAAGCATGTATGCCCGAAGGCGGTGTCCGAATCGCCACGCGTCGGGTGCCCGTGTCGGGCTCACGCAGGGCCGCTACTTCTTGGTCCAGTTGTCCCAGGTGGGGTGGGTCGGCCCGGCAGTGGACGCAGCCCGCCCCCGGTGCCGGAATTGTGCCCGGGCGATGTGGTGCCGGCGGCTTGGCGCGGCAGGGGATCAGGTGGCTGCTGCCGGTGTCGGGGTCGTTTCGGCGGTCTTTTCGGTGTCGGGCGGTGGGCCTGCCTTGCGGAGTGGGGTTTCGATGATGCGTAGTGCTGCGATGAATGCGATCGCGCACAGGATTGTTGCGGTGAGGAAGATCTGGTGGGTGCCGTCGGCGACTGCGTGCAGGTACGCATCCGTGGCCCCTGCGGGCAGCTGGGTCGCTGCGTGCGCGTCGTGCTCGGGGCCGGCGCCGGTGCCGGGTAGGTGGGATTGGACGGCGCGGGTGAACAGGGAGCCGAAGACTGCGACGCCGAGGGATCCGCCCAGCGTGCGGAAGAGGGTGACCGAGCCCATCGCGGCGCCCATGTCGCGCATGGGGACGCTGTTTTGGGCGATGGTGCCGGCCATTTGCTGGGTGAGGCCGAGCCCGATACCGACAAGAGCCATGTACGCGCAGGTCAGGATTCGGGAGGTGCCGGTCCCCATGGTCGCGAGGAGCCCGAGGCCCAGGGCGAGGAAGCCGGCGCCCAGGACCGGGAAGATCTTGTACCTGCCGGTGGCGGACATGACCTTGCCCGCGATGGTGGAGACGATCACGACGGGGATCATCAGGGGCAGCAGCAGAAGGCCGGAGTTGGTGGCCGAGGCGCCCTGGACGGTCTGCTGGAACAGCGGCAGGTAGAGGCCGGCGCCGAACATGGTCACTCCGGCGGCCAGGAGCAGGATGGCGGCGAGCGGGAAATTGCGGTGGCCG
Source organism: Embleya sp. AB8 (assembly GCF_049739465.1). Taxonomy (NCBI): domain Bacteria; kingdom Bacillati; phylum Actinomycetota; class Actinomycetes; order Kitasatosporales; family Streptomycetaceae; genus Embleya; species Embleya sp. AB8. The sequence continues at coordinate 99,823 of NZ_JBMHHY010000023.1, forward strand.
GTGAAGATCGTCAGCGGCAGCACCGGTTCCACGGCCCGCCGCTCCGCGCGGACGAACAGGACCGGCCCGAGTACGGCGACGGCGCCCAGGGTCAGGATCTGCCAGGAGTCCCACGCGTAGGTGGTGCCCGCCCAGGTCGCGGCCGTCACGATCGCGCTGATCGTGACGGTCAGCAGGGCGATGCCCGGCCAGTCGATCCTCGCCTTGATCCGTCGGGTGGGCAGGTGCAACGTCCGCCACAGCCACACCAGGGCGAGCAGGCCGAGCGGCAGGTTGACGTAGAACGCCCAGCGCCAGCCCCAGTGCCCGGTGATGAAACCGCCGAGCAGCGGGCCGCCGATGGTGCCGATCGCCATGACGGAGGCGGTCATGCCCTGGTACCTGCCGCGTTCACGCGGCGGTACGAGAGCGGCGATGAGGGCAAAGGCGCCCGCGCCGATGCCACCTGCGCCGATGCCCTGCACCGCGCGGAAGGCGATCAGTTCGGACATGGATCGGGCGGCGCCGCAGAGCGCGGAGCCGGCGAGGAACACGGCGATCGAGGCCAGGTACATGGGTTTGCGGCCGAACAGGTCGCCGAACTTGCCCCAGATCGGGGTGGTGACGGCAGTGACCAGGGTGTAGGCGGTCACCACCCAGGAGATGTGCGCCACACCGCCGAGATCGTCGACGATCGTGGGCATCGCGGTGCCCACGACCATGTTGTCGAGCATCGACAGCAACATCGCGAGCATGACGCCGAGCAGCACCCGGCGGACGTTCCCGGGCGGGCGTTCCGGGGCCGCGGCGAGGGCGGCGGTGGGGGATGCCGGAGGTGTGGACATGGCGAATCACTCCCTCGGGGGATGTGGGGACGTGGGCATGTGCGGATATGCGGATGTGCGGATGTGGGGTGAACGAGAAGTTGGAAAGGAAGGCCGGCGGCCGGCAGGAACACCGCGGCGACCACTCCACAAAACCACAACAACCCTAAGAGTGCAACGACTCTACTTTTTGATTCGACTTGCATTCCGGGCTAGAGTGCGGGCATGGGAGCGACACAGATCCGGGAACCGCAGACACCGGGACGCCGTGAGCGCAAAAAGGCGGCGACCCGCCAGGCCATCGCCGATGCGGCGCTGCGGCTGTTTCTCGAGCGCGGCTACGACGACGTGGGAATCCGCGAGATCGCCGAGGCCGCCGACGTCTCGACCGCCACGCTCTTCAAGCACTTCCCGAGCAAGGAGGCGCTCGTCTTCGACTTGGACGCCGACCGGGAGACCGGCCTGCTCGACACCGTGCACAACCGCCCCAAGGAACAGCCGATCCTGGCTGCCCTCCGGGAGTACGTGCTGGCCGGGGCGAGCATCTCCCAGGACGCGGAGATGGCACAGTTCCTCGAACTCATCCGTTCCACCCCGGCGTTGAGCGAGTACGCGCACCGTATGTGGATGCGGCACGAGGGCGCGCTCGCCCAGGCCATCACCGAGGCGAGCGGTGCCCCACAGGGGGATCCCGCCTGTGCGGCCCTGGCCCACTTCGTCCTTGAGACCGCCGCCCTCGCCCGCGCGAGCGGCGATCCCCGAACGGCCGTCGAGAGCGCCTTCGACCTCCTGGAGCACGGCTGGAACGCCGTCGGCCCGGGCGTCTGACCTCGGCGCGCGTCCCGTCGGCGCGGTCGCCGAACTCGACCAGGATCACGAACACCCGCGCCTGGGCCGGGGGTCGGGTCTCACCGGCCCCCGCCACGCCCCGCGGCGCCCGCGCCCGCGCCCGCCGGCACGCTACGCGTGGTCGCCCCCGGGTGCTCCGCCGGCGCGCCCGGGCCGCCGCGTCGCGCACGGCTCGGCTGCGACGATGCGGCGGCGACGATGCGGGTGGCGCGCCTGCGCATCACGGGGACCTTCGGGTCTGCTCCGACCGATCGCGGGAGGGCGGCCGAAGGCGCCGGCGACAAGTATCGATCGATAAATTCCGATCGATAAATTCCGATCGCAATCGACTGGTTACATCGCGCGGCCCGCGCAGTAGCTTGAGATGGGGGGCATGCACAAAGGGGTGCAGGGGAGGTGGTGCGTCGTGGCGAGAGGAGACTTCTTCCGACTGGGCTACGGCGTGTTCGTCACGATCGTTTTGACGGTCTCACTACTGGCGGCCTGGGAGCCGCGCACCGTGGCGGGGGCTGCCGTCGCCATGGGCATCGGGGTCGCGCTCGGCACGACGACGGCAGTGTTGGGCATCCGCGCGCGGCATCACTCGCCTCGGATCACACCTCGGATCACGCCTCGCGGCTGATCGTGGCGGGTCGGCGTCGGGCTCCTCGGCCGACCGCCGCTCACGAGCCCCGGATCACCGTGGTACGGGCCGCCTTGTCGTGCAGGCACTGGTGCCAGGGCTGATCCCAGAACTGCCACAGCACGTTGACCAGCCAGAACAATGTGCCCAGGCAGGGCACGATGACGGGCAGGGTGTACACCCCGGCGCGGGTCCAGGCGATCGAACCGGCCACGGGCCCGCCGTCGGCGACGCGCACGACCTTGATGCCCATCGCCCGCTTGCCCAGGGTGCGGCCATACCGGTCGTTCTGGAAGCCGTCGTAGACGAAGTAGAGCAGCGAGAAGATCAGCCCCGAGGTGAACTGCGCGCCGAAGGACACGTCGTTGTAGTCGTTGCCGGTGAGCGGCCACGACAACAATCCCGCGACCACGCCGACGATCAGGCTGTCGATGATCCGCGCGACCAACCGACGCAGCGGCCCGCCGAGCGTGGGCCCGCCGCCGTATCCGCCGCCGGCGCCACCGCCCCCGTAGCCGGGCTCCTGGCCGTACGGGCCGCCCTGGCCGCCCTGGCCGTACGGATACTGCCCGGTCGGGTCCTGGCCGTAGGACGGCTGCCCGGACGGGTCCGGCCCGTACGGGGGTTGCTGCTGTCCGGATGGGGGCTGTTGCCCGTACGCGGGCGGCTGTTGCCCATACGGAGGCGGCTGTTGCCCGTACGACGGCGGCGGTTGGCCCGGGGGCGGTTGTTGCCCGTACGGGTTCCGCCCCGAGGGGTCGTCGCCGGATGGGCCGGGGGGTGGGGGAGGCGGGCTTCCTGTCATAAATCCGAGTAAAGCCGACCAAAGCCGGCGCGAGCGTGACGTGTTCGATCAAGCCGGGCGTGTCGCGTCTGGACGGGTGACGCGGCGCGCCCGGACTCGGATCCACCCCTCGTCGGGCGCCGCTCGGTCCCGGCCGGCGAATCAGCCCCGGGCGACGAATCAGTCCCGGGCGACGAACGTGCGGGCCGCCTTGTCGTGCAGGCCCTGTCGCCACGGGCGGTCGAACAGCCCCCACAACGCGCCGAACAGGCCCACCACGAACACGCCCGGGACGTACAACACCAGCCACCGCCGCACCGATTGCCACAGCGTGGGCGTGTCGTGGCTGTCCAGGTCCGCGACCCGCAGGCCGAACAGGGTCTTCCCGAGCGAGCGGCCCCACTTCCAGGTGGGCAGCGCCTCGTAGAGCAGCGCCGCCGCGAGCACGGTGCCGAGCACCGCCGCGAGCGCCGTGCCGGTGGTGCCGTCGATCAGCCAGACGGTGGTGTCGCGACCCTCGTAGCGGGCCCGGTCCACCTTGTCCCGGATGTGGTCGACCGCCTTCGGGAGGAGCGGGATGCCGACCGCGATACCGGCCGCCAGCGGGATCAGCGCGTCCGCGACCCGGGCGAGCAGCCGCCGGCCCAGGTGCGCGGGCCGCCGCTCGTTGCTGCCGAACAGGTCGGCCTGGACCGGCCGCCACGGCCCCGCCGCGTCGCCCGGCGGCGTCGCATCGCGCGGTGGCGCGCCGGTGGGCGCGGTCGGCCCGGAGCGGGCCGCACTCGGCTCGGCGGGGCCGGCCCCGGGCCCCGGCGTCGTGGTCGGCGGCGCGTACATCCCCGTCGAGGACATGTCGTACAGCCCGCCGGTGCGCGCGGCCAACACCTCGCCCTGGATCACCCGGCCGCCCTGCTCGATCGCCTCGGGGCCGGCCGGCGGCCCGGACTGGGCGGGCTGATCGGGCTGTTCGCCCGCCGGCCGGCCCGGCTCCTCGGCCGGCCGGCTGCTGTCCGGCACCCAGGCACCACCGTCCCAATAGCGGATGTGGCCGGTGATCTCCGGGTCCGGGTACCAACCCGGTGCGGGCGCAGAGGACATGCGCCGGATTTTGCCGTACCCGAGGGGGCACGGGTACACCCCGGGTCGCGACCGACCCCGATCCCCCCGTCGAGCCGGTTCGCTCGGGCCCTGGCCGGATGGCAGCATGGGACCCATGAGTGTCGCTCCCATCGAGGTCGAGAAGCACAAGCCGGACGAGGACGTCCGGGCGGAGACCCCATGGGTGTGCATCGTCTGGAACGACCCGATCAATCTGATGTCGTACGTCACCTACGTCTTCCAGTCCTACTTCGGCTATCCGAAGAAGAAGGCCGAGAAGCTCATGCACGACGTGCACAACAAGGGTCGGGCCGTGGTTTCGGCGGGGACGCGCGAGGAGATGGAGCGCGACACCACCGCGATGCACGGGTTCGGGCTGTGGGCGACCATCCAGCACGACAAGTGACACCTGCTCGGTTCGCTCGGCCGGGCCGGTCCTGCCGGTCCACGCCCCACCTTCCCCGGGAGTTGCACAGCCTGTGAACGGCCTCTTCATGCGCGGACGCTCGGGTCGACCCGAGATCGTCCTGGAGGACATGCACGTACGAGTGCTGGCCGATCTGTGCGGTCAACTGGTCGAGATGGTCTCGCCGGACGACGAGGAGACCGACCCGCTGGCCGCCGAGCTGGGGCTGACCGGGCTCGGCTCGGCCGACGCGCCGAGCACCCCGGACGATCCCGCGTTGGCCCGGCTGCTCCCGGACGCCTACGCCGACGACGCCGAGGCGGCGGCCGAGTTCCGCCGGTACACCGAGACCGACCTGCGGCTGCGCAAGCGGGACAACGCCCGGATCGTGCTCGCCGATCTGGCCGACCTGGTCGACCTGACCGAACCGCCCGACGCCGAGGAGTTGCGCGCCCGAGGCGGCGAGCACCGGGTGGTCCTGGACGAGGCGGGCGTGCAGGCGTGGCTGGGCACGCTCAACGATCTGCGGTTGGTGATCGGGACGCGGCTCGAAGTCACCGAGGACATGGAGGAGTTCGAGGCCAAGCTGGCCGAGGACGATCCGCGGCGGTGGTTGTTCGCGGTCTTCCACTGGCTGGGCGGTCTGCAGGACTCGTTGCTCGGGGCGTTGTAGGCGTCGGGTTCACCGGGTATTTCGGACACGCCGGAAGATCGGGAATCCGCGTTTCCGCACTCGTTCGTTGGTAATACGGCCTCCGTACCGACGAAGGGGAGCGCACATGACGGACACCTCAGCCGGGTCCGCCGCCGAGGCGGGCAAGCCGAGTGTCGATGCCGAGGGGTACGAGCGGGGGCTGAACGGCCGGCAGATCCAGATGATCGCGATCGGCGGCGCGATCGGCACCGGGTTGTTCCTCGGCGCGGGCGGCGCGATCGAGAAGGCCGGGCCGTCGTTGATCGCCGCGTACGCGGTGGCGGGCGTACTGATCTTCTTCGTGATGCGCGCGCTGGGCGAGCTGCTGATGTATCGGCCGGTGGCGGGCAGTTTCGCGGAATACGCCCGGGAGTTCTTCGGGCCGTTCGCGGGGTTCGTGACCGGCTGGACGTATTGGGTGATGTGGGTGGTTACCGGGATGGCGGAGATCACCGCGGCGGGGGTCTACGTCCAGTACTGGTGGCCGTCCGTCCCCCAGTGGGTGACCGCGCTGGTCGTGTTGATCGTGCTGTTCGCGGCCAATCTGATCTCGGTGAAGTTGTTCGGCGAATTCGAGTTCTGGTTCTCGATGATCAAGGTGACCGCGATCATCGGGATGATCCTGGTCGGCATCGGGGTGCTGATCTTCGGCTTCGGCAAGGCCGGTGACCAGGCGTCGGTCTCGCACATCTGGTCGGACGGCGGGTTCGCGCCCAACGGGGTGGGCCAGACGCTGCTGGTGCTGCAGATCGTGATGTTCGCGTTCCTGGGCGTCGAGCTGGTCGGGGTCACCGCGGGCGAGGCCCAACAACCGGAGAAGGTGTTGCCGCGCGCGATCAACACCATTCCGTTCCGGATCGGGCTGTTCTACATCGGCGCGTTGATCATCATCCTGTCGCTCGCGCCGTGGACCGATTTCCACGCCCATCAGAGCCCGTTCGTACTGGTCTTCGACCGGGTGGGCATCCCGGCCGCGGCGGCGATCATCAACTTCGTGGTGCTGACCGCCGCGTTGTCCTCGTGCAATTCGGGGTTGTACTCGACCGGCCGGATGTTGCGCACGCTCGCCGTCGAGGGCCAGGCGCCGCCGCAGGTGAGCCGACTCAGCTCGCATCGGGTGCCGGCCATGGCGATCACCGTGTCGGCGATCGTGATGGGCTTCGGGGTGCTGGTCAACGCGTTGGTCCCGGACAAGGCGTTCATGTACATCACGTCGGTGGCCACCGTGGGCGCGCTGTGGACGTGGGGGATGATCGTCGCCTGCCAGATGCGCTATCGGCGCGCGGTGGACCGAGGGCGGCTGGCCGGGCACGGCTTTCGGATGCCGGGGGCGCCGTACACCGGGTGGGCGGTGTTGGCCTTCCTGGCGATGGTGACGGTGCTGCTCGGGTTCTCCGCGGACACCAGGATCGCGCTGTACGTGGTGCCGATCTGGGTGGGCTTCCTGGTGGTGGCGTATCTGCCGATGCGGCGGCGGCAGGTGGTCGGGGGGTGAGCGTGGGGGGTGAGTGGGCGATGCCCGGCCGGTCGATCGATGGTGCTCAGTACGCTCGGGGGATGCTTACCATCACCGCAGAGCTGCGCGATCGGATCGTTGCCCACGCCCGTGCCGACCACCCCGACGAGGCGTGCGGCGTCGTGGCCGGGCCGGCGGGGACCGATCGGCCCGAGCGGTTCATCCCGATGTTGAACGCCGCGCGGTCGCCCACGTTCTACGAGTTCGACTCGGCCGACCTGTTCAAGCTCTACCGCGAGATGGACGACCGGGACGAGGAGCCGGTGATCGTCTACCACTCGCACACCGCGACCGAGGCGTACCCGTCGCGCACGGACGTGTCGTACGCGTCCGAGCCCAACGCGCACTACGTGCTCGTGTCGACGCGGGACGAGCAGACCTACGAGTTCCGGTCGTACCGGATCGTCGACGGGGTGATCACCGAGGAGGAGGTCGACGTCGTGGACGCCTACTGACGAGGGCGCGCCGGCCGATCGGGGCGACGGCTTTTTGCGGATATGCCTGATCCGGTGGGCGGATTCGGACTTCGCCGTCTCACCTGTCGATACGGGGTGTTCCGACACGTGAGATCACATCGGAGAGCCGGAGCAGGAATGGCTAGCATGACCATATGCGTTATGCGGGCGTGAATACGACGGAAGCGGCCCCGGGCGGTGCCCCGGGCGCGTATCTCGTCGCACGCCTGCACGTCGATCTGTGCCGACTCTCCAGCGCCCTCTGTCGCGCTGCGCGCGTGGGCTGATCCCGCTTTCCGCACCCGGATCGGCCCACCAGGCACCCCAGGCAGCAGGCACGTCCCGCAGCACCGGCGCACGCGAACGACCCCCGCCCCATGGCCCCGTCCTCGACGAGGTGTTCAGGGTGCGGCCCGCGACCGGACTGCGTTCTCTCCGTTCGCGTCAAACCAGAGGAGCGCATCCATGGCCATCGAGGTCCGCATCCCGACCATCCTTCGCACCTACACCGACGGCGCCAAGGCCGTACCCGGCACCGGCGAGACGCTCGCCGACCTGCTGGTCGACCTGGAGGTCCGGCACCCGGGTGTGCGTGCTCGCCTGGTGGAGGAGAACGGCGAGCTGCGCCGCTTCGTCAATGTGTATCTGAACGACGAGGACGTCCGATTCACCGGCGGCCTCACCACCAAGCTGGACGACGGCGACACGGTCACCATCCTTCCGGCCGTCGCCGGCGGCTCGATCTGATGCGGTACGAATCGTTGCTCGACTCGGTCGGCCGTACTCCGCTGGTCGGCCTGCCGAATCTGTCGCCGTCGTCGACGGTGCGGGTGTGGGCCAAGCTGGAGGACCGCAATCCGACCGGCTCGATCAAGGACCGTCCCGCCCTGCACATGATCGAGGCGGCCGAGCGGGACGGGCTGCTCACGCCGGGCTGCACGATCCTGGAGCCGACCTCGGGCAACACCGGCATCGCGCTGGCGATGGCGGCCAAGCTCAAGGGCTACCGAATCGTCTGCGTGATGCCGGAGAACACCTCCGAGGAGCGCCGCGAGCTGCTGCGCATGTGGGGTGCGCGGATCATCGCCTCGCCGGCGGCGGGCGGGTCCAATACCGCGGTACGGGTGGCCAAGGAGCTGGCGGCGGAGCATCCGGACTGGGTGATGTTGTACCAGTACGGCAACCCGGCCAATCCGGACGCGCACTACGCGACGACCGGGCCCGAGCTGCTGGAGGACCTGCCGACGATCACGCACTTCGTGGCCGGCCTGGGGACGACCGGGACGCTGATGGGCGTCGGGCGGTATCTGCGGGAGAAGGTGCCGGGGGTCACCATCGTTGCCGCCGAACCCCGCTACGACGACGTGGTGTACGGGCTGCGGAACCTGGACGAGGGCTTCGTGCCGGAGCTGTATGACGCCGACGTGCTGACCACGCGGTACTCGGTGGGCTCGGCCGACGCGGTTCGGCGTACGCGCGAACTCCTGGAGCAGGAGGGCATCTTCGCGGGGATCTCGACCGGCGCGGTGCTGCACGCGGCGCTCGGCATCGCGCGCAAGGCGGTGAAGGCGGGGGAGTCGGCCGACATCGCGTTCGTGATCGCGGACGCGGGGTGGAAGTACCTGTCGACCGGGATCTACACCGCGGAGAGCACGGAGGCCGCGGTGGAGGGGCTGCACGGGCAGCTCTGGGCCTGATTGGTCCGGTTGGTTTGTCGGTCGGTTGGTCGGTTGGTTGGGTTTGGGCGTCGCCCCCGGTTGCCATTTGGCGCCGGGGGCGATTGCTTTTTCGGGTCGGTTGTCGTCACCGGCCGGGGGCGTTGAGCAGGGCGTCGGTCAGGGTGCGTAGGGCGGTGGCCACGCGTGCGGTCTCGCCCTGTTCGAAGAGGAGCAGGATCGACTGGCTCTGGAGGGTGGCGAGGAGTAGGTGGGCCTGGAGTTCGGCGTCCAGGTCGGGGCGGCGCTCGGTGAGCAGGGCGGTGACGTGGCCGTGCCAGAAGCCGTAGACGGGGTGGGCGGTTCGCGGGTCCTCGGTGGACCGCGGTGTGGTCGCGGTGCTCGTGGCGTGGCCGAGGGCGGCCAGTAGGCCCTTGTTGCGGGCGACCACGTCGACGACGGCGTCCAGGAACGCGAGCAGTCGTTCGTCCGGTGGGGCGCCGGGGCCCAGGGGCGGCGGGCCGGACTCGACGGCCTCGGCCAGGGCCAGGGCACGATCCGTCATCAGGGCGACCATCAGGCCCATCCGGTTGCCGAAGCGATGGAACACCGTGCCCTTGCCGACGCCTGCCGCCGCGGCGACCTGTTCCATCGAGATCTGCTCGGGGCGGTGGTGGGCCAGGAGTTCCTCGGTGGCGCGCAGGATCGCGCGTCGGTTGCGGGCGGCGTCGGCGCGTTCGGGGCGTTCGGGGCGGGGGGCTGTCATCGCGTTCCTTGATGGTGGACAACTGGACTGGCAGTCCAGTACGTTCGGATCAACTTGACCGGCGGTCCAGTTTAGTCGCGGTCGGGTTTCAGTCATGCTCCGTGCCGGCCGGGAGGGCCTTATGCGACGCGTTCGCTACCACGAATACGGCGATCCGGATGTTCTCACCTTGGAGGAGGTCGAGCGGCCCGAACCCGGGCCGGGGCAGGTGTTGATCCGAACCGAGGTGGTCGGGGCCAACTTCGTGGACACCAGGTTCCGACGCGGGCCGGTCAGTGGGCCACTCTTCCAGCGGCCGTTGCCCGGGGTGCTCACCGGGGATGTGGTCGGGCTGGTCGAGGCCGTCGGCGCGGGGGTCGAGGGGTGGCCGGTCGGGCGTCGGGTCGCGGGGTTGGCGGAGGACGCGTTCGCCGACTTCGTGCTTGCCGATGCGGCGTGGTTGGTGGAGGTGCCGGACGGGCTCGACCTAGGTGCGGCGAGTGCGCTGCCGATGGCCGGGCCGGTGGCGCTGCGGGCCGTGCGTACCGGGCAACTGGCCGCGGGGGAGACGGTGTTGGTGCATGCGGCGGCCGGCGGGATCGGGCATCTGGCGGTGCAGTTCGCCAAGTTGCTGGGCGCCGGGACGGTGATTGCCACGGTGGGGTCCGGGTCCGGGTCCGGGCCCGGGCCCGGGCCCGGGTCGGCGGACAAGTTCGACTTTGTCCGGGGGTGCGGGGCGGACTTCGTTGTCGACTATGGCAGGGCCGATTGGCCGGAGCGGGTGCGGGAGGTGGCGCCGCAGGGGGTGGTGGATGTGGTGCTGGACTCGGTGGGTGGCGATGTGTTGCGGCAGAGCCTCGGGCTGTTGGCGCCGTTCGGGCGGGTGGTGATGTATGGCGCGGCGACGGGGGAGCTGCTGGAAGTACCGGTGACGGAGTTGTTCGCGTTGCGGTCCGTCGGCGGGTTCTCCTTGTTGGCGTGGCGGGGGGCGCGGCCGGCGCAGGCTCGGCGGGAGATGAACGAGGTTGCGGGGTACTTGAGTTCGGGGCGGGTGCGGGTCGCGGTGCATGCCCGGTTGCCGCTCACGGAGGCGGTCGAGGCGCATCGGATACTCGACGGTCGGGCGCAGTTGGGGCGGGTGTTGCTGGAGGTGTAGGGGGTGCGCGGGCGGCGTGCTGCCGGAGGCGTTGGGTGGGATGTGTCGGTGGTGTACTCCGACGCTGTACTTCGTGACGGACCGAAGTGGTATGACTTGGCGGATGGATCGCGGCAAAGAACGTAATGCGGAGGTCTCGGTCGAATACGAGGCTGCCTGGTTGCGGGAGTTGCCTCCGGACGTACGGTCCGACGTGATCGACGTGCTGACCGCGCTCGTCGCGGACGTCCCTCGGCGGATCCGGCATACCGAGTATCCCCGCATACCCCTGATGCGGGTGAGTGTGTGCACGGCGGGCGACCGTCCACGGGTGGAAGTGCTGCGTCCGGTCGATCTCCAGGGCGGTTACTGGGACGAGTTCTCCCGTTGGATCGTGGGCTCCGCGGCCAAGCTGTTGAGCGATCGGCGATGCGGGATCCTCTCGTACGGCACGTCCGTCCACGACCTGGGGCCCAAGTGGGCGGCCTACGCCCTCGGTGGGCCCGCTCGCCGGGACAGGGCTGTCATCGTGCACGTCCGCCACGAGTGCGGCGTCGGTAAGGTGATCTCCCTTCCCGTCCTCTTCCGCAACCCGGTATGGGCACGAATGCGCTTCCACCCCGCCGTACACACCTTGCTCGCGAACGCGCGGGAGCCGGGGGAAGGTTGAGCCGCGACCGAGCGCACGACGTGGGCGTGGCCCATGCGGTCAGCGGTCCAGGACCAGCCGGTGGAATGCCTTGTCGTCGTTTACGGCTGCGCCGAGGGCGGCGTAGAACTTGAGGGCTGCGTCGTTGTCGCGTTGGGCGGTCCATTCGATGCGCACACATCCGGTGGCGCCGGCGATGCTTTGCAGTTCTCGCATCAGGAGTCCTGCAACGCCTCGGCGGCGGTGGGTTTCGAGGACGAACAGCTCCTTCAGGTACAACGACTGCGCCGTGCCGACCGCGGGCCACAGGTACGAGTAGGCGGCCAGGGCGACGGCCTTCGTATCGTCACGGGCGAGGAGCACGCGAGCCGCCGGGGTCGGGCCGAACAGCAGCGCGCGGGTCTGCTCCAGACGCGCCGCCAAGGGCGGGAAGTCGGTGACGCCGTAGTGCGTTTCCAGTGCTTCGACGAGGGAGACGAGGTCGGCGGTGTCGGCCGGCTCGGCGTGGGTGATGGTGAGCGTCATGGGTCGATGTTGTCCTGCCCGGGGTGGCTGCGGGTAGCGGTGTGCGTGCGGAGAAATCCGCGAAGTTCGCGGGCCCGGGATGTCCCGCCCGTGCCTTCCGCGGCTCCGGGGCTGCGGATGGCGCCGGGCCACCGCGCCGACCTGCGACCCGGCTCCGCCGACCTGGCCCCGGTGGCCGCCGAGCTCGGGTGGATCGCCCGCACCTGGGCCCGGGCGGGCGTACCGCCCCTGCACGGCAGCCGCGTGGTGCGGTGCCTGGTGCGGACGCGTCGGTTGGGGTGTGGTGTGTTTATCGCGGGGCCGTGACGTCGGTCACCCCTGTGCCCGTTGTGTGTCGGGACGTACCCCCCTACTGCGTACTCTCGGGGGGTGGCATTCGCATTCAAGGGCGCGGCGGGCGGGAAGTTCGGCTTCGGGGTCGGTGGTGGCCGGCGGTACGGCCGCGGGCTCGTGCTGGTCGACACGGTCGGAGTCCTCGCGTGAAACTCACCGTCGTCGGGTGTTCCGGCAGCTTTCCCGGCCCGGACAGCCCCTGCTCGTGTTACCTCCTGGAGGCCGACGGGGTCCGGATCCTGATCGACCTCGGCAACGGCGCGCTCGGCGCCCTCCAGCGGCATGTCCCGCTCGGCTCGATCGACGCCGTGTTGCTCAGCCACCTGCACGCGGACCACTGCCTGGACCTCGCGTGCTACTTCGTGGCCCGCAAGTACTGCCCGGACGGCGAGCTGCCACCACTGCGGGTGTACGGGCCGGCCGACACGCACGAGCGGATCGCGCGCGCCTACGACGTCGAGGGCGCGATCGACAACGGGCGGATGGCCGACGTGTTCGATTTCCGTACGGTGGTCACCGGCACCTTCGAGGTCGGCCCGTTCCGGATCACCGCCGACCGTATGCCGCACCCCGTCGAGTCGTACGCCTACCGCATCGAGGTCGGCGGCCGGTCCCTGGTCTACTCCGGCGACACGGGGGTCAGCGAAGACCTGGTCCGGATCTCCCGGGACGCCGACCTGCTGCTGTGCGAGGCCTCGTTCGAATACGGCCGCGAGGACCTGCCGCATGTGCATCTGAACGGCCGCCAGGCCGGCGAACACGCCGAACGGGCGGGCGTAGGGCGCCTGTTGCTCACCCACATCCCGCCCTGGACCAGCCGCGAACGCAACCTCGACGACGCCCGCAAGACCTTCACCGGCGCCGTCGACCTGGCCCTGCCGGACGCCTCGCACACGGTCTGAACCGCACCTCGGCACGGCTTAGGCTGGGGCCATGTCACGAGTAGACGGCCGTACCCCCGACCAGCTCCGCCCGGTCACCTTCCAGCGCAAATGGCTCGACCACGCCGAGGGCTCGGTCCTCGTCGAGTTCGGCCGCACCCGGGTCCTGGTCGCCGCCAGCGTCACCGAAGGTGTGCCGCGCTGGCGCAAGGGCAGCGGGGAGGGCTGGGTCACCGCCGAATACTCGATGTTGCCCCGCGCCACCCACACGCGCGGCGACCGCGAGTCGGTCAAGGGCCGGATCGGCGGGCGTACGCACGAGATCTCGCGGCTGATCGGCCGTTCGCTGCGCGCGGTGATCGACCCCAAGGCGCTCGGCGAGACCACGATCCATCTCGACTGCGACGTGCTCCAGGCGGACGGCGGCACCCGTACCGCGGCGATCACCGGCGCCTATGTCGCGCTCGCCGACGCAGTGGCCTGGGCGCGCGAGCACAAGCTCACCCGCAAGGGCGCCAACCCGCTGATCGGCTCGGTGTCGGCGGTCAGCGTCGGGATCATCGACGGCGTACCGATGCTCGACCTCCAGTACGAGGAGGACGTGCGCGCCGAGACCGACATGAACATCGTCTGCACCGGGGACGGGCGCTTCGTCGAGGTGCAGGGCACCGCGGAGAAGGAGCCGTTCGACCGGGCGCTGCTGAACGACCTGCTCGACCTCGGCACGGCCGGCTGCGCGGAGCTGACGGTGCTTCAGGAGCTGGCCCTGGAGTCCTGAGTCGAGACCCGGCAGGGCCCGGCCGAACCGTGCCGCCGAATGTGCCGGAAATCGGCAACGGCGGTGCGCCGAAGCGGCCTTCCGGACATACCGGCGCCCGGATGATCACGTGCCGGTTGCGAGTGTCACGTACGCGCAACCGACCTGCACCGGGTGTGCCACCGTCGGCCCGGCGTGGGCCCGGACACCAGTACGGTCGTGGGGGGGGGGGGGCCCCCCCCGCCCCCCCCCCCCCGCCCCGCCCCCCCCCCCGCCCCCCCGGGGCTGTGGGGTGCGCCCCCCCCCCCCCCCGCCGCGGCGGGGGGCCCCCCCCCGGGGGGGGGGGGGGGCCCCCCCCCCCCGGGGGGGGGGCGCCCCCCCCCCCCCCCCCCCCCCCCCACGACCGGGCCGAGCGGCCCGTGCCGACGAGGAGCTCGATGTTCCGCGCCACGTACCGTCCCCGCCGGGTCCTGCGCACCGCGATCGCGGCCGCCGCCATGGCGGGCGCGCTGTTCGCCACCGCCGCGTGCAGCGAGGCGCAGAAGGCCATCTCGTGCGCCGAACTGGCCACCAACCTCACCAACGACATCGCCAACCTGGGCAGTGTCCTCAACGACCCGGCCGCGGCCCGCAAGGCGCTCGACGATCTCCAGAAGACCTTGAACGACAAGACCAAGGACCTGGACTCCACCGACGCGAAGAACGCTGCGAACGGCCTCGGCGACGTAATCACCGCGCTCAGCACCAAGGCCGCCAATGGCGGCAGCCTCAGCACGAGCGACGTGCAACCGCTGATCAACGGCGCGAAGAACCTGAGCACGATCTGCATCAAGTAGGTCGGCCGGCGGACTCGGGCGCGATCCGCCCGGATTCGGCCCGCGCCGGCGACGAGCCTAGGCTTGCCGCATGAGCCGTCTCGTACTCGCCACCCGCAATACCAACAAGGTCGTCGAGCTCCAGCAGATCCTCGCCGACGTCGGGCTCGACGTCGAACTCGTCGGGATGGACGCCTACCCGGAGGTCCCCGACGTACCCGAGACGGGCCTGACCTTCGCGGCCAACGCGCTGCTCAAGGCGCACGCCGTCGCACAGGCCACGGGGCTCCCGGCGATCGCCGACGACTCGGGCCTGTGCGTGGCCGCGCTGAACGGGATGCCCGGGATCTTCTCCGCGCGCTGGTCCGGTAGGCACGGGGACGACGCCGCCAATCTGCGGCTGCTGCTGGCCCAGCTGTCCGACATCGCCGACGAGCACCGCGCCGCGTGGTTCGCCTGTGCGGCGGCGTTGGCCCTGCCGGACGGCACCGAGCGGGTGGTCGAGGGCCGCTTCGAGGGCACGCTGACCCACGAGCCGCGCGGCACCGGGGGGTTCGGCTACGATCCGATCCTCCTGGTCGCGGACGACACCCGGACCGCCGCCGAACTGAGCGCCGCCGAGAAGAACGCGATCAGCCACCGCGGCAAGGCGTTTCGCGCGCTGGCCCCGATCGTGGGCGAGCTGATCGGCTGACCGCTCGATCCGGGCGGGCGGTTCGCGGGTGCGGGCTGCGGCGGGCCCCGCGGGCCAAGGCGCGCCTGCGGGCCAGGGCGAGCCCTGCGGGCCACGGGGGCCCGCACCGTCAGCGCCGATCCGCCCGCCGCGTCGCGTCGATGCCCATCGCCACCACGAGCAGTACCACCGCCAAGGCCGCGACCACCGCCGCCGGGGGGCCGGCCGGCTCGCCGTGTCGGCGGATCGCGCCCATGAAGTCCAGGCCGGCGATGTTGTTCACGATGGCCCACCAGATCGGCAGGTAGAGCGCCTGGAAGAGCCGGTGCGTGCGACCGACCAGCCCCACGCACAGCGCGAACGAGGGAATCAGCACCGCGCCGGCGGCCCACGCGGCCAGGCCCGGGGTGTCGTGCACGAACGACATCCGCAGCGCCGGGCCGAGGCCGACGGCCACGGTCAGCACCAGACCGGCCGTCCACTGCGCGAGCAACCGCCGGCGGGGTGTCGGGTAGGCGCCGAGCAGGCCCGCCAGGTCGTGTTCGACCGACTGGGTGCCCAGCCGCGACCAGACCAGGATCGGCCAGATCCAGCAGGCGGGCAGCACCGCGGCGGTCGCCACGTTCCCGGTGGCGGCCAGGCCCGTTCCGGTCAGCAGCGCGGCGACCGCCCACCATCGTTTCGACACCCCCTGGACCAGGACCCGGAGTTCGCCGGCGAGCAGGCGCGGGAAGGTGAAGCCGATCCGGGCCGGCGTGTGGGGCGGGACGGGCGCGGCTGGGGACGGGTGCGCGCCGATCACCGCCGCCTCCTCCTCCGGAGGGGTGCCGGGGCTGCGACCGCGGGCCGGATCGAAGCGCGCGAACCACAGCGCGGGCAGCAGCGCGACGCCGATCGCGAGCAGGATCAGGGTCAGCCGCTGGAGCAGGAACGTGCCGCTCGGTGTGCACCCGGTCCAGTCGAAGGTACGCAGCGGCTCGTCCCGATAGGTCAGCCCGAGGCTGAACTCCTGGCCGGTCAGGTCGGTATGCCGGGCCACCAGTTGGTCGCGCATCGA
This sequence comes from Embleya sp. AB8, assembly GCF_049739465.1. NCBI lineage: Bacteria > Bacillati > Actinomycetota > Actinomycetes > Kitasatosporales > Streptomycetaceae > Embleya > Embleya sp. AB8. The sequence goes on from NZ_JBMHHY010000023.1 coordinate 116,275, forward strand.
GGCGACGGCGGCATGCACCCCCAGCCCGCCCAGCGGCGCGGACCCGGACTGCCCGCCGAAGGCGACGGTGATCGAGACGAAGAACCAGACGACGTTGCCCAGGCCGCCGCGCAGTCGCGGAATCGTCTCGAACAGCAGCGCCGCCGCGGCCGTCGGCACCACCAGGGGCAAGGCGATCGTGACGAACGGCAACAACAGCGCGCCCGGGTCGATCGTCCGGTCCTCGCCCCGGACCAACTGCATGCCGCCGGCGGTCACCGCGAGCACGCCCACCATCGAGGCGAGCACCAGCACATTGCCGAGGAACTTGGCCGCGAGGTAGGCCCACGTGGGGAGCGGGGTGGCGGCGAGGAGGCCGCCGACGCGGGTGCGCTCGTCCCGGCCGATCGAGTCGCGGACCACGTGGAAGCCGCCGATCGTCAGCCACAGCGCGCCGGCCAGCGCGGTCGCGGTGCCCACGTACGCGCTGTTGTACCGGCCCCGGTAGTCGCCGATGTTCATGATGGTCCAGTGCGCGTCCCGGCCGGGGATCGCCAGGTACGCGAGCACGACCGCCGCCGCCAGGGTGACCAGATAGGCCGGACGGCGCACCCGGTCCCGGAAATCGGCGGCGGCCAGGCGCGGCACGGTGCCCGCCGTCACGGCCGCACCGCCCCGGTGGCGGACGCGGTCCCGGCGACCAGCCCGGAGACGATCGCGAGGTAGGCGTCCTCCAGGTCGGGGGCCACGGGCCGTGCGGTTCCGGTCGGCGCGTGCGGCGCCAGTACGCGCAGTCGCACCCCGGCGGCGGTACGCACCATCCGGCTCACCGTCCAGCGCGCCCGGGCGGCCCGCACGTCGGGCTGAGGCACCGTCACTTCCCAGACCACATCCCGTACTTCGTGCAACAACTGGTCCGGGGTGGCGCGCCGGAGCAGGGTGCCCCCGGACAACACCGCGATGTCCGACGCGACCGATTCGACGTCCGAGACGATGTGTGTGGACAGCAGCACGACCCGGTCGACCGCGAGTTCGGCGAGCAGGTTGCGAAAGCGCACCCGCTCCTCCGGGTCCAGGCCGGCGGTCGGTTCGTCCACCACCAGGACGCGCGGGTCGGCCAACAGCGCCTGGGCGATGCCCACTCGGCGCAACATGCCGCCGGAGAACCTGCCCAGCGGACGTTTGCCGACGTCGGCGAGGTTGACCGCCTCGAGCAGCTCCTCGATCCGGGCCCGGGCCGAGCGTGCGGTCAGGCCCTTGGCGGCGGCGAGGTAGCTCAGGAACTCCCGGGCGCCGAGGTTCGGGTACACCCCGAAGTCCTGGGGCAGGTAGCCGAGCACGCGGCGCAGCGCGTCCGGATCGGCGCGGACGTCGACGCCGTCGAAGCGGATCCGCCCCGAGGTCGGGCGGGTGACCGTGGCGATGATCCGCATCAGCGACGACTTGCCCGCCCCGTTGGGGCCCAACAGGCCGAGCAGGCCCGGTTCGAGGCGCAGCGTAACGCCGTCGACGGCACGTTTGCCGCCCGGATAGTCCTTGGTGACATCGATCAGTTCGAGCATGTCGGGTCGGTCCTCCGCGATGACGTGCCGGGGCCCGGTCGCCCGGCCCCGGGCCGCGAACCGGCGCGGCACTCGGCAAGCGTGCTCGTTCGCGGGGTCGGCGACATCTGCCGTTCGGGAGAGATCGGTGGTCGGTTTTCGGTGGGGCGCACTACTGCGCCGGCGGCAGCAGGGCGACCACACGCCAGCCGTTGCGGTACGGGCCCGCGGAGAGGGTTCCGCCCAGGGCCTCGACGCGGGCCCGCAGGGCGGCCAGTCCGGTGCCGCCGCCGGCGCGCTCGGCCGCGGCGCGGCGGGAGTTGCCGCCGAGGTCGGTCACCGACACCTCGACGCCGCGGTTCGGGGCCAGGCGCACCGCGACCTCGACGCCGGCCGTGTCGGGGGCATGTCGGCGTACATTGGTGAGCGCTTCCAGGACCACGAAGTACGCCGCCTCGTCCAGTGGGCCGGGCAGCGCGCCGGGCAGGCCCGGACCCAGGTCGAGTGCGGCGCGGACCCGGCCCGACCCGGTGAATCGTTCGACCAGGAGCGGCAGATCCGCAGTTCCGTACACCCGGGTCGGCGCGGTCTCGGGCAGCTCCGACCCGTCGCCCCCGCCCGGATCCGTGCTCTCGCGCAGGGTTCGTACCGTGCGGTCCATCGAATCCAGCGCACGTACGCCGGCCTGCTCGATCCGGGCGAGCAGTTCGTGGGTGCGGGCCGCCTCGGGCCCGGTCGGCTCGTCCAACTGGGCCGCCTGGGCCTCCAGGACGATCCCGGTCACCTCGTGTGCGACGAAGTCGTGTAGATCGCGGGCCACTTCGAGGCGCTGGAGCCGGCGAGCCAGGGCCACCGCGCGGATCCGGCGATCGTCCAGGGAACGCAGGTACAGGCCGATGCCGGCGGTGGCCGCGGCCGGGAGCAGGGCGAGCGCGCACATCGCCACCGACGCCTCCCACTTCACGTGCGGGGCACGCAGCGTGAACCGCAGGGGAAGCACCACGATGGCCACGCCGAGCGCCGCGCCGAGTCGTACGGCGGTCCGGGTCGGCGCCCGGCGGACCACCCGCTCGACCAGCAGCCACAACCCGAGCAGCTCGAACGGCAGCCAAAAGCCCGCCTGTTGGTGCGGACCGGGATAGCCGACGTCGACGAGCAGCGAGAGCACGACGACCGACCAGGCGGCGCCGACCAGGGACACCCGACCGATCGGCCACCGGGGCAGCGCGGCGCCGACGGCGAGCGCGGCCGGCAACGCGACCAGGCCCCCCACCGCCGGGGCGAGCGGGAGGGGCAGCAGCACCGGGGCGACGGCCACGATCGTCCAGCCGATCCGGCGCCGCCTCGTGGTGGGCGCGGCGGGCCGGACCGAGGGGGTGCGGGTCATCGGGGTTCGGCCGATGCGTAGCCCATTTCCCAGGCGTACACGGCGATGCCGACCCGGTTGCGGACGGCGAGCTTTCGTTGGATCGCGGCCACATGGGTCTTGACCGTGCCGGGGGAGATGAACAGGTCGCTCGCGATGTCGGCGTTGGTCTTGCCCTCGGCCACGTGCGCGGCGATCTCCACCTCGCGCTCGGTCAGCGCCTCGATCGGTGCGGTGCGGGCGCGCACGGCCCGCGGTTCGGTGACGTGCCGAAGCAGCCGGACCGTCACCGAGGGACTGATCAGCGTGTCGCCGGCGACCGCCGCGCGGACCGCCTCGACCAGCAGGGTCGCGCCGGAGCGCTTGAGCAGGAAACCCGACGCGCCGTGACGCAGCGCGGGGTAGACGTACTCGTCGAGGTCGAATGTGGTCACCACGACCACCTTGACCGGTGTCCCGGCATCCGGGCCGGCCAGGAGCCGGGTCAGTTCGAGCCCGTCCATCCGCGGCATCCGGATGTCCACCAGCGCCACATCGGGCCGCAACCGTCGCGCCGCCTCCAGCGCCGCGAGCCCGTCCGCCGCCTCACCGACCACCTCGATGTCGGCCTGCCGCTCCAGAATGCGGCGCATCCCCCGCCGCACCATCTCCTGATCGTCCGCGAGCAACACCGAGATCGTCACACCACCCGATTGTGCCGGCGGCGAGAAACCCGCCCGACGTGGTGGGCATGACGGGCACGGCGGCCGAGCGGGCATGGTGAGCACTCCCGGGCTTACGCGCGTTCGCGAAGCAGGTGGGCACGGCGGGCAGCCGGGCCCGTCTCTTCCGTGCCCCCGGGTGCCGCAAGCGGTAGCCGCCGGCCCGCCGCGAACTCCGCGCCCACACCCGGCGCAGGGGGCCTCGACGCGGCACACTCGCCGGCACCCATGCCGAGGTGGCCGGCCGCGCAGCCGTCGTGGCTCTCCTTCCTCGATGCTTCCCCGATGCGTCGGAAATGCACTACGCCGCAAGCGACTTCGCACCCCGGCCAGGTGCCCGGACCGCGCCCCGGCCGGCCCCGACCGCACGCGCTTCCGAGGGTCCGATTGTCGGCGAGCAGTACCTCTGTCGATGTCGAGGGAGTTTTTGCCGGTACTGAGGGAACCGCCCAACGCGTCGGCTGTCCGGGTGGGGGAGTCTCGGAAAGCGGGGTGGTGGGGGATCGGCATCGGGGGTGGCCATTGGGTCGCTGCCGGGAATCGGCAAGGTTGGTAGGTTCTTTGTTGCAGCGATTGGGCAATGCGGGTGGGGCTGCGGGGGGATTGGGCGTGAAGAGCGACGACGGCATACCCGTCGAGTTCGCGAAGGGCTGGGCCGAGCTGCTCGGCGAGGTTTCGGCGACCGGGCGATTGTTGCGCCGGATGGAGTTGGAGGCGCTCGCCGAGCTGGGGGAGCGGGCGGCGGACGCCGGGCACGACTGGCGGCCGCTGGTCGGGCTCTACCTGCGGGAGACCCGGCGGGCGTGGGGGACGCTGCCGGGCATCGTGCGCGCGGTGAGTGCGAGCGAGGCGGCTCGGACCGGGGAGGCGGTGCTGGCCGCCGCAGACGCGGCGATCACCGCGCTCGGCGCGGGCCACGAGCGGGCGCAGCGGATGGCGGTCCGGCAGGAGGAGGCCGCGCGCCGCGAGTTCATCGACGACCTGCTGTACGGGCGCAGCGACCCGGGTCGACTCGCCGAGCGCGCCGAGCGGTTCGGGTTGCGCCTGGCCCGGGCGCACGCGGTCGCGGTGGCCACCGGCGAGCCGGCCTACGACGAGGCGCATCCGCTGGTGCGCCGGGTCGAGCGCGAGCTGATCGGCCGGTTCGGCGACCGCGATGTGCTGCTCACCACCAAGGACGGCCGGCTGGTGTGCATCGCCGCGGACACCGACGAGCCGGTGCTCGCCGCATTCGCCAAGTACGCGACCTGGCCCGGCCCCGGCCGGGACGCGGCGGATCGGGTCGCCCTGGGCCGGCCGCACGCCGGCGCGGGCGGCGTGGTGTTGTCCTACGAGGAGGCGCTGAGCGCGCTCGACCTGGGCCGCCGGCTGGAGCTGCCGGGGACCGTACTGAACGCGGCCGATCTGTTGGTCTTCCCGGTGCTGATGCGCGACCGGGCGGCGATGTCCGACCTGGTCCGCACCGCGCTCGGCCCGCTGGTCCGGGCACGCGGCGGCGCGGGCCCGCTCCTGGAGACGATCGCCGCGTGCGCGGCGGCCGGCTACGTCAACGCCGAGGCGGCCCGCAGGTTGCGGATCAGCGTACGCACGCTCTCCTACCGCCTGGAGCGGATCCGGACGCTGACCGGATACGACCCCGCCGACGCGCTCCAGCGCTACACCCTGGAGACGGCCGCCCTGGGCGCCCGCGTCTTGGGCTGGCCGGGTATTCCGCTTTAGACGCCCTTTCCCTCGGGCCGGGGACCGGATATCAAGCACGGGCCAACACTGCCGACTTCCGGCAATGCGCGGACCCCCACGCCGATGCCACGATGTCGCCGCACGGCAGGCGAGGGGGTGGAGCGGTGGGGGATTTCGTGCGGGCGGCACTGGCGTTTCCCGCCGTATTGTTCAGCTTCGCGCTCGTCGTGGTGGCGGCCTACTGGCTGCTGGTGTTGATCGGCGGTGTCGCCGTGGGCCATGGCGGCTCCGGGGGTGGCCATCATGGCGGGCTTTCGGGCCACGGGGGCCATGACGGTCACGGGGGCCATGGGGACCACGGCTCACGCGACACCGCCGGTGTCCCGATCACGGTGACGATCTCCTTCGCGATCGCCGTGACCTGGTTCGGCTGCCTGGTCGGTACCGCGCTGACCGACCGCTGGTGGCTGCGCGCCGCGGCGCTCCCCGCGGCGCTCGGCCTGGGCTGGCTTACCGCGCGCCTGGTCCGCTCCCTGGGCCGACGCTTCCTGCCGGCCGAACGCCCGTCCCTGCGTGCCGATTTCGTGGGTCGTACGTGTGTGATCCGAACCGGCCGGGTGGGCCACGACTTCGGTCAGGCCGAGGTGCGGGCCGAGGACGGCTCGACCGCGATCCTCCAGGTGCGCACCGACGAGAGCGGACTGGTCTCCGGGAGCACCGCGTTGATCTTCGACTACGACGAACCCGGCGAGTTCTTCCGGGTCACCCGCTTCGACAGCGTTCTGGACCCGGACCGCATGCCGGGCTGAGCCGAGCTCCCGAAGCAAAGCCGTCTCCCCCCCCCCCGATCCCCCGATCCCCCGCTCCGCTCGGAGCCTTTGCGACTCTCCGCCATCAACCGTCCGCAGCGCGGTGCCAAGCACCCGCGCGGAACCCAACGTCCCGTACAACCAGGGGATTTCACTGATGGATGCCATCACCGTGGGCATCGGTGTGCTCGTCGCCGTCGTCCTGCTCGTCGTGCTCGTCGTCTTCCTCGCCGTGACCCGGCTCTACCGCAAGGTCTCGCAGGGCCAGGCGCTGATCATCTCCAAGTCCAACACGGTCGACGTCACCTTCACCGGCGCCGTGGTGCTGCCCGTGCTGCACCGGGCCGAGACCATGGACATCTCGGTGAAGACCATCGAGATCCGCCGGACCGGGCGCGAGGGGCTGATCTGCCAGGACAACATCCGGGCCGACATCCACATCTACTTCTTCGTCCGGGTCAACAAGACCGTCGAGGACGTGATCAAGGTGGCCCAGGCGATCGGCGCGGACCGGGCCAGCGACCGGGCCGCGATCCAGGACTTCTTCGCGGCCAAGTTCGCCGAGGCGCTCAAGACGGTGGGCAAGCAGCTCGACTTCGTCGATCTGTACACCAAGCGGGAGGAGTTCCGGGACCGGATCCTCGCGGTGATCGGCACCGACCTCAACGGCTACCACCTCGACGACGCCGCGATCGACTTCCTCGAACAGACCCCGATGAGCCAGCTGGACAGCGCGAACATCCTGGACGCGCAGGGCATCCGCAAGATCACCGAGCTGACCGCGATCGAGCACGTGCGCACCAACGAGTACCAGCGCACCGAGGAAAAGGAGATGACCCGGCAGAACGTCGAGGCCCGCGAGACGGTACTCGAACTGGAACGCCGCCAGGCCGACGCGGAGATCAAGCAGCGCCGCGAGATCGAGATCAGCCGGGCCCGCGAGGAGGCGGAGACCGCCCGCGTCCAGGCCGAGGAGCGGCTGCGCGCGGAGAGCGCGCAGCTGAAGACGGAGGAGGCGCTCGGTATCCAGAACGAGAACCGCGAGCGTGAGGTGGCCGTCGCGCAGAAGAACCGCGAGCGGGTGATCGCGGTGGAGAACGAGCGGATCGAGAAGGACCGCCTCCTGGAGGTGATCGCCCGCGAACGGGAGACCCAGCTGCGTCGGATCGCCGGCGACAAGGAGGTCGAGGCGGAGAAGCGGGACATCGCCGAGGTGATCCGCGAGCGGATCGCGGTCGAGCGCACGGTGGCCGCACAGGAGGAGGAGATCAAGAAGCTGCGCCTGGTCGAGGAGGCCGAGCGGGAGCGGCAGGCGCTGATCATCCACGCCGAGGCCGAGGCCCAGGAGCGGCTGGTCAAGGACATCAAGGCGGCCGAGGCCGCCGAGCAGTCGGCCGGACACCGTGCCGCCGAGCAGCTGACCATGGCCGAGGCCCGGCGCAAGTCCGCCGAGTTGGACACCCAGGCGATGATCCGCGGCGCCGAGGGCATGCGCGCCGAGGCCGCCGCGGTCGGGCTCGCCGAGGCCGAGGTCAAGGAGCGGATGGCCGAGTCGGTGTCCAAGCTGGGCCACGCCGAGGCCGAGGTGACCCGGGTGAAGGCGCTGGCGAGCGCCGAGGGGCTGCGCGAGCGGCTCAAGGGCGAGGCCGAGGGCCTGACCGACAAGGCCGCCGCGATGGCCGCGCTCGACGAGTCCAGCCGGCTGCACGAGGAGTACCGGCTGCGCCTGGAGGCGGAGAAGGAGATCCGGCTTGCCGGTCTGGAGGTGAACCGGCAGATCGCCGAGGCCCAGGCGACCGTGCTGGCCACCGGCCTGGAGAACGCCAAGATCGACATCGTCGGCGGGGACAGCATGTTCTTCGACCGGATCATGGGCGCGATGGCGGCCGGCAAGAGTGTGGACGCCTTCGTGGACCGGTCCGACACGGTCAAGACGCTGGCCGGCTCCTGGCTCGACCCGAACGGCTCGACCTTCGTCGACGACCTCGGCGCGCTGGCCGCCGGCCTCGGCGCCGGCGGCGTGCGGGACCTGACCCTGGCGGGCGCGCTCGGCGCGCTGATCGCCGGTGGTGGACCGCAGACGGCGACGATCGAGGGCCTGCTCGACTCGGTCCGGGCCGGCGGCCTCGGCGACACCCGACTGGCCGACCTGGTGCCCCCGGCCCGGCTCAACGGCGCCGGCGTCGGCCTCGCCAAGTAGCCAGGCCGCCGGGAACCACCGCGTACGACAAGGGAGTTGACCGGAACGTGAGCACCGAAGCCGGCGCCGCCGAGCCCGGGACGTACGAGGTCCTGCGGGACCGGCTCCTGGGCGCGGCCCGCGAGCTGGCCACCCGGGCCAGGGGGCTGAACGAGCGCCGGGTGCACACCTACGGCGGCGGCTCGCTCGACCTGACCGGCACCCACCGGGTGCACACCGAACGGGCGGTCCTGGCCCGGGACATCGTCCAGGTCGGCGGTCTGCTCCTGGTCGGCTACGACGCGGCCGGCGTACCGGGCGAACCGGTCGGGCCCGCCGACGTGTTCGCGCTGCACCGACGCACGGCGGACGGCTTTGCGCCCGCGCCGCCGGACGCGGTCCCCGGCCTGCTCGACGACGCGCGCTTTCGGCAGGACTTCACCGAGTTGTTCCGCTACTTCCGGGACACCCGGCTGTTGCAACTGCGCGACATCGGCACACACCTGCTCGCGGTCTTCCGGGTCGGCGAACGGCTCACCGACATCCGGGTGTTGCGCTGGCGTCTGGCCGCCGACGGCAGCCCGACCTACGTCGACGCGCAGGGCGAGCGTGAGCATGTCTTCCCGGCGGCCCACGAGTTCGCCTGGATCGAGAGCACCCGCGCCGACCATGTGCCGGGCCGGCATCCGCACATCGCGATCTCGGACACGCTGTACGTGTCCACGCTCGACGGCCGGCTCACGGTCAAGGTCGTGAACGACACCGAGACCGCCGAGGGCATCCACGCCGAACCGGTCGAGGACCCGCTCCAGTCGCTGGCCGACGCGGACGTGTCGTATGCCCGGGTCGGCCCGCTGCTCCTGGTGCGGGTGCGCCCGTACCACGAGGACGCGTGGCGGCACCTGGTGTTCAACCCGCGCACCGGTGAGGTGCTGCGCCTGGACGGGATCGGCGCGGCCTGCCGGCGGCTGCCGGACGATCAGGGCATCGTCTTCCCCGGCGGCTATCACCTGGCCACCGGCACGGCCCGCACGTTCGACATCGACACCGCCGACCTGGAGTTCGAGTCGACGGTACGCTCCCCCAACGGCGAGGACGTGCTGTACACGTTCCACGCCCGCGCCGAGGGCCGCACCGCGCTGCTGTCCTACAACGTGATCCGCGAGGAGGCCGCCGCGCCGATCGTGGGCCACGGGCGGGCGTTCTTCGCGGACGGCACGATGGCGGTGTTGCGCGCGGCGGGGGCCGAGCCGACCCGGACGCACACCCTCCAGGTGTGGGACACGCCGTACACCTCGGACGCGTACGCGGCGGCCCGCCCGGCCGGCACCGGCCCGCTGGCCCGGATCGGCAACCCCGAACTGGTGCGCGGCATCGCCGACTGCCTGTCCATCGCCGCACTGGCCGAGGAGATGGCCCCGACCACCGCGGTCTTCGAGGCGATCAGCGCAGCCGCAGCCCGGGTCGAGGACACCCACCACTGGCTGGCCGATCCCGAACTCGGCGCACTCGCCGAACCGTTGGCCGTCGTCCGGGCCGCCGCCGGCGAGGTCGTCGAGGAGTTCCGCCGGGTTCTGGACCTGCGTCGGATCGCCGCCGAGGCGCTCGCCGAGACGACCGAGCGGACCACCGCGCTGACCCGCCGGGTGCGCGGCGAACAGCCGGACAGCGCCGCGGCCTGCGTCCGTCAACTCACCGAACTCCGGCGCGCCCAGGGCCGGGTGGCCACGCTGCGGGAGATTCGCTACGTCGACACCGCCGCGCTCGCCGACCTGGACGCGACGCTCGTCGCGGAGTTGGCCGCCACCGGCCGCCGGGCGGTCGCCTTCCTGGCCGACGACGACGCGTTCGCCGGCACCCACCGGATCGTCGACGAACTGACCGCAGAGGCGGCCGGCGCGAGCACCGTCGCCGAGGCGACCGCGCTGACCGGGCGGATCGACGAACAGGCCGACGGCCTACGGATCGTCACCGAGGTGGTGGGCACCCTCGACGGCACCGACGCCACCGTGCGCACCACGATCCTGACCCGGATCGGCGAGGTGCTCGGCGGGGTCAACCGGGCCCGCGCGACCCTCGAAGCGCGCCGCCGGGACCTGCTCGAAGCCGAGCAGCGGGCCGAGTTCGCCGCCGAATTCGCGCTCCTGGAACAGACCGTGGTCGGCGCGCTGGCCGCCGCGGCGACTCCCGAGGACTGCGACGAGCACCTCGGCCGACTGCTCGCCCGGATCGAGAACCTGGAAGCCCGATTCGGCACCTTCGACGAGCACCTGACCCGGATCGGCACCGAGCGGGAGCGGATCCACGACGCGTTCTCCGCGCGCAAGCAGGCCAGTCTGGACGAACGGGCACGACACGGCGAGCGGTTGGTCGATTCCGCACAGCGGATCCTGACCACGATCGGCCGCCGGGTCGGCACCCTTTCCGGCACCGACGAGATCAACACCTACTTCGCTTCCGACCCGCTGGTGGCCAAGGTCCGCGCCACCGCCGAGGAACTGGGCCGGATCGGCGATCCGGTCCGGGCCGGCGAGTTGGCCGGCCGGTTGAAGGCGGCCCGCCAGGAGGCCGTTCGGGCGCTGCGCGACCGGGCCGAGCTCTACGACGCGGCGGGCACCGTACGCCTGGGCCGGCACCGCTTCGCGGTGCACGACCGGCCGATCGAGCTGACCCTGGTCCCGCACGGGGACACCCTCGCGTTCGCGATCACCGGCACCGACTACCGCGCGCCGGTGCGGGAGCAACTGCCGGCGGAGTTTCGGGACCAGCCGCTGAGTTCGGAGTCGCCGGAGGTCTACCGCGCCGAATACCTCGCGGCGGTGGTGCTCGACGGGATCGGCATCGACGCGCGACCGGACGCCGAGGAACTGCTCGCCGTGGTACGGCGGATCGCGCTGCCCCGGCATGGCGAGGGCTACGACCGAGGGGTGCACGACCACGACGCGGCGGCGCTCCTGGCGGCGGTGTTGCGGCTGCGGGCCGGTGCCGGGTTGCTGCGCTTCGGGCCGGATGTCCGGGCCGCGGCCCAGCTGTTCTGGGCCCATGGCGTGGCCGCCGAGGCCCGGGCGCGGTGGACGATCCGGGCCCAATCGTTGGCCCGGGCCCGGGAGAGCTTCGGCCCGATCCCGGCCGCCGCCGACCTGGCCGCCGAACTCGGCGACACGGCGGCCGAGTTCCTGACCGGCACGCTCGCACCCCCGACCGGGCCGGGCGCGGCGATCGGCGCCTACCTGTTCGAGGAGCTCGCGGCCGGCGGCCCGCGCTTCGCCACCGGGCGACCCGCCCGCGAACTGCTCGCCGGCTTCCGGGCCGCGCTGGGCGGCGACGGCTCGCCCGCCGCCAAGGACTTCGCCGAGGACCTGCGCGCCCTCGGCGACGACCTGCCCGCCCGATACCAGTTGGTCACCGCGTGGCTGGGCGCCTACGCCACACCGCCCGCCCCCGACCTGCCCGAGGCGGTCGCGATCGAACTGTGCGGCAAGACGCTGGACCGGCACGACGTCGACGCGCCGCTCACCACCACGGTGACCGGCCTGCTCGGCGCCCACCCGCGCCTGGCGAGCGGCGGCACGCTGGACCTGCGACTGGACGAATTCCTGCTGCGCACCGAGGAGTTCCGCCGGGTGCGAGTGCCCGCCCACCGGGCCTACCAGCGCCGGCGGGCCGAGCTGCTCGCCGCCGAACGCGAGCGGCTGCGCCTTGACGGTTACACGCCCAAGGTGATGTCCGCCTTCGTCCGCAACCGGTTGATCGACGAGGTCTACCTGCCGCTGATCGGGGACAACCTGGCCAAGCAGCTCGGCGCGGCCGGCGACGAACGGCGCACCGACAGCCAGGGGTTGCTGCTTCTCCTGTCCCCGCCCGGCTACGGCAAGACCACTCTCCTCGAATACGTCGCGGCGCGGCTCGGCCTGGTGTTCGTCCGGATCGACGGCCCGGCTCTGGGCCCGCGCACCACCTCGCTCGACCCGGCCGCCGCGCCGGACGCCGCCGCCCGGCGCGAGATCGAGAAGATCGGCTTCGCCCTGGAACTGGGGAACAACGTGCTGCTGCACCTGGACGACATCCAGCACGTAGCGCCGGAGCTGCTGCAGAAGTTCGTCTCGCTGTGCGACGCGCAACGTCGGATCGAGGGGGTGCGGGACGGCCGATCGCGCGGCTACGACCTGCGTGGGAAACGGTTCGCGGTGTGCATGGCGGGCAACCCGTACACCGAGTCCGGGGAACGTTTCCGGATCCCGGACATGCTCGCCAACCGGGCCGACGTATGGAACCTGGGCGATGTACTCGGCGGCCGGGAGGACCTGTTCGCGCTCAGCCACATCGAGAACGCGCTGACCGCCAACCCGGTACTCGCCCCACTGGCCGGCCGCGAGCGCGGCGATCTGGACCTGCTGGTCCGGCTCGCGCGCGGGGACGAGGCCGCGCGCGCGGATCGGCTCGTGCATCCGTACGATCCGACCGAACTGGACCGGATCCTGGCCGTGTTGCGCCGCCTGCTGCATGTGTGCGACACGGTGTTGGCCGCCAACCGGGCCTACATCGCCTCGGCCGCGCAGTCCGACGCGGCGCGCACCGAACCGCCGTTCCGGCTCCAGGGCTCCTACCGCGACACCAACAAGCTGGCCGAGCGGATCCTGCCGGTCCTGGCCGAGGCCGAGGTCGAGGCGCTGCTCGACGACCACTACGCGGCGGAGGCCCAGACGCTGACCACGGACGCCGAGGCCAACCTGCTCAAGCTGGCCGAACTGCGCGGCCGGCTGACCCCGACGCAGGCGGCGCGCTGGGCGGAGGTGAAGCGGGCCTACCTGGGTTGAGCCGGGTCCGGCTCCGGGATCCAGGCCGCGGTGAGTTCGCCGCGCTGTGTCCAGCCCAGTGAGCGGTACAGCTCCCGCCCGGCCGGACTGGCCACCAGCACCCCGATCCGGGCACCCCGCGCGGCGGCGGCGTCGCCGAGCGCGGCCATCACCACGGCGCCCAGGCCGCGGCGCCGGTGTGCGGGGTCGGTCCAGACCTGGTCGGCCACCGCGGTCGCTCCGGTGGCCGCGATCCGTCCGTGCGCGGCCACCGCGCCGTCGGCGGCGAGCAGTCGCACGAAGTCGGTCCCGTCCCGCGCCTCGACCTCCATCGTGTAGCCGGCTGGCGCCTCGGCGTCGGCCCGCCGCAGTGGTCCGGTCATCGGGTACTCCGGCTCGCCCACGGTCCACGCGGGGGTCAGCGCCGGGCGGACCCGTTCGGCGGGGGCGTGCGTCTTGATCCAGGTGCCGGGCGCGGTCCGGGTCCGGGCGAGTTCGGCCACCCGTTCGACGTCGAAGAGCACGTACCGCACCCGGTGCCCCGGCAGTCCGACCTCGATCCGGAACCCGCCCGGCACCTCGACGGGCGATGTCGTCGCGCGGGCCACCGCCCAGCCGTCGACCCAGGCCCGGACCAGCTCGGCGGCGGAGAACGACTGGTCTTCGTGGACGGTGGTGCTCACGACTTCCCCCGGCGGGTGGGTGGATCGAACCCTCGGAGCTTATTGCAACCTGTTCGCAACAAGCTTCGAATTTTGCCGGGGCCGCCCTGACCCTCCGTCATACAACGGTAAGCAGCCAATGCCCCGGTGCGGAGCGCGCGGCGGTCACGATGGACGGACCTGTTCTCAAGAGTCTGTTCCCAGGGACCTGTTCCCAAGGTCCTGTTCCCCGAGTGTGAGGAGACCGTCGTGCGGCGTTCCGGTCGGTCCGTTGCGGCATTGGCGGGTGTGCTCTCGGCCGCGGTGGCGCTCGGGGTGGCGGAGGTGGTCGCCGCGTTCGTCCGGCCGGAGGCCACCCCGTTCGTGACGATCAGCGGCGCGGTCACCGACCGGGCGCCGCAGGGGCCGCGCGAATGGGCGATCCGGACCTTCGGGACCGGCGACAAGTCGTTCCTGCTGACCGTGATCGTCGTGCTGCTCGCGCTGTTCGCCGCCGGGTTGGGCGTGTTGGCCGCGCGGAAGTTGCGCTACGGGATCGCCGGTGTCCTGCTGCTCGGCGGGTTCGCCGCGTGGACCGCCGTCGACCGACCCGCGTTCCGCGCCGCCGACCTGGCCCCGGCGCTGGTCGGCACGTTGTTCGGGGTGCTCGCCCTGATCCTGCTGAGCCGGCCGGATCTGGTCGACCGCAGGCCGTTCGCCCGGCCGCTGCCCGGCGCCCCCGAGGACGACGCGACCGAACCGGCCCCGGACACCTCGCGTCGCACGGTCCTCCTGGTCGGCGCCGCCGTGGTCGCCGCGGTGACCGGCTTCGGCGGCCGGATGCTCCAGCACGCCAGGTTCAACGCGGAGAAGTCGCGGGCCGGCGCTGCGGCGAACCTGCCCAGGCCGCTCAGCCCGGCGGCCCCGGCCGGCCCCGGCTTCGTCGAACCGGGCCTGGCCTCGTACCTGACCCCGAACGCCGACTTCTACCGGATCGACACGGCGTTCACCGTCCCGCAACTGCGCGCCGAGGACTGGGCGCTTCGGATCCACGGCCTGGTCGATCGGGAAATCCGGCTGGACTACCCGCAGTTGCGGGCCCGCGTCGCGATCGAGCGGGACATCACGCTGACGTGCGTGTCCAACGAGGTGGGCGGCGATCTGGTCGGCAACGCCCGCTGGCTGGGCACCCCGCTGGCCGACCTGCTGCGCGAGGCGGGGATCCGGCCCGGCGCCGACCAGATCGTCTCCAGGTCCTCGGACGGGATGACCATCGGCACGCCGCTGCGCGAGGTGCTCGACGGGCGGGACGCGCTGCTCGCGTACGCGATGAACGGCGAGCCGCTGCCGATCAAGCACGGCTTCCCGGTCCGGATGGTGGTGCCGGGCCTGTACGGCTACGTCTCCGCGTGCAAGTGGCTCGTCGACCTGGAGGTGACCCGATTCGCCGCGTTCAGCGCCTACTGGGTCCGGGCCGGCTGGGCGCAACAGGCCCCGATCAAGACCGAATCGCGCCTGGACACGCCCCGGGACGGGAGCGGCGTCCGGGCCGGCCGGATCCCGGTCGCCGGCGTCGCGTGGGCCCAGCACCGGGGGATCACCGCGGTCGAGGTCCAGGTCGACGAGGGCCCGTGGCAGCTCGCCGAACTCGCGCCGCAGACCACCACCGACACCTGGCGGCAATACCGCTGGATGTGGGACGCCACGCCGGGCAGGCACACCCTGCGGGTACGGGCCACGGACGGCACCGGCGCGGTACAGACCGCGAAGACCGCCGACGTGGTCCCCGACGGCGCCACCGGCTACCACCGGATCGAGGTCACGGTGCGCTGAGTGGTGCGCCGAGCCGGCGCACCACTCGTCGACGCGTTACTCGTCGATCAGCCCCCACGCCTGCGCGATCAACTCGTAGGACCGGATCCGCGCGTCGTGCCCGTACACGTTGCTGATCACCATCAGCTCGTCCACCTGCGTGCGCTCGCGCAACTCCAGCATGCCGGTGCGTACGTCGGCCAGGTCGCCGCTGATGTGCTGGCCCTGATAGCTCGCCACGAACTCGCGCTCGGCCGGTGTCCACGGATACGCCTCGGCCTCCTCCGGCGAGGGGATCCGGCCCGGGTTGCCGCTGCGCAGCTTCAGCATGGACAGCGCCTGGGACAGCGCGAGCCGCTTGGCCTGCTCCCGGGTGTCGGCCGCGATCACCCCGGCGGCGATCATCGAGTACGGCTCCTTGAGCGACGCGGACGGCCGGAACGACTCGCGGTAGAGCTTCAGCGCGGGCAGCGTGTGCTGCCCGCTGAAATGGTGCGCGAAGGCGAACGGCAGGCCCAGCATCCCGGCCAACTGCGCGCTGTAGCCGCTGGACCCGAGCAACCACACCGGTGCCTCGGCGGCGGCGAACTCGCCACCCGCCTCGATCCCGGACGCCGGACCGGGCACCGCGTGCATCCGCGCGTAGGGGTGGTCCGCGGCGAACGACCCGGTGACGAAGCCGATCAACTCGCCGAGCGCCTGCGGGAACTCGTCCACCGACTCGGCCCCGCCGCCGCGCCGCAGCGCGCGCATGGTGACCTGGTCGGTGCCCGGGGCCCGGCCGATGCCGATGTCGATCCGGCCCGGATGCAGCGCCTGGAGCGTGCCGAACTGTTCGGCGACCACGAGCGGCGCGTGGTTGGGCAACATCACCCCGCCCGAGCCGAGCCGCAGCGTGCTGGTGTGCGCGGCCAGGTGGGCCAGCAACACCGGCGGCGACGAGCTGGCGATGCCGGGCATGTTGTGGTGCTCGGCCACCCAGAACCGGTGGAAGCCCCACTGCTCGGCCAACTTCGCCAACTCGGTGCTCGTACGCAGCGCCTCGGTGGCCGAATATCCGGTCCCGACCGGCGCCACGTCCAACACCGACAGCTTTACAGCATTCACTCCGCGTCCCTCTTCCCTACCGGGTTCCCGCCGATCGCCGACCGGTTCCCCGCGCGTCCGAATCCGCACCCCCGTGCTCTGAGCTGCAACCACCCGACCGGCCACGCTGTTCCGCGCGCCGAGGGATGCGCGCATGTGGTGGTCGACGTACCTGCTGTGCGTCGGACGCGACGGGCCGCCGATTCCCCGGCGGCCCGCGCTCGCTCACGCGCTGCCGGGCTGCCAGATCGATCCGGCGCCGGGCGCCACCAGGCCCAGGCCCTGCTGGCCCTTGACCTGATCGGCCGGCCCGAGCGCGGCGCCGTTGCGGGCGATCAGCACGACCCCGGCGCCGCTCGGCTGCGGCTTCCACAGTTGGTTGTCGCCGCGCCCGCAGTCGTCCTGATAAGCCACCCGAGTCCCGCGCCCGTCGGGCGCCTCCAGGCACTTGTGCGAGAGCACCGACTCCAGCCGGACGAAGCCGCCGCCCGCGTCCCGCACCACCCACTGCTGATTCGCCTTGCCCGGCCCCATCGGATACGCGATCACCGCGGCCCGGTCCTTGTCGCTCGCGCCCATCACGTCCATCGCCCGGCCGTCGCCGAGGACCAGCACGTAGCGGGCCCCCGCGGTCAGCGGCGGCTTGGCCGGCGGGCTCTTGGACGGTGCCGGTGACGCCGAGGTCGGCGCGGCGGTGGTCGGCGGCGCCGAGGTGAGCTGTACGGCGACCGGGGCGACCGGGGGCGGGGATGTGGTGGTCGGGCCGGGTGTCGACGCCGCGCCGTGCGACTTGCCGTCGCCGCCGCCGAACACCGCGACCAGGCCGCCGCCCAGGAATCCCATCAGTGCGACCGCGCACAGCGCCGCTATCCAGATCCGACGTCGCGGCATCTGTCCCTCTCCTCATGGCCGGCTCTTCGTGCGGATCGGGTCATCCTGGCAGAAGAGTTCACCCGCAGGGGTGACGAGGCGAGGGCGATCGGGCGGACGTGCCCGGCTGCCGGGGGCCCGGCAGGCGCGGCCCGGTCAGTGCGAGCCGGTGAGCTTGAGGCCGACGATCGCGATCACCATCAGGCACAGGAAGAAGATCCGGCCGACGGTGACCGCCTCGCCGAGCAGCACGATGCCCAGGATCGCCGAACCGACCGCACCGATGCCCACCCACACGCCGTAGGCGGTGCCGATCGGCAGCGTCCGGGCGGCCAGGGACAGCAGCAGCATGCTCCCCGCGATGCCGAGCGCGGTCAGCACGCTGGGGAGGGGACGGGTGAACCCGTGCGAATACTTGAGCCCGATCGACCAGCCGACCTCCAGGAGACCGGCGATTCCGAGCATGATCCAGGCCATGACGACACTCCTCGCGAACAGCGAATCAGCGTCGTCTTTACCGGCCCGGTACGGCGCACCTCGTCGGGGAGCGGGTCGGTCGGACCGGCTCGCTCCAAGGCTCGCAAACCCGCCGCCGGAAGCAAAGCCGCCGGCTGGTGAGACGGCTCACCATCCGGCGGCTCTTCGGTGTGGGTGGACCTGACGGACCCGGCGGACCGGGCAGACCTGATGGACCTAGAGGTAGAGGCCGGTGGCCTCGCCGGAGACCTCGATGCGTTCGGCGGCGACCGCGTGCAGGTCGCGCTCGCGGAGCAGGACGTACGGCACGCCGCGCACCTCGACCTCGGCGCGCTCCTCGGGGTCGTACAGGACACGATCGCCCGGCTCGACGGTGCGGACGTTTTGGCCGACCGCGACCACCTCGGCCCACGCCAGCCGCTTGCCGACCTGCGCGGTCGCGGGAATCAGGATGCCGCCGCCGGAACGACGCTCACCCTCCGCGGCGTCCTGGCGGACCAGGACACGGTCGTGCAGCATGCGGATGGGCAGCTTCTCGCCGAGGTCGTGGGCGGTATTGCTCGAAGACTGGGACCTGTCGGAACTCACGTTTCGACAAGCTACCCGCCCGACGCCGAACGTGCGTCACCGGGAGGCGTCATGTCCCGATCGGATTTGCTCGCGGATCGGCCCGAACCGGGCCGCGCGCCGGCGCGGCCCGGCGTCGGTGCGGCCGGCCTCAGCGCTTCCCGGTGCCCTTGACCTGCCTGGCGCGCTTCTTCCGGCCCCGGCCCTTGACCAGTACGACCAGCAGGAGCAGCCCCGCGACGCCGCCGGCCAGCGGCACGATTCGCTCCATGCGCGGCGCGCCGGTGTCGCTGTCGATGAACTGGGCCCGTACCTTGTCCTGCGCGCGGGCCGCGACGTTGGCCGGCTTCACCCGGTCGACGATCTCGTCCAGCGTCACCGCGAGGTTGGCCCGGGCCGCCTCGATGTCCCGCTCGATCTGCTGCGGCGTGCGCCGGTCCGGCTGCCCGCCGTTCGTGCTCTCGGCGGCCGTTCCGTCCTTGTGCCCGGCGTTCGAAACGTCCGCCTTGTGCGCACCGTTCACCGACTCCACCCGACTCCGCTCAGCGTGTGCCGTCACCGGACGGCCCAATGCCGCCCGACCTTGTCGCTCCAACTCCGCCGGAGACAGTTCCCGCCCGTGGTCGCTCACAACCCGTCCTCTCCGGCCCCTGCGCTCGTATGTGGGGCAAGTCTGTCAGGTGCGTCCTCGCCCCCGGGTCAACCGGGTGGCGTGGCGACTATCCCGGCACCGACGACGGGTCGAACCCGTACGGCAGTTCCAGCCGATGGGCGGCCATCAGGTCGCGATCCAGGAGCAGCTCGCGGGTGTCGCCGTCGGCCACCACGACACCGCCCGCGAGCACCATCGCGCGCGGACACAGCTCCAACGCGTAGGGCAGGTCGTGGGTCACCATCAACACCGTGACGTCGAGCGAACGCAGCACCTCGGCCAACTCGCGGCGACTGGCCGGGTCCAGGTTGGAGGACGGCTCGTCCAGGACCAGGATCTCCGGCTCCATCGCGAGCACCGTGGCCACCGCGACCCGGCGGCGCTGCCCGAAGCTCAGGTGGTGCGGCGGCCGGTCGGCGAAACCGGCCATGCCCACCCGGGCCAGCGCCTGCTGTACCCGCTCCTCCAACTCGGCGCCGCGCAGGCCCAGATTGGCCGGGCCGAAGGCGACGTCCTCGCGGACCGTGGGCATGAACAGTTGGTCGTCGGGGTCCTGGAAGACGATGCCGACCCGGCGGCGGATCTCCCGCAGGTGCTCCTTGGCCACCGGCAGGCCGGCCACCTCGACGGTGCCGGCGCCCGCGGTCAGGATGCCGTTGAGGTGCAGGACCAGGGTGGTCTTGCCGGCGCCGTTGGGGCCGAGCAGGGCGACCCGCTCGCCGCGCGCGATGGTCAGGTCGACGCCGTAGAGGGCCTGGTGGCCGTCGGGGTAGGCGTAGGCGAGGCCGCGGACGGCGAGGGAGGGGGACTCGTCGGGGCCGGTGTGGGCGGGGGATTCACTCACGTGGGGTACTCCGTTCCAAGCGTCGGCACGCCGTTCAAAGCGTCGGCGCGTCACAAGGTCGGCGCGCCCGCCCACACCACCAGCGCCGCCGCCGGGAGCGCCGCGGCGGCGAGCCACTGGGCGCGGGTGGCCCGGGTGTCCAGGATCACCGGCATGGTCCCGGTGTAGCCGCGGCTGAGCATCGCCAGGTGCACCCGCTCGCCGCGCTCGTAGGAGCGGATGAACAGCGCACCGGCCGACTTGGCCACCGCCGGGGTCTGCCGCAGGTCGCGGGCGACGAAGCCGCGCGATTCGCGGGCGATCCGCATCCGACCCATCTCGGCGGTGATCACCCCGCCGTAGCGCAGCATGAAGGACATGATCTGGATCAGCAGCGGCGGCATCCGCAGCTTGTGCAGGCCGAGCAGCAGGGCGCGCAGTTCGGTGGTGGCGGCGAGCAGGACGCCCGCGATCACGCCGAGGGTGCCCTTGGCCATGATGTTCCAGGCGCCGAGCAGCCCGTCCCGACTCACCGTCAGCCCCAGCACCTCGACGGTGGGCCCGTTCGCGACGAAGGGCAGCAGTAGGGCGAAGCCCACGAACGGCAGTTCGACCAGCATCCGGCGCAGCAGGAAGCCGGCCGGCACCCGGGCCAGTGCGGCCACCGCGGCGAGCAGCGCGGCGTAGCCGGCGAACGCCCAGTACGCCTCGCGCGGCGTGGACACGGTGACCAGCACGAAGCCGACCAGCGCGAGCAGCTTGCAGTGCGGCGGCAGTCGGTGGATCGGCGAGTCGCCGGGTCGGAAGAGGCGGTGCCCGTGGCCGGTCGACACGTCAGGCGGAGGGGGTCGGGTCGGCGGCGGTGCCCGTGCCGGTGGCGGTGCCGGTGTTGCGCTTGCGGACCAGCCAGAACACGCCGGTGCCGACAAGCAGCGTGGCGGCGACCCCGATCACGCCCGCCAGGCCGCCGGAGAGCCGCTCGTTGTGCACCCCCTTGACGTTGTAGTCGGCCAGCGGCCCGTCCTTGAACTGGTGGTCCTGCTCCTTGGCGTTGATCCCCTTGTCGGCGGAGACCTTCTCCAGGCCGTCGGGGCTCTTGCTGGCGTAGTAGCTGACGAAACCGGCCAGTACCACCGCGAGCAACACACCGGCGATCAGCAACGTGCGGGTACGAACGCGGGTCATCGGGATCCCCCTGCCGAGCGCAGTTCGAGCGGGCGGGCCAGGCCGCGCGCGCCGTGGACGAGGTCGGGCCGTACCGCGAGCACGCTGGAGACGGTGGCGGCGGTGATGATCGCCTCGCCGATGCCGATCAGCACATGGACCCCGATCATCGCGCCGGCCACCTTGCCGATCGATACGTCGGTGGTCCCGCCGATCGCGTAGAACCCGGTGAACACACAGGCGGCGGCCGGTACGGAGACCAGGGCGCCGACGAACGCGGCGATCGGGACGGACGAGTGCCGGGCGGGCAGCAGGCCGAGCACCACGCGGTAGAGGCCGTAGCCGACCACGACGGTCACGATGCCCATGATGGTGATGTTCAGCCCGATCGCGGTCAGCCCGCCGTCGGCGAAGAACAGGCACTGCATCAACAACACGACGGCCACGCACAACATGCCGGTGTACGGGCCGACCAGGATCGCGGCGAGGGTGCCGCCCAGGAGATGGCCGCTGGTGCCGCCGGCCACGGGGAAGTTGAGCATCTGGACGGCGAAGACGAAGGCCGCGACCAGGCCGGCGAGCGGCGCGGTGCGCTCGTCCAGCTCGCGGCGCGCGCCGCGCAGGCCGACGGCGATCCCGGCGACGGCGACGACGCCGGCGCCCGCCGAGACGGGGCCGTCGATGAACCCGTTGGGTATGTGCATGTGGCCCCTCCCGAAATGCCGGATTCGGCGGTCGGATTTTATGGCTTCTCGCCGCAATTGCAAAAGGCTCGCAGGTAGGTGACTGTGGCAACAGTGGCGCGCGGGAGGAATCCTTTGCCCCGCTTTGACGAACTTCGCCTGTGCGCGGGCGCGGGAGAGGGTCCGACCTCGGCGCTAGCGTTACCGCGTACTACGTTGCCGAGTGACCCGATCCGAGGAGTACTCCGTGAGCGACCGCCTCCAGGCGGGCGACATCGCCCCCGCCTTCACCCTGTCCGACGCCGACGGGAAGTCCGTCTCGCTGTCCGACTACGCGGGCCGCAAGGTCATCGTCTACTTCTACCCGGCCGCCCTGACCCCCGGCTGCACGAAGCAGGCCTGCGACTTCACCGACAACCTCGATTTGCTGGCCGGCGCCGGCTACGACGTGGTGGGCATCTCCCCCGACAAGCCGGAAAAGCTCGGCAAGTTCCGCGACAAGGAAAACCTGCGGGTAACCCTGCTCGCCGACCCGGACAAGGCGACGCTGGAGGCATACGGGGCCTTCGGCGAGAAGACCATGTACGGCAAGACGGTCAAGGGCGTGATCAGGTCGACGTTCGTGGTCGACGAGACCGGCAAGATCGAGCGGGCCCTGTACAACGTCCGAGCAACGGGCCACGTGGCCAAGCTGATCAAGGACCTGAAGGTCGAGGCAGTCTGACCCGACCTTGGCCTCATGCGCCGGCCGGGCTGGACAGCCCGGCCGGCGCATGAGGCCACCCGCGTCGCGGTCAGGCCGTCGTGTGGACGATCTCGCCGCCGACTGCGACCACGTCGCAGACCGTGTCGGGGATCTCGGTGGCCGGGATCGTCATGATGTCGCGGGACAGCACGACGAAGTCGGCCAGCTTGCCGACCGTCAACGAACCCCGCTCGTGTTCCAGGAAGTTCGCGTACGCCGAGCCCATCGTGTACCCGTGTACCGCCGTCTCG
This sequence comes from Embleya sp. AB8, assembly GCF_049739465.1. Classification (NCBI taxonomy): domain Bacteria; kingdom Bacillati; phylum Actinomycetota; class Actinomycetes; order Kitasatosporales; family Streptomycetaceae; genus Embleya; species Embleya sp. AB8. The sequence goes on from NZ_JBMHHY010000023.1 coordinate 139,097, forward strand.
ACATCCAATGTCTCGCTCGGCACCCACGCCGGGCCGCCCGCCAACGGTGCCCGGGTGAGGGCCGTGTACACGCCGACCATCGGGTCCATCTCGGCCACGTTCCAGTCGCTGGACAGCGCCAACACCGCGCCGGCCGCGTGCAGGCTGCGCATCGGCCAGGACTTGTGCCAGCGGTCCTCGCCGACGTTCTCCGCCCAGTCCCGGCCCGGCCCGGCGATCTCCGGCGCGCAGTGTCGAGGCTGCATGCACGCGACCACGCCGAGTTCGGCGAAGCGGGACACGTCCGCCGGGTCCAGGCACTCCACGTGCACCACCTGATGCCGCGCGTCCCGCTCCCCGTTGACCGCCCGCGCGTGTTCGACCGCGTCCAGGACGGTCCGGATCCCGCGATCCCCCGTCGCGTGCACGAAGCACTGGAAGCCCCGGCCGTCCAACCGAGCCAGCAACTCGGCGAACTCCTCCGCCGGATAGAACGTCTCGCCCCGGTGGTGCGCACAACCGCGATACGGCTCGAGCAGTGCCGCCGTCCGCGGCTCCACCACGTCGTCGATGTACAACTTGAGCGGCCCCACCCGCAGCCGGTCGTCGGCGTACTCCCGCGCCGCCGCGGCGAAGTCGTCGAGGTCCGCGTCGGTCGTCCCGCGCGGGTGGAACAGCGCCGCGACGATTCGCGAGCGCAGCCGGCCCTCGGTCCGGGCGCGGGTGTACAGGGCCAGGTCGTCGAGCGAGTTCTGCGGTTCGACCACGGTGGTGATGCCGAACCGGATCGCATCGTCCAGGCTCTTGGCCAGTCGGCCGTACTGCCGGTCGGCCGACGCCCACGGCAGGCCCAGTTCGCGCAGCGCCCGATGGCCGTCGCGGGAGAGCCCACGGATCGCGAAGTCCTTGATGAAGCCGGTCGGTTCGCCCGTCTCCGGGTCCTTGTCCACCCGGCCGAACGGCAGGATGTCGCGGTCCCGGGTGATCCCGAGCCGCTGCAGCGCCGCGGTGTTCAACCACGCGGTGTGTACGTCGTAGCTCAGCACGAACGCCGGCACCGACCCGGTGACCGGGTCCAGGTCACTCGCCCTCGGCATCCGCCCGTCCGGGATCGCCGAGTAGTCGAACGCCTCGGCCTCGATCCACTCGGCGTCCGGATTGGCCGCCAGCCAGGCGCCGATCCGCGCATGGATCCCGGCCAGCGTGCCCACCCCCGCCAACTGCACGCACGCGTCGTCCGAGCCGAGCCGGACGTGGTTGTGCGCGTCGATGAAGCCGGGCAGTACGCGCCGCCCGGCCCCGTCCAGCACGGTGGTGTCCGGCCCGACCCGGGCCGCCGCGTCGGCGTCCGCGCCCACCCAGGCGATCCGCCCGTCGACGACGGCCAGCGCCTCGGCCTCGGGCAACTCCGGGTCGACGGTGTGGATGCGGGCGTTGCGCAGGACCAGGTCGGCGGTGGTGGTGCGGGACACGGTGACGGCTCCAAGGAGATGGATGGCGGGTGGGTCAGTGCTTGGCGAACTGCGGTTCGCGGCGGGCGAGCGCCCAGTAAAGGAGGCCGGAGACGACCGCGCCGAGCAGCGTGAAGTCGCCGTCCAGCGGGCCGACCAGCGCGCCGGTCCACAGCGCGGACTCGGCGGTCAGCGAGGCGAAGACGATCCCGGCGGCGAGCGCGATCATCCCGGCCGGATGGAAGCCGTTGGTGTACCAGTACGCCCCGCCGCGCAGGTTGTGCAGGCCGTCGGCGTCGTAGCGACAGCGGCGCATCAACGTGTCCGCGATGAACACGCCGCCCCACGGCGCGAAGACGACCACCAGGACGGAAAGGAAGCTGGTCAGGTTGTCCGTGAAGTTGCCGTTGAACAGCGCCCACAACGAGCCGACCAGGATAACCGCGGTGCTGACCAGGATGCCCTTGGATCGCGACCACGGGATGCCGAGCACCTGGAGGTTCAGGCTGGAGGAGTAGAGGGTGAGGATCGAGTTGGTGATCGAACCGCCCACCACGAGCAGCAGGAACGGCGCCTCGAACCAGCCGGGCACCAGATCGGCGACACCTGCCACCGGATCGCTCATGTCCGCCTGGGTGGCGGCGGCCACCCCGACCACGCCGAGCAGGACGGAGGACAACATCCCGCCGGCCGCGCCCCACAGGGTGATCGAGCGCAGCGAGGTGTCCCGGGGCAGATAGCGGGTGTAGTCCGAGGGCATCGGCAGGTAGGAGATCGGACCGGCGAGCAGGACCAGCACGGCGAGCGTGACGGCGTGGAAGTTGTTCGAGGTCTCGGCGGCGGCGCCGGTCCGCAGATCCGGTACGACGAGCAGGATCAGCAGGCCGAACCCGATGCCCAGGACGTAGGCCAGCCAGCGTTCCGCGGCCTGCACGGTGGCATGGCCCCACATCGCGACGGCGAAGGTGAGGGAGAGGGTGATCGCCAGTGCGACCACCCGGGCGAGGTCGCCGCCGGCCCAGCCGAGCTTGGCGAACAGTCCTTCCAGGGCGAACGTACCGACGACGGTGTTGAGGATCGTGTAGCCGATCCCGACGATCCAGTTGAGCAGCCCGGCCGGGAAGTTGCCGTGTACGCCGAACGCGGCGCGCGAGACGACCAGCGTCGCGGTGCCGGTCCGGACGCCGGCCAGGCCCAGGGCGCCGACCGCGAAGAAGGACAGGCCGGTGACCACGACCACGGCGATGGCGGCCCAGAAGGACAGGCCGAACATCACCGCGAGGGTGCCGTTGATGACGAACGTGAAGGACAGGTTCGAGCCGAACCAGAGCCAGAAGACGTCCTTGGCGCTGCCGTGCCGCTCGTCGTCCGGGATCGGGTCGATGCCGCGGGTCTCCACCTGGAAGAGCTCGTCGGTGGCGACGACGGGTACGGGTCGGCCGGCGTTCGCGGAGTCCGTGCGGGGCAGGGTCACCGGACCTCCTCTGCGTGACGTGGGACTCGTGACGGGAACTGTGTGACACGAGACCTTGAATGACATTCAAGGACTTTGAACGCCACTCAAGGTGCGCCGAGGTGGGGGAGGGTGTCAAGAGTTTGTGTTGAAGAGGGGCGGAATTTGACCGTCGTTCAAGGTCGGTGACGTCGAGGGAGTAGGGTCGGGCCGGTGCGCGAGCGGGTGGGTCGCGCGGTCGAGAGGCGGTATCGGTGGTGGCCACGAGGCGCAGTGACGGTCGGCTCGCCCGGGACCGGATGCTCGAGGCGGCCGTCGCGGCGATCGCCGAGAACGGCCTGGCCGCGCTGACCATGTCCGGCCTCGCGGAGCGCCTGGGCACCAGCGGCGGACACATCCTGTACTACTTCGGCAGCAAGGATCAGCTGCTGCTCGCCGCGCTGCGCTGGAGTGAGGACCGGCTGGCCGAGGAACGGGTCGGGCTGCTCGCGCGGCGGGTCTCGGCCGAGCGCAAGCTGGACCTGTTCCTGGGGCTCTACCTGCCGGCCGGGCCGCGTGATCCGCGCTGGATGTTGTGGCTGGAGTTGTGGGCCCGGACCGCGGGGAACACCGAACTGCGGGTCGCGCAGGACGAGATCGACCGCGGATGGCAGGACGACCTGGCGACGATCCTGGCCCGGGGCGCGGCCAGGGGGGTGCTCGTGGTCGAGGACCCGGCCGAGACGGCGTCCGAGGTGTTGGCGCTGTTGGAGGGGTTGAGCACGCGTACCGTGCTCGGCCTGGCCGGGACCACGCGCGAGGGGGCGTTGACGGTGGCCCGGCGGGCCGTGGGACGGCTGTCGCGCTGAGGGTTGGGCCGAGGGTACGGGCCGGACGGTTGGTCGCGGGGGATATGTGCCGGCCCGCCACGGCGGTGGGCACTAGCATGAGCCCTGGTCGACCTCGGGCTGTGCGCCGCGGAGGTCGGTCGTGCGCGGCCGTGGCGCAATTGGTTGACGCAGCAGGTTTAGGTCCTGCCGTCCGCAAGGATGTGAGGGTTCGAGTCCCTTCGGCCGCACAAGTGCTTGATTTTCGGTGGGATTCCGGTGGGTATCGGCCGGTCTTGTGCTGTCGGCGCCCCGCGTTCGCACGCTAGCTTGCGGCATGTCGTCCCTGGGGAGGCGCCATGCTCTGTGAGTACTGTCCGAAGGGTTCCGGCGGCCGAGTGCAGACGCCGCCCGCGGACATGGTCGTGCCGAAGATCGCCGGCGAGTGGGTGGTGTGGGTGCGGGCCGCCGCGGGCCGCGTCGAGACGTCCGGGCGGGTGTTGCCGGTCAAGCCCGACGCCGATTGTGTGATGAGCTTCGGTCGGCGGGTCTTCGAGGGTTCGCCGAAGCGCGGCCTGCACGCCGAAATGGACTGCCTCCAGCAGGCCCGGACGTTCGGACTGCCGTTGGAGACGGGCGAGTTCACCGATGCCGCGAGCGGGTGCTGCCTGATCTGCGCGAGCGCCCTGGCGGCGGTGGGGATCCGCCGGGTGCCGGCGGTGGATCCGGATCCGGACGCGTGCATGAGCTGGCATGCGCCGGCGTTCCTGTTCGAGGATCCGCTGTTGTGCGTGGGGCTGATGGGGGACCGGGCGGCGCACCTGTGGTTGCGGCACCTGAACGCGCCGGTGCGGCGGCAGTTGCGGGGGGCGTTGACGGGGGCGACGACGCGGTTGTTGGCGGGGCGCTGGGAGTGAGCCGAACGTGGGCCCGGCGGGGACGGAGGTGCCCCCGCCGGGTCGGCGGTTGTCGTGGCGCCGGGCCGGGTGCGCCCTTGCGTCGTATGTACCGCTACACCGTGTGTTCCTTGCGGTCGCCGGACCAGTCGGTGTGGAACGAGCCGTCGCGGTCCACGCGGCGGTAGGTGTGCGCGCCGAAGAAGTCGCGCTGGGCCTGGATCAGCGCGGCGGGCAGGCGTACCGAGCGCAGACCGTCGTAGTAGGCGAGCGCGGCGGCGAAGCCCGGGGCGGGGATGCCCAGTTCGGCGGCGGTGGCCACCACTCGACGCCAGGAGTCCTGGGCGCCGGCGAGCGCGTCGCGGAAGTAGTCGGCGGTCAGCAGCGATTCGGGCTGCTGTTCGGCCGACCCGTACGCCTCCCGGATCCGGTTCAGGAAGCGGGCCCGGATGATGCAGCCGCCGCGCCAGATCTCGGCGACCGTACCGGGGTCGATCGCCCAGTCGTATTCGGCACTGCCCGCCTGGATCTGGTGGATGCCCTGCGCGTAGGCGACGATCTTGGACGCGTACAGCGCCTGCTCGACGTCGTCGGTGAAGCGCGCCGCGGCCTCCCCGGCGAGGATGGTGGGGGTCGGGCCGGGCAGGCTCTGCGCGGCGGTCCGCAGGTCGGTGTGGCCGGAGAGGGACCGGGCGAACACCGCCTCGGCGATGCCGCTGACCGGAACACCCAGGTCGAGGGCGGTCTGTACGGTCCAGCGCCCGGTGCCCTTCTGCTCGGCGCGGTCCTGGACCACCTCGACGAACGGCTTGCCGGTGGCCGCGTCCGGGTGCGCGAGGATCTCGGCGGTGATCTCGATCAGGTAGGACTCCAGGCGCCCGGCGTTCCAGGTCTCGAACACCTTGCCGATCTCGGCCGGTTGCCTGCCCAGGGCGCGGCCCAGCAGGTCGTACGCCTCGGCGATCAGCTGCATGTCGGCGTACTCGATGCCGTTGTGCACCATCTTGACGAAGTGGCCCGCGCCGTCCGGGCCCATGTGCGCACAACACGGCACACCGTCGACCTTGGCCGCGATGTCCTCCAGGATCGGGCCGAGCGCGGCATAGGACTCGGGGGAGCCGCCGGGCATGATGCTCGGGCCGAGCAGGGCGCCCTCCTCGCCGCCCGAGATCCCGGTCCCGACGAAGTGGATCCCACGCTCCCGCAACGCGGCCTCCCGACGACGGGTGTCCGCGAAGTGCGCATTGCCACCGTCGACGATCATGTCCCCGGGCTCGAGCAGCGCGGCGAACTCGTCGATGACGGCGTCCGTGGGCGCGCCCGCCTTCACCATGATCACCAGGCGGCGCGGCCGTTCGAGCAGCGCGACGAACTCCTCGGCGGTCTCGGCCGGCAGAAAGGTCCCCTCGTCCCCGAACTCGTCCACGAGCGCCCAAGTCCTGGACGCCGTGCGATTGTGCACGGCGACGGTATGCCCGTGCCGCGCGAAGTTCCGGGCCAAATTCCGCCCCATCACGGCCAATCCGGTAACCCCGATCCGAGCCCGCTCCGCCATCTGTCCTCAACTCCTGTGGTCTGTCCCCGCATCCATGATCACTTCGACAACATCGTGCGCGACCACACTTAATCCCAGGGCCAACAACACGCGGGCGGACCACAGCTGCCGAGGCCCCCTCGACTGCCTCGGCGTCGGCGGTTGGCCCGCCGGCCCCCGGTTCCGGGGTGGTGTACTCGATCTGGCGTCCGTGTGTGGGCGGTTGCCGCAGCGCGGTCGGGTGGCCGCCGCCTTGCGTCCTGCTCGATCGGGTGGCCCCGGTGGTCGAGGTTACGTACATGCGTCAGGCGTCCGGGAGTTGCCCTATCGCGTTTGCGGTGCGCAGGGCGCCGGCTCGGATGCGGTCCGGGCCCAGTTCCGGGAGGAGGGCCGTGACGTGTTCGGCGGCCAGCGGGGCCAGTAGGGCGTGGGCCGTGTAGTCGGGGTCGGGGGTTGTTGCGCCGAGCAGGATGGCGGTGTGGCGGTGCCAGAAGCGGTAGGCGCCGATTCGGTAGCGGGCGCCTGGGGTGGCCGTCTCCGACATGCGGATCAGGTCGAGGTGTTCCAGGAGGTAGTCCAGGTAGGCGTCCACGAAGGCGGCCAGGCGTTGGGCCGCAGGTGCGCCCGGGCCCAGTGGGGGTGGGCCGTGGAGGATCGCCTCCTGGAGGACTCGCTCCCTCGTGTCGAGGAGGGCGGCGGCCAGGCCCGACTTGTCGCCGAAGCGGCGGAAGAGGGTGCCCTTGCCGACTCCGGCGGCCGTGGCGACCTGGTCCATGGTGACCGCTGCCACGCCGTGTTCGGCGAAGAGTCGGGCGGCGGCTTCCAGTACGGCGGCGCGGTTGCGGGCCGCGTCGGCCCGTTCCTTCGGGGGCGCGGCGCGAAGCAGGTCCAGGGGGATTGCGGAATCGGACTGCGGTCCGTTAACGTCTTGAGGCACAAGCGGACTATAGTCCGTTTCCCCTGGATCTGGAGGTAGTGTGTCATGACGGCACTTATCACTCGGGATGAACTGAACGCCGAGATCGCGGCCGGCGGCGTGATCGTCGTCGACGCGCTGGGCGGGGAGTACTGGGCCAAGCAGCACCTGCCGGGTGCCATCCCGCTGGTCCGGACCGACGTGGACAAGCTGGCCCCCACCCTGCTCCCCGACCGGGGCGCCGCCATCGTCACCTACTGCTCGAACCCCGCGTGCCCGAACAGCGGCCAGGTGGCCGACCGGCTGACCTACCTCGGCTACAGCAACGTACGCAAGTACGCCGAGGGCATCGAGGACTGGACCAACGCCGGCCTCCCCACCGAGTCCGCCTGAGACCCCCCGGACTCCCCGCACCCGGGGGAGGGGAGGGCCGATGTATCCCCTCGGCCCTCCCCAGGGGAGCACCGACCCGGCCGGCGCACCCGCGCGACGGGAACCGCCGACCACGCCGCCGAGGTGGTCCGAGCAGGCCAACGAGAGCGCCCCTCGTCGAAGTGGGGACGCCCTCGCGATGGTTCGGACTACCGCGGGGCGTCGGTCAGGTCGGTGATTCGGCCGTCGGCGAGGGGGACCTCGTACCGAGGAGTCCGGCGGCCACCGCGATGGCGGCGGTCCGGCGAATGTCGGTGGTCATGGCGACCTCCACTTGCTTGCCTGGGATGTGCCCTTGCTGCGGGGAGACGCCCGATCGATGTGGTGGGTTGCTCGGCTTTGCCCTGCTTTACTCACCCGATATCGATCCCACACTCAACCGCTGCCGTCGCTACCCGCCAACGCCTCCTCCGCCTCGTCCAGCACGGACTGCGGCAACCGGGTGTACGAGAGCAACCGGCCGCCCGAGTCGCGGATTCGGCTCGCCACCTCGCGGGCCCAGATGTTCTCCACGAACAACACCACCACCAGCGAGTCCGGCGGCATCACCTTGCCGATCTGCTCGGCGTCCTCCGCCCCGGCCAGGCCCAGCAGTTCGCGCGCGGCCAACTCCGCCGCCATGTCGCGCAGCCCCTCGAACTCGCTGACCTCGTGGCTGCTCACCACCCCCGAGATGTCCTTGACCACGATCAGCGCGTCGATCAACCGCACATCGCCGCGCTCCTCGACCGACTCGAACGCGTCGAGCACGGCCGAGGTCAGCCGCTGGCCCGGAAAACCCAACACGATGGCGTCGACGGGTCCCAACTCGGCCATGCTTCCTCGTCTCGGGAGTAGGAGTAGGAGTAGCGGTGGGGAGCGGCCGGGGCACCGCACACGGGTGCATCCGGAACGTCGTGCCCCTTCCCGTTGCGCGCGCATTCATGTGTGCCGGGCCGGAGGGGCCGGCCGGTCATGCTCTCGCTGCCGCCCCTGCCTCACGCCTCGTACGCGACCACCGAGGACGCCGGGTTCGTGTCGTCCGCCGACCGCCACTGGCCGATGTACACGTTGCCCTTCGCGAGCACCACCGTTCGCGAGGCCACGGACTCGGCCAACGGCGCCTGCCAGGCCACCTCGCCGGTCTTCACGCGCAATGCGTACACGTGGGACGCGTGGTCCCCCGCCGCGCCCGGTGCCGTCGCGCTCATCGTGACGTAGACCCGGCCGGACCCGACGGCGGGCGTGCCCAGCGTGCCGTACGACGGGATCTCGCGCTTCCAGACGAGATCGCCGGTGCTCGCCCGGAGCGCGTACACGACGCCCTTGTTCACCGACGTGGCGGGCGGGTTGGTGGGCGTCTCGCTGCCGGTGGCGCTCGGGGCCACCCCTGCCTGGGGCTTCGAGGGGTAGCACGCGACGTATACGACGTCGCCCGCCCGGGTGACCTCGCCGAGGTTGCGGCCGTCCATCTCGCGCAGCCACAACTGGCCGCCGGTGAGCGGATCCACGGCCAACAGGGCGGACTTGGCCTCGTCGTCGGATCCGTCGAAGGTGATGAAGGCGATTCCCCGAGTGGCCTTGACATCACGGGTGGTGCCGCCCTTGATGGCGATCGGGCCCCAGATCGCGGCCCCGGTCGCCGCATCCACAGCGAATCGTTGCCAGTCGACGACGGTGTTGTTGCTCCTGTTGTCGGCTACGAGCGCGAGCAGGCGGTCGCCCGCCATCACCATGTCGCCCATCCCGTAGCCCTTGAACGGGACCTCCCACTTCGGCGTGCCAGCCCGGTCGTAGGCGTGGATCACGGTCGGCTCGGTCCAGGAATCGGGCTCCGCGAATACGAAGACGAGACCGTTGGTGAACATCGGGGTCCTCGCCAGGCTGGTCTCCTTGGTCATGTCGGCCCGCCACACCTCCCGGTGCGTGCTCGCGTCGATCGCGACGATCCGCCCGGGGGCGGGGTTGGAGGAGTTCTCCGCCGAGACGCCCAGGTAGAGCAGCCCGGCATCCAGACCGGTCGGCAGACCGACCCCGCGTGCCGCGTAGTCCCGGCTCCAGCGCTGGTCGCCCTTGAGCGGGTCGAAGTCGTGCACGGTGCAGGTGGTGGGTAGGTCCGTCTGCCAGATCGACACCGACGGGTCCACCGTCCAGGACACCACGAACAGGTGGTCCTTGGTCACCAATGGCACCGATACCGTGCTGCCCGCAGTGGCCTTGCGCCATACCGGCTTGCCGTTCTGCGCGTCGATCGCGGTGATCTGGCCCTTGCCGCCGCCCGTGCCCGCCGCGACGTGGTAGACGAGGTCGCCCTGTTCGGCCAGGTACGCACTGGCGACGCCGCCCGCCGGACACGACCACACCCGCTTGCCCGGGTCGGCCTCGTCGCCCATCAGCAGCCAGCCGGCGGCGCCGCCCGCCGCGGCCACGGTGATCGCGCCGCCGCCGATCAGGAATGCGCGGCGGGCCAACTTCGGCTTTTCGGACGGGGGTTTCGGTATGCCGACGGGCGGCGGCGGGATCGAGGGTTGGAGCGGCACCATCCGTTCGGGCGACGGCTGCGCGGCCGGTTCCGGTTCCGGCTCCACAGGCGGGGTTGCCTCATCGACCCCCGCCGTCTCGTCCACCGTCGATTTCGTCTCCGCCGGCTTCGCCTGATCCCGCCGCTCCAGCTCCGCCACCAGCGCGGCGGGTATCCACGAAGTACCCAGCTGGGGTGCGCCGTCGCCCATCAAGCGGGTCAGGACCTCCGTCAGTGGAGGTCGCGCGGCAGGCTCCTTGGCCAGGCAGGCCGCGATCAAGTCCCGTATGCCGTCCGGCACTTCCGTCAGATCCGGTTCGTTCTGCAGCACCCACAACATCATCTGCAACGGTTGCGCCGGCCGGTCCTGGTGGAACGGCCCATGCCCGGTGGCCGCGAACACCAGCACCGAACCGAGCGAGAACACATCACTCTCCGGCCCGAGTCGGTGGCCTCCCGCCTGTTCCGGTGACATGAACGAGGGCGTACCGACCACTCGCCCGGTGCTGGTGATCTGGCCACCCTCGTCCACCGCGCGCGAGATACCGAAGTCGATCACCCGCACCCGATCCCGGCCGAGCACCACGTTGGACGGCTTGAGATCGCGATGGATCAGCTCCGCTCGGTGGATGGCCATCAGCGCCTCGGCCAACTGCGCGCCCAGGACGCGTACCGCGCCCTCGGGCAGCGGGCCGTAGCGCGTGATCGCCTCGGACAGGGCGAGCCCGGTCAGGAACTCGGTGGCCAGCCACGGCGGTTGTGCGTCCGGATCGGCGTCGGCGATCGGCGCGGTCCACGCGCTGTCCACCCGCCGGGCCAGGGCTATCTCGCGCCGGAACCGGTCCCGGAAGCCCTCGTCCCCGGCGAACTCGGCCCGCACGGTCTTGACCGCGAACCGGATCCCGCTCGGGGACGTGCCGAGGAAGACCTCGCCCATCCCGCCCTCGCCCAGCCGGCCGTGCAGTTGAAACTGTCCGAGCGCTGTCGGATCCCCCTCGCGCAGTTCTTCCATGACCACCGTTCCCCCGTTCCGGTCGTACAGGAGAGGCCACTTTAACCGCCGCCGTACCCCCGGATTCAGCGAATTCCGCCCTCGGATTCAGCCGCCCGCGCCCCGGAAATACCGGCGCCAGACCTGGGTCTGCCGGGTCTCGGCGTGGTCCGGGCCGAGCACCCGGGCGAAGTCGGCGATGAGTTGGTCGTACAGGCCCAGCGCCTCGCCCCGGTAGCCCGCCAACCCACGATTGACCGCGTGCCCGGCGCGGGCGACCAGCGACTCCAGGCAGTCGGGGCCCAGGATCCGGGTCGAGTCGCCGACCAGTGCGGCGTACAGCGCCGCGGCGCGCAGCGGATCGCCCGCCTCGCCGGTGAACCGCGCCAGGTAGCTGCGCGCGGTCAGCGTGCTCTCCGCCTCGGCGCCGAGCGCGCGGGTCATGTCCGCGACCACCTGGGTGAACAGCGCGATCGCGCGCGGTGCTTCGCCGCCCTCGCCGGTGAACCGGGCGTGACACAGCCGCATGTCGAGGGTGACCCAGTCGCCCGGCCCGAGTTCCTGCGCGGCAACCGGGATCAGGCCGGCCAACAACTGTGCGGCGCGGCGGGGGTCGCCGTCGAGGCCGACGAAGTGGGTATAGGCCCGGCGGATGTTGAGCGTGTCCCGATCGGTGCTGCCGAGTACCCGGCTCGCCACCTCGCCGAGCTGGTGATAGAGCCGAATGGCGGTCGCCGGATCCTCGCGCATCCCCCATTCCCAAACCGCGCCGACCTGTTCGTTGATCCGGGAGCGTGAGGGGTACGGCTCTTCGAGCGGACGAGGGGGCCGCACGATGCGGAAAGGCGAATCCATGCTCACCTCCGAAGATGTCGCATCCGAGTGTGCGACCTGCCCGGCGCCCACCGGTAGGGGTGTGGTGGGGGTTTCCGGGTCGGCAAAATCGGCTGCCTCGAACATATATTCGAGATAGCGTTCGAAAAGACTTGCCGGCACTTTCGTCGGGCTTCGTTCGGAATACGCGGATAAAGATCTCAAATAGCGTCAGAAGCCGCACTGGGTACGCCCGTTCGAGGTCCGTTGGCTGATCTGTCCGTTTATAGGCGCGTCGTTCGACGCACCAGACCCGGCACTCGCATACAGTTCGGTCGAGTGGAGGATGACGAGATAACCCGGACGGGGCCGGGACGAGCGGACGCGGAGGTGCCCATGGGCGCATTGCGCAAGGCCGGCTCGTGGCTCGGGATCGGTTCGGGGGACGTGCACGACGACCTGTACCGCACCGGCGCGGGCGCCTACGAGACCGGTACATACGACGCGGATGACGACGACACGGGGTCGCGCTGGGTCTACGACGACGAGCCCGAGGAGTCGCGTTCACGCGCACTGGAGGGCAGCGTGGTGCCTGCTTCGGAGGTGTTCGCGGCGCGGGCCGCCGCGACGGACACGCCGACGGTGCCGGGCACCCGGATCGCCGTCGTGCACCCGAAGAGCTACCACGAGGCAAGGGCGATAGGCGAATACTTCCGGCAGGACATCCCGGTGGTGATCGACCTGACGGCGATGGACGAGAACGACGCCAAGCGGGTCGTGGACTTCGCGTCGGGGCTGACCTTCGGGCGGCGCGGGGCGATCGAGCGGCTGGCGAAGCGGGTCTTCCTGCTGATGCCGGCCGATGCGCGGCTGTTGACGGGTGATCCCTCGCAGCAGAACCACGATGGCTTCTTCAACCAGGCATAGGGCTTGAAGACACGCCCTGGCGGCGGACCCGGGCCGATCAGGCTCGGGTCCGCCGTGCGTTTTGACGTGCGTTCCGCCATGCGTTCCGCCGTGCGTTTTGCCGCCCGTCAGGGGTCCAGCCGGCCGAGGTCGGCGGGGGTGTCGATGTCGAACGGGTCGGCGATGTCGGCGCACTCGATCAGTCGTACCCGGGCGCGCTGTTCGGCCAGCAGGGCGCGGGCGCCGGCGTCGCCCTCGGCCCCGGCGGCCAGTTCGGGCCACCAGGTGCGGCCGAACAGGACCGGATGGCCGCGTTTGCCGGCGTAGCTCGCCGCGATCAGGTCGTCGGGCGAGGTGTACGCGGCGACCAGGCGTGCGATCGCCTCGGCGCCCACGCCGGGCATGTCCACCAGGGTGACCACGACGGCGTCCGCGTCGGCGGGCAACGCCGCGACACCGGCCGCGAGCGAGGACCCCATCCCATCGGCCCAGTCGTCGTTGCGCACCACGACCCGGCCGGCCAGGTCCGCCTTCGCCAGGACCGCGTCGGCGTCCGCCCCGAGCACCACGACGACCCGATCGCAGCCGCCGCGCACCAGCTCGGCCGCCCCGAACTCGACCAACGGCCGCCCCCGGTGCACCAGCCCGCCCTTGGCCCGCCCCCCGAGCCGCCGCCCACCCCCGGCCGCCAACAACAACCCGACGAAGCCACCCATCGAAGTCACCCCAAACCCTCCTGTAGATACCGAACGGCCCCGACCCGGGCCGAACGGCCCGACCACGCCGCCCCGCAGCCCGGTACACCCGCAACCGTCGCGCTATACACAACGGGTGGAGCGGGTGGGCACACCCCCCGAACCCCCCGACGGCAACGTCAACTCCGCGAGCGCCCCGCCCCCATCGGGATTCGCCAGCGTCAACGCCGCACCAAGCACCGCCGCCTGTCCCATCGCGATCGTCAGTCCCAACCCGTGCCCCCCGACGGCCCGATCGTCCGTACCCTTCCGGAACCGACTCGGCCCCTCGCGCAACAACGTGGCCGGAAACCCGGGCCCCGCGTCCCGAACCCGAATCCGCGGCCCGTCCACCTCGACCACCACCGGCTCGACCCCGTGCTTCGTCGCATTGGTCAGCAGATTCGCCAGAATCCGCTCCAGCCGCCGAGGATCGGTCACCACCACCTCGTCACCCACCACCCGCAGCTCGGCCGCGGGCGCGATCGCCGCCACCCGCCGCGCCGCGAACGTACCCAGCGGTACCTCGGTCAGATCCGCCCGCTGGGTGGCGGTGTCCAACCGGGCCACCTCCAACACGTCCTCCACCAGCGAGCGCAGCGCCCGTACCCGGTCCCGCACCAGCTCGCCCGGCCGATCCGTCGGCAACAGGTCGGCGGCGGCGCTGAGTCCGGTCAACGGCGTACGCAACTCGTGCGCGATGTCGGCGGTGACCCGACGCTCCGCGTCGAGGCGCGCCTGCAACGCGTCCGCCATCGCGTCCATCGCCGTGGCCAATTCGGCGGCCTCGTCCCGCGCGCTGCCCCCGATCGCCGCCCGGACCCGGATCGACCGCTCGCCGGCCGCGACCCGGCGCGCCGCGGCCGCCGCCCGGCGCAGCCGACGGGACAGCCGGGCCCCGATCAGGACACCCACCCCCGCGCCGCACACCACCACGCACACCGCGCCCAGGATCAGCACCCGGTCCAGCGAGGCCAGGTCGCTGGTGCGGTCCGCATAGCTGGAGCGCAACGACAGTACGTGCCCGTCCACCCCGACGGCCGCCCAGATCGAGCCGTCGGCCAACTCGGTGGCCCGCTCGCCGCCCCGCACCGCCCGGCGCAGCGCCGCCGGCACCTCCGGGTCGTCCAGTCGGCTGCCGAAGGTCGGCTGCCCGGTCCGGCCGAACTCGCGCAGCGCCAGGTCGATCCGGTCCACCTGGAGCTTGCGCGCCTCGTCCGCCTGCTTGAACGCGAACGCGAAGTGCACGGTCAGGCTCAGTGCGACCGCGACCACGACGCTGACCACGGTGACCACCGCCGAGATCCGCCAACGCAGGCTCACCCGATCGGCCCGGGGCGCAGCTTGTAGCCGAAGCCGCGCACGGTCTCGATCCGCAGCGCGCCGACCTTGTTGCGCAGCCGCTGCACATGCACGTCCACCACCCGGGTGTCGCCGCCCCAGGCGTACTCCCACACGCCCTCGAGCAGCGTGTCCCGACTCAGCACCGTGCCCGGCGACTCGGCGAACCGCAGCAGCAACTTCATCTCGGTCGGGGTCAGCGCCAGCACCTCGCCGGATCGGCGTACCTGGACGCCGTCCGGGTCGATCTCCAGATCGCCGAAGCGCAGCGGTCCCGGGTCCTCGCCGGGCCCCGCGGTGCGTTGCGCGCGGCGCAGCAGTGCCCGGATCCGGGCCAGCAGCACCACGGTGTCGAACGGCTTGGTGACGTAGTCGTCGGCGCCCGCCTCCAGGCCCACCACGATGTCGATCGGATCGTCGCGCGCGGACACCATGATCACCGGGATCAGGCTCTCCGCCCGGATCCGCCGGCACAGGCTGATCCCGTTCATCAGCGGCAACATCACGTCCAGGAGCGCCACATCCGGCTGCTCGGCCCGGAACGCGGTGAGCCCGGCCTCGCCGTCGGCGGCGGCGCTGACCCGGAAGCCGTCCCGCTCCAGATTGAGCTGTGTCGCCTCGCGGATGACCTCGTCGTCCTCCACCAGGAGTACATGCGGTTTGCTCACGGCGACACAGCCTTCCCATCGACGTCCTCGACGAACTTCCCGCCGTCCCAGCGCAATCCGACCCCGCGCTCGCCGAACGGGCACAGCGCGGGCTCGTTGCCCTTGTAGGCGGGCAACTGGAGTACCAACATCTGCTTGCCGATCTCGATCCGACTGCCGGGCTCCTCGGAGTCGAACACCCGCTCGGTGCGCCCGTCGTCGAAGAGGCGGTACACGTACGCCGCCACGTCGCGGCGCACCGTGCAGGTCTCCGGCCCACAGCGGAACACCGACACGACCGCGATCGGTACCGGCGACGCGCTCGTCCCAGGCGCGTTCACATACTGTGCGGAGACCGGGTAGGACGTCCCGCAGGACGGGGTCAGGGTCGCCTTGATCTTGACGTCGACCCCCGGGTCCTCGCGCAACACCCGGACCGGATCGATACTCATGCCCGCCCCGGAGGGGGTCGGCGGCAGCGGTGTGCCGACCGGAACCGGCTTGCCGGCGACACGTACGCCGGAGTCCACCGCACACCCGGTGATCAGGGCAAACAGCAACACAACGAGCGGAAAGCCATGTTTCACCGACATCCGACGGATCCTACCCGGCGACCGCTGTTACCCGATCTACGGACGACCGACGGCGACCCGCAACCGCGACGCGGGCAACCGGATGGGCGGCGCCGAATAGCGTCGCCGACATGACCTTCGCAGCCGACCCCGGCACCCCGGGCGACCACGATCCCACCGGCCTGCTCGACACCCCGCGGAACCGGCGGCGCCGAACCCTGCGGCGCGGCGCGCTGCTCGCGGTTCCGCTGCTCGCGGCGATCGTGGTGACCGGCCTCGTCGCGGCGAACGCGGATTCGGGCCGCGACCGGAAGTCGGTACCGGAGCAGATGATCGCGCCGGCGCCGACCGAGCCGATCGCCGCGAAGCAGATCCCGGGCCGGCTGCCGCTGCCGGCCAAGCCGATCTACCGCGTCTCCACGCAGGACAAGGTCGCGTTCCTGACCATCGACGACGGCGCGTACAAAGACCCGGAGATGATCCGGATCCTGCGCGCGGCCGGGATCAAGCCGACGTTCTTCCTGACCGATCAATACGCCAAACAAAACCCGGAGTTCTTCCGGAAGTTGCGGGACGAGACGGGTGGCGCGATCGAGAACCACACCCTCGACCACCCCAACCTCCAGGGCAAGCCGTACGAGCTGCAAAAGCAGCAGATCTGCGCGACCTCCGACGCGTACGAGGCGGCCTTCGGCCGGCGCCCGACACTGCTGCGCCCGCCATACGGAAACCACGACGAGAACACCATGCGGGCGGCGGGCGACTGCGGCATCCGCTCGGTGGTGCACTGGAGCGCGGAGATCCGGAACGGGAGGATGCAATTCGCGGTGGGCGACCAGCTTCGCCCCGGCGACATCGTGCTGATGCACTTCCGCAAGGAATTCCGCGAGGACATCCAGGCCTTCCTGGACCGGACCCGAGCGGCGGGACTCACCCCGGCGCTGCTCGAGGACTACCTGAAGTAGCCGCCGCCGTGCGCCGCTCCCGCTCCGGGGGCGGCCCACGACGCGGAACACGAGTAGGGCCCCACCGGCAACCGGTGGGGCCCTACTCGGTGTTGCTGCTGTGCGCCGCCAGGGACTCGAACCCCGGACCCGCTGATTAAGAGTCAGCTGCTCTAACCAACTGAGCTAGCGGCGCTTGCTGCGAGAGAAATACTACCCGATGTTCGGGGGCGCTCTCACCCGGGTTTTCGGCCGAAGTGGTTTCACGATGGGTGACGATCACGTTACGGGGACGGGTTCGCCGGGTGTCCTCCCCGGGTCGGCACGGCCGAGTACCGTGCTGCTTGTACGTCGTCGCGACCGGTGCCGTCGGGCCGGTCGCGCTTGCGGGGGAGACGCCATGTCGGATGCCGGGGCGGTACGGGCGTTTCGGATGGCCACGCATCGGGAGGGCGAGGTGGAGCCTCGGCTCGTCGCGATGCGGGACTTTCTGGCCAACGCCTCCGACGCCGAGGTGGTCCGCAACCGGGGGTTGATCGAGAGTCAGCTCCAGGCGGTGGCCACCCAGCAGCCGGAGACCGCCGCGCGGATGCTCGCGGACGTGCTCGGGCGTGACCCGCAGGGGCGTTATCCGCGCGGCGTGGATGCGGTGCTGCGCGGGTGGGTGGTACAGCCGGGCAACGGCTTCGCGGACACCTGGACCACGTTGGAGCGGGCGCTGGCGAATGGGCCGCGGCCGCTGGAGCGCGCGCTGCTCGACGTACTGGGCGAACTCGATCCGCGGGCGCCGGTCCGGCACTGGCGGGTGGCCGCCACCGAGCGGGTCCTGGCCTGCCTGGAGGAACGCTTCGCGCAGCCGTCCCGGCATCCCGATCACGAGCTGTGGCGGCTGCTGCCGGTGGTCGCGCCGTTCGGTGCGCCGATCGCGCACGCCGACTGGGTGTGTGTGCTCGGGGATCGGGCGGCGGCGCGCGGCGACGAGGCCGAGGCGCGGACGTGCTACCGGCTCGCCTTCGAACAGGGCTGCGCCGTCGCCGCGCCGCGCCTGGCCCATCGGCTCGCGATCGAGGGCCATCGGGAGTTGGTGGACGGGGATCCGGCGCGGGCGGTCCGGTTCCTCTACGAGGCGGCGATGCTGGATCGGGACCACGCGGAGTATCGCGACCTGCACCGGGCCGCCGTCGCGGTGCGGGACGGGGGACCGGCGGTGGGCGCGCGACCGGGACCGGCGGTGGCGCTGGTCCTGGAGGCGGCCGAACTCCTGGACCGCGGCGACGACATGGGCGCGGTTCGGCTGTTGCGACGGGGGCTGCGCGCGTTGGGCGCAGACGGGGCGCGGCCCGGTGGGGGCGATGGCTCGAACGCGGCCGGGTCGGAGCGGGCCGGCCCGGCCGGCGGCAACGGTGCGCGGCCGGCCGGCGGCGAGGGCACCGGCCCCCGCCGGGACGGTGGTTCGCGGCCGGGCGGGGTCGATGGCTCCGGGTTCGTCGGGGGCGACGGTTCGGGCGGGGCCGGGCGCGACCGGACGGTGCTCGGCGACGCTCCCGGATCGGGGTCGGGCGGGGGCATCGGTGGCTCGGGCGGGGGGTTCGGCGGCTCGGGCCTCGGCCGGGGCGGCGGCCGCCGTGCCGAGCACCAGGCGTACGCCGACACCTGGCCCGCCCGGCTGCTGCTCGGTGCGGTGGAGGGTGACGACGTGCTGGTGGCCGGGGCCGCTCGGGATCTGCTGGAACGGTTCGGCGACGGCTGGGCCCGGCGCACGCCGCTGGGGCCGGGCCTGGTGTTGCATCGGGTCACCCGGGCCGATCCCGAGCTGGCCGCCGCGTTGCTGGACGCGCTGCCGGCGGAGCTGCGCACCGGGCGGCTGGGCCGGGCGGTCGGCACCGCCGCCGCGTACCGAATACTTGCCTCGGGCGTGCGCGCCCTGGGCGCCGGCCGGCCCGACCTGGCCCGGGCCCGGGCGGATCTGGCCGAGCGGCTGCTCGCCGGCGACGAGGCGTGCACCGGCGTGGCGCGACCGGTCGGCGAGGCGGGGGAGACGACGACGTGAAGACGGACATCCTCGGGGTGCCGGAGCAGGTGTTCGACAGCGGGCTGCTCACGGCCACGCGCCGGTTCGAGACCGCCTCGGCGGTGGCGCGCGAACTCGGCGCACACACCGTCGAGGTGGCGCACACGCTGATCGCACTGGCCCGGATCGACGGCGGGCGGGCGGCCGCCCTGTTCGCCCGCCAGGGCATCCCGCCGGACGTACTCGCGGCCGGTCTGCTCGGCGGCGGCGGACCCGCCACCGAGCGGACCGCGCCCGAGCCGATCGTGTCCGAGCACCCCGCCGGCGCGCTCGGCGGCCTGCCGGTCAGCGCCGACCTGCAGGCCGGGTTCCGGGCCGCCGCCGACACCGGCTACATCGACGAACGTGCGCTGCTCGCCGAGCTGTTGCCCCGCCTGGAAACCGGCGCGGTGGAGCTGCTCGTCGGCTACGGCCGAGTCGACCTGGCCGCCTGGCAGGCCGAACTGGCCGAACCGCGCCCGGCGCACGAGGTGTTCCGCCCCGACGGCTCGATCGACCCCGCGGCGTTCGGCCCCGGCGCCCGCCGCGTACTGGCGATGATGGCCACCGAGGCGGCCGGCCTCGGCCACGCGCGCTGCGGCATCGCCCTGCTCCTGCACGCGCTCGCGATCACCCCGGGCGGCCTGCTCGAACAGGCGTTCCTGTTCCTGCGCCGGGACGTCCGGGCGCTGCGCGAGCAGACCAGCGCGCTCACCGGCACCCCAGGCCACGGCGCCCCGACCGAGGCCGGCCCGGCCGGTCCGGACGAACCGCTGCGCGCGACCCTGCGCCGAGCGGCGACGTTCGCCGCCAACGGCCCGGAGCCGGGCCCGGCCGAGCCCGCCCGGATCGGCGAACGCGACCTGCTGGCCGCCCTCCTGGACACCCCCGGCGGCCTGGCCGCGGCCTTCTTCCGGGACATCGGCCTGGACCTGGACCGGCTGCGCCGCTTCGCCGACACCTACTACCGCGAGCCGACCGAACCCGAGCCGGCCAAGACCGCCGCGTCGCCGACCCCCGAGGAAGCGGTGCAGAGGGTCCGCTCCCGGCTGATCGGCCAGGAGCGTGTGGTCGAGCGACTGGCCTTCCACATCGAACTGATCAAACGGTCCCTGGCCCGCGGCTTCCGCCCGGACGACCGGCCGCGCGCCGCGTTGCTCCTGTGCGGGCCGAGCGGCTCCGGCAAGACGATGACCGCCCGGCTGCTCGCCGAGGTGGTCTACGGCTCGGCAACGGACGTACTGGTCTTCGAGATGGGCCAGTTCAGCTCCCGCGAGTCGATCAACAACTTCATCGGCGCGCCGCCCGGCTATGTCGGCTTCGGCGAGGGCAAGTTGACCAACGGGCTACGCGACAACCCGCGCCGGGTCTTCCTGTTCGACGAGGTGGAGAAGGCCGACGCCCGGGTACTGGACGCCCTGCTTCGGCTGCTCGACGAGGGCCGGATCAGCGATCCAGCCGGCCCGGTCCGCGAGGCGCACGACGCGGTGCTGATCCTGACCACCAACCTGGGCGCGACCCACTCGGCGGCCGACGCGGTCGAGGACGACGTGGACAGCGTGGAGCACCTGATCGGCTCGATCCTGGCCGAGGACGGCGCCGGGCACAGCGCGGCGAGCGCGCGACTGCGCCGCACCATGGAGGGTTTCTTCCGGCCCGAGTTCCTCAACCGGGTGGACGAGGTGATCCTCTACTCTCCGTTCGGCCCCACCGAGTTGCGCGGAATCGCGGAGAACGGCCTGGCCCGGCTCGCCGCGCGGCTGCGCGAGCAACTCGGCGTCGAGCTGAGCTGGACCGGCGAGGCCGCCGACCACATCGCCACGGTCGCCTGGCGCGGCCGACCCGAGGAGGCCGCGCGCGGGGTGAACCGCTGTGTGAACGCGGTCGTGCCCGGCATCCTGCGACTGCTCGACGAGGGTGACGCGGCCGGTCGGCCGGTCGGCGCGGTGCGGGTACGGGTGGTGGCCGACACCCTCGCGGTGGGGAGCACCGATGACTGACCGCGCGACATTGCGCGCGTTCGCCGCTCGGCTGCGCGAACACGGGGTGGGCGACGGCCCGTTGGACGGCGAGGCGTACGCGAGCCTGGGCCGCGGCGGCGACGCGCAACCGTGGAGCGCGCGGGCCGAGGAGTTGTGGACGAGCGGCGGCGGCCCGTGGCGCACCCACCACCTCGCCGTCGCGCTGCACGCGCGCGCCTACGATCTGGAACTGGCGGGCGACTCGGAGGCCGCCTTCCCGTACTGGAAAAGGGCGTTGGCGTACTGGGCCGAACTCTGCCGGGACGACGCGTTCTGGGACCGGATGCACGAGCATCTCGAAACGGTCACCGGGGCACCGATCGAGGCGGCCACCGTGCGGGAGGTGCGCGAACGGCTGCCGCGCGATCTGCTCGCCCCACATCTGACGCTGGCCGCCGACGCGCGTGTGCGCGATCCGCTGTACGCGCGCGGCCAGGTGGATCTGGTCCGCGAGTCGGCCTTCCCGCCCGAGGTGATCGCCGACGCCCGGGCCGATCTGGTCCGCGAGGTGCTGGTCGAGGTCTCGCGCGACGTCGAGGAGGGCCGCTTCGACGACGTGGTGGAGCTGCTGGCCTCCTGGCTGATGGTGGACCCCGGCAATCTCGGCCTGGCCCGCGCGCTGCTCTACGCGACCCGGCAGCACATCGAGATCGTGGTCGCCGCACCGGGCTGGGCGCACAAGATCGAGCACCTGGTCGACCGGGTGGCCCGCCTGGTGCTGCCCGCCTGGGACGAAGTGGGCACCCCAGAGGGCTCGTTCGCGGTCGAACTGGCCCGGCACGAGTACTGGCGCGGCATCGTGGTGCGCGAGCTGGAATCGGGCCCGGCCACCGAACCCGCCGCCCTCGAACAGGCCGCACTGCGCTCGGGCCGGCATCTGCTG
This sequence comes from Embleya sp. AB8, assembly GCF_049739465.1. Lineage (NCBI taxonomy): Bacteria > Bacillati > Actinomycetota > Actinomycetes > Kitasatosporales > Streptomycetaceae > Embleya > Embleya sp. AB8. The sequence continues at coordinate 160,966 of NZ_JBMHHY010000023.1, forward strand.
CGCGCCCTCGAACTGGACCGCGACCTGGCGGTCAAGAGCATGTATCGCGACGTCGAACAACTGGCCGCCGAGGAATGGGCGTTGGCCGCCACGGCCAGGCAGCGCCAGGGGCTCCCGGACGGCCATGTGCGCGACGCCCTGCGGCGGGCCCTGGCGATGTCCGAACCGGGGCCGTGGGGACGGCTGTTCATGGCCCGCGTGTTGATCAACCTGCACGCGCCCGGCCCGGACGACCTGGCCACCGCCCGCCGGTTGGCGGACGAGGTGGCCGCCGACCCGGACGCGACCCATCCCGACATCGTCAACGCGCACCGGGGGGTCGTGTTGTCCCTGGCCACGGCGCACGGCCCGGAATGGAGTTGACCGCCGATGGAGCCCACCGCGAGCGAGGGCGCCGCCCGGGAGAATCCCTGGGCCTGGCAGGCGGGCCGAAATCCCTACCGGAGTACCGCCTTTCAGCTCCTCGACCTGGATCCCGACCTGGTCGGCCGGGCGGCGATCAAGGCCCGCGTACGCAAACGCCGGCAGCGGATCACCCGCAGTGCGGACCGCTTCCCGGTGCACGGCCGGGTGCTCGGCCCGGCCGACGTCAACGCGGCCGAGGAGGCGCTGGCCGACCCGGTCGGCCGCCTGTCGGCCGAACTGCTGACCCATCGACCCGAGCGACCGGGACCCGATCCGGCGGAACTGGCCGAGGAGTTCGCCGAGACGGACGCACCGGAGCCGACCGGACCCGCGAGGATCGGGATCGACCGACGTGTGCTCGCGGCACTGGTGCCGCCGCCCGCGCCGCGCGAGTTCGTACCGTTGTGGACGGAAGAAGGGGCGCACTGATGGCAGCGACACCCGAGCGGGGCACCCGCGCGGCAGCCCCGGCGGCGGATCTCGGCCGGGAGCCGCCGACCATCACCGAGACCGAACGCGCGGTCTCCGCACGGCCGATCGACCCGCCGTTCGCGCTCGTGTACGACGCGACGCGGCGTGCGGCGCGCGAACGTGAGGCGGGTCGCGAGGAACTGCGCAAGCGGCTGGAGGCCGGCCACGAGCGGTACACCGGCCTGGCCGCGGATACCGCAGTTGCCCTGCACGAGTTGCGCGGCTGCCTGGCGGGGGAGCCGGCCCCGGCCGTACTCGCCTCGATCGCCCGGCGGTTCGCCACCGCCCTCGACCGCGCCGGGGTGCGCTTCGACGATCCGGTGGGCGAGGCGTACGCCGCGGTGGGCCGGCGAGTGGACGTCGCGCACGCGCCGGACAGCGGTGACGAGGCGGCGATGATCGTGGCCCGGACGTTGCGCCCGGGCGTACTGCTCGACGACGGCGAGGTGATCCGACGCGCCCAGGTGGTGCTGGGGTTCGTACCGACGCCGGCGCAGCGGGAGGCGGCGACGGACGGCCCCGGCGCAGCCGAACCCCCCGATTCCTCGAACGACGCGAACCACGAAGGCGGTAGCACCGGATGAGCATCGTGGTCGGCATCGACCTCGGCACGACCAACTCGTGCATCGCGATACCGGCGGACGCGGACGTCCCCGGCAAGGAGCGGCTGATCGCGGAACGGCGGTTGCGGCCGGTGGGCGACGCGCTGATCGTGGCCAATCCGGATCGTTCGCCGACCACGCCGTCCGCGGTGTGGATCGATCCGGGCGGCACCGCGATCGTCGGGCAACTGGCCAAGAACAAGGCCAGGTTGCCCGGTGCGCCGCCGGCAATGTTCTTCAAGCGGGACATGGGCACCGACCGGCTGGTCACCGCCGGGCACGCGCGGCTGACCCCGTTGGAGGCGTCCACGCACATCCTGCGCCACCTCAAGCGGGTGGCCGAGGAGGTTCTGGGCGTGCCGGTGGAGCGGGCCGTGGTCACCGTCCCGGCGTTCTTCGAGACCCGGGCCAAGAACGAGACCACGCGCGCGGGCCAGGCGGCCGGCCTGGAGGTGGTCGAGACGTTGATCGAGCCGGTGGCCGCGGCGCTGGCGTACACGCACGAGCGGGCCCGTGAGTCGACCGAGCCGCAGACGTTCCTGGTCTACGACCTCGGCGGCGGCACCTTCGACACCTCGGTGGTCACCTGGGATCCCGACATGGGCTTCGAGAACCGCTCGTTCAGCGGCGACCGCTACCTCGGCGGCTTCGACTTCGACCGGCGGATCGTGTCCTGGATCGCGGACCGACTGCCCGAGTACGACCTGGCGATCGACTCCGAGGACCCGGCCGACGCGAAGGTGGAGGCACAACTGCTCTCGGTCGCGGAGGGGGCCAAGCACGACCTGTCGCGCTACCCGGAGACCGAGATCGTCAGCCAGTACTGCGAGGACCGGCGCGGTACCCCGATGAACATCGGACTGCCGATGCGCCGGCAGGAGTTCGAGGAGATGATCGCGGAGCGCATCCGCGGCACGCTGGAGGACTGCGACCGGGCGTTGGCCCGGGCCGGGATGACCTCGGCCGATCTGGACGAGATCGTCATGGTCGGCGGCTCGTCCCGGATCCCGCTGGTGGCCGGGATGCTCACCGAGCACTTCGGGCGCGACCCTCGGCTGCTCAACCCGGACCTGTGCGTGGCGCTGGGCGCGGCGCTCAAGGCGGCGAACGTGCCCAGCCGCAGCGGGCTGTTGGAGCTGGACCGGCCCGAGGCGCTGCCCCCGGAGACCGACATCGGCGGCCGAGTGCTGGCCGGCCCGGGGCTCGACTCGCCAGCCGCCGCAGAGGTGCGGCTCGGCTCGGACGACGGCCTGGTGAACCGGACCGAGACGGCCGACCACGAGGGGCGATTCCTGTTCGCCGACGTGCCGTTGCGAGACGGGGAGAACGGCTTCACGGTGCTGGTGCTCGCGGCTGGGCGGGAGGTGGCGAGTCGGCGCCTCGAGGTGGTCGCCGACGACAAGCCGCGCTCGGACGCCACCGGTGATGTGCTCGCGCACGACTTCTCGGTCGAGCTGGTGGACGGGCTGCACGCGGTGGTCCGGGCCGGGACGATGGTTCCGTACCGCAGCGATTTCCGGTTGGAGACCGCCTCGCACGGGTCCAGTCTGCGGGTCGGCCTGGTCGAGGGATTGGTGCCGATCGGCGAGGTCTCGATCCGGGATCTGCCGACGGACGTGGCGGTCGGCTCGACCGTCGAGGTGACCCTGGAGTTCGAGACCGGCTGGACGATCCGGGCCGAGGCGCGGCTGCCGCAGGTGGGGGCGCGGGGCAGCGCGGTGATCGACATCCCGCAGCGGAATGTGCCGGGTTGGCCGGAGTTGGCCGAGCGGCATCGGCAGGTGCTGGCCGGCTGGGCGCAGAAGCGCGACGTGATCCCGCCGGCGGACGCGATCCGGGTCGGGCCGGCCCTGGACCGACTGCTGGCCGAACTGGCCGAGCTGGTCCGGGATCGGCTCGACCCGAGCAAGACCCACCACAAGATCCTGGAGGCGGAGACCCTGGTCCAGGGCCTGCGGGTGGCCACCACGGCGGGCAGCGCGCTGAATCCGGCGATCGGCGAGTTCGAGGACAACCTGGCCCTCCTGGCCCGGCTCGCGGACCGGCTGGTGGACCACGATCCGGTCGAGGCGGAGCGGTTTCGCGGGGCCGTACCGGGGCTGCGGGCGACCGGGCGGGCGGCCTACGCGGCGGGCAACAGGATGGACTGGCACCTGGCCAACGAGGCGGTCCGGGACCGGATCAACGCGGCCGAGCGCATGTTGCACGGCGGCCGGTCGCCGCAGCAGTTCAGCGCGGCGGAGTTCCAGGTCGCGGTGCTCCAGGAGGTGGAATACCTGCGCCGGTCGATCCAGGAGATGGACCAGGCCTCGGCCGGTCGGCATCGCGCCGAGGCCGACGGCTTCCGGCACGAGCTCGACACGATCGCCGAGGACGCGGCCGAGGTGGACACCCGGGACGAGGCGGCGGGCAATCGTCGGCTCGTGGAGATCTACCGAGGTCGGATCATGCCGCTGCGGGCTCGGGCGGATCGCTGGATGGAACGGATCCGGGAGGGCTCCCCGCACATCGGGCTGCGGCTCCCGAAGAACTCCCTGGAGAAGTGACATGGCGTTCGCGATCACCTGCCCCCTGTGCCGCCGCCGGATCGCCGACCTGACCGAGCGCTGCGGGGCCTGCGGCGGCGACCTGACGGCCCTCGCGGGCCTGGTCGAACTGGCCGACCGGCACTTCAACGACGCGGTCCGCGCGGCGAGATCGGCCCGCTGGAACACCGCCGCCGAACACCTGGCGGTGACCCTGGCCCTCAACCCGATCGACGCCGAAGCCCACCGACTCCTGGCCAAGGTCCGCTACCACCAGGACCCGAAAACCCTCCCGGCCCGGGCCTGGCACCGGGCCCGCACAAAACTCCCCTACGGCGACCGCCTCCCGCGAAACCTGCCACGCGAGGCGGACATACGGCGACTGCTGCACCTGGCCGGTCGCCACGTGGCGGGCGCCCGAAGGACGGAGTGAATTCGCCGCGACCGCGGGTGGCGGATGGGTCAAGCCCGCTGTGGAGACCTTTGGCGGGCCCGGCGATCGAGGCGGGCGCGGCGAGCGGAGCCTGCCGCAGGGCGGGCCGAAACGCGGGCTGAGCGACCAACTTCAGCCGGGGCGGTGGTTGATGCGACCTTGGCTGGGGGCCGGGTTCCCGGCCGGGTCGGCGTTTGAGGTGGGCGTGGTGCGCGGAGCTTCCCGCAGGGTGCGCCGAAACGCTGGCCGAGCAACCAACTCCAGCCCGGCCGGCATTTGAGGCCGCCTCGTCCGGGGGCCGGGTTCCCGGCCGGGGCGGCGTTTGAGGTGGGCCCGGTGCGCCGAGTTGTCCGCAGGGTGGGCCGAAACGCCGGTCGGGCGACCAATTTCAGCCCGGCCGGCGTTTGAGGCCGCCTC
>NZ_JBMHHY010000024.1:0-161217 GCF_049739465.1 Embleya sp. AB8
GTTTTGGCGCCCGGGGGGGTGGGGGCCGGGGGGGGGGGGGGCCCCCGGCCGGGGGGGGGGGGGGGGGGGGGGCGGGGGGGGGGGCGGGGGCCCCCCGGGGGGGGCCCCGGGCCCCGCGGCCGGCCGGCGCCGCGCCCGGCGCCCCGGTCAGTAGTCCTCGTGCGCGAACGGCAGGAAGTCCGTCCGCAACGCCGCGTCCAGTCGCCGCGCGGCGCCCGGCGTCGCCTCGACCACCAACCCGGCGGCCACCAGGCGGGACACCGGCGTGGCGCCGAGGTAGCAGGCCGCCAACTCCGCGACGTCCAGCACCAGATCGGCCGGCGCCTCGGTCGCCGCCCAGGTCGTCCCCGCCTCCCCGACGGTGAGCCGGAAGCGCCCGTCGTTGGCCCGGACCGCCGCGTCCCGCACCTGCAGCACCAGATCCACCGGCGCCGCCCAGGACCGCGCGACCAGCGCCGCCCGTACGTTCACCAGGCGCAACCACAACGCCGGATACTGCTTGGTCACCCGTACCTGATCACGATCGGCCGCGAAGTGCAGCAGCGGATCGTCCAGCGGCCGAACCCACGCCGCCACCTTCCCGGTGAGGTCGATCGAGGCGAGATAGGCCCACAGCGCGGCGGCCACCGCAGCGCTTTCCGCCTCCAGTTCCTGCACCTCGACCACGCCGGGGCTGTGCGTGTCGTCGTTGGGTGCCTGGACCCGGTAGACGACGTATCCGGCCGCAGGTTCGCCCGGTTCGCCGAGGGCGACGACCCGGGTCGGTTCCTCGTCCTCCTGGTCCACCAGGACCTGCGTACGCCACCAGTGCGGGTCCCGGGCATAGCGCCCGCCCCGCAACGCCCGGCCCGCCTCGTAGATCGGGCCGAGCAGGGCGGGCGCCTTGGCCGGGTCGAGCAGCCGCAGCGGGCGCGGGTCGGGCTCGATCCGCAGCGCGAGGGGTCGGCGGCTGTCGATCTCGATGGTGCATGCCTCGGTGCCGGTGCCGTAGCCGAAGCGGCCGTAGATCGCGTGCTCCGAGGCCCACAGACACGACAGGGGTTGGCCGAACTCGGCGCATTGCCGCCACTGTTCGGCGAGCAGGCGGGTGAGCAGGCCGCGTCTGCGATGGGTGGGCAGCACGGCGACGTAGTCGAGCCCGGCGCAGGGCAGGTCGCCGCCGGGTACGGAGATGCGGAAGCGGTACGCGGCGACCACACCGACCAGGGTGTCGCCCTCGTAGGCGCCGATCCGGTCGCAGTTCAACAGCAGTTTGCGGCTCTGCCGGCGCTCGTCGTCCGAGTCCTTCTCGTGGAAGGCCAGATCGGTGAGGTCCAGGATCCGATCGACGTGCGCGTCTGGAATCTTTCGGATGTCGAAGGTCACCGCTGCGACGCTAGCCGCGTCGTGCCCGGATGGCCATCGCGTTTGGTCGAGGGGGTCGTGGCGGATGCGTCAGGTGGTCAGGCTGGCACTGATCAGCCAGATGTGGGCGCAGGTGGAAGCCGCCTTCTGCAGGTTCTCGCGGGAGTCCTGCGAGGCGTGGTAGAAGGTCCGCTCGATCATCCAGCACAGGACGTGGGCCATCGCCGACGCCTGTTCCGGTTCGGTGCCGCCCGGGACGCCGGCGCGTTCCAGGACGGCGGTGATGGCCGCGATGAACAGGTCGGCCGTATGGCTCCACAACTCGCCGATCTCCGGCACGGTCAACGACAGGTCGATCGCCGTACGCATGACCGGGCCGTGCTCGTTCCACAACTCGACCGTGCGCCGCATGGCCGCGGCGACGGCCCGGCGCGGCTCCTCGGTCTCCGCGGTGACCCGGGACCGCTCCCACAGGTGTTCCACGGTCCGGGCCACCAGTGCCGTGACCACTTCCTGCTTGGAGCCGAAGTAGAAGTACAGGGCGCCGCGGGTGATGCCGGCGCCCTGCGCGATGTCGCCGACGGTCATCGCGTCGTAGCCCTTGTCCGCAAGGAGCGCCTCGCAGGTGTCCAGGATCGCGCGCTCGCGGACGTCGCCCTTACGTTCGGCGGTGCGTCGGCTGCGCGCGGGGTGGTGGTCGGTCATCGGAGCTGAGCGCCCTCGGCGAAGTCGGTGGTACGGGAGAGCGTCTCCCATGCGCGGATGTCCTCGTCCACGGCCGTGCGCGCGGCGCCGACCAGTCGCAGGGCGTCCGAGCCCAGGAGGAGGTGGGCCGGCGGCCGGTCGACCGACGTGATGTGCACGACGGCTTCCCCGGCCTTGGCCGGATTGCCCAGCTGGTGGCCGGCGGCCTTGTGCCGCGCTTCACGGATGGGGGTGAACAGTTCGTCGTAGTCGTCGATGGTCCGCGTGGCGCGGGTCATGGACCGTCCGGCCCAGTCGGTGCGGAAGGAGCCGGGCTCGATCGCCGTCACGTGGATCCCGAACTGGGCGACCTCCTTGCCCAGTGCCTCGAGGACGCCCTCCAGGGCGAACTTGCTGCCGCAGTAGGCGGACATCCCGGGCACGGCCATCAGCCCGCCCATGGAGGTAACGGCCATCAGGTGTCCGCGGCGGCGCCGGCGCATGTGCGGCAGTGCCGCCCGCAGGGTGGCCATCGCCCCGAATACGTTGACCTCGAACTGCCGTCGCACCTCGGCGAGCGGAGTCTCCTCGAAGGTGCCCTCCAGGCCGTAGCCGGCGTTGGCGACGACGACATCCAGGGGACCGACGCTCTGCTCCACCTCGGCGACCACCCGCGAGACGGCGTCCTCGTCGGTCACATCCAGGGTGCGGCCGTGCGCGTACCCGGGTTCGAGCGCTTCGAAGGCCCGCAGGTCCTGCTCCGAGCGGACCGTGCCGACGACGGTGTGCCCGGCGGCCAGGGCGGCCTGGGCGAAGGCCCGCCCGAGGCCCGAACTGACGCCGGTGATCAGCCACTTCTGCGTCTGCATCTTCTGCATCTTCTGCATCTTCTGCATTGCGCCTCCGGGGTCGGGACTCGAAGGGAGCGCGGACTGCTCTCCCGTGGAAAATTCTACACCACGTCGATTTTTCTCATCACTGTGTAGATAGTGGCAACGTCTCGCCGCTGCGTGCCGACCGACCCATCCCCCAGCTGAGGGATGGGTCGGTCGGCGCGCAGCGGCGAGGGTGATCGCGACCATCACCCACGACAGCGGCAGAAGGAGGCGGTCATGCGACTACGGCTGATCGTTTTGGCCATCGGCACATTCGCGATGGGGGTCGACACGTTCGTCATCGCGCCGATCCTCGGGCCCATGGCGGGCGATCTCGGCGTGTCCCGGACGGCGGCGGGGTGGTTGATCACCGCATTCGCTCTCGCCTACGCGATCGGCGGACCCGCACTGGCCGCCGCGGTCGGACATCGCGCGCCGCGTGGTCTGCTGCTCGGCGGGCTGGTGGTGTTCGCGGCGGGCAACGCGTTGAACGCGGTCGCCGGGACCTACGGCTTGGCGATGGCCGGTCGGGCCCTCGCCGGCGCGGGAGCGTCGTTGTACACGGTCAACGCCCTGGCCGTGGCCCGGGCCACCGCGCCGCCGGGACGCGAGGGCCGGGCCACCTCGGTGGTGGTCGGCGGGCTGACCACGGCGATCGTGCTCGGCCTCCCGCTGGGCGCGTGGCTCGGCGCGACCACCGGGTGGCGGGTGGCGCTGTGGCTGATCGTCGGCCTCGGGGTGTCGGCCGGCGCAGGCGTGGCGGCGGTCGTACCGCGGTTGCCGGGGCTGCCGCGCAAGACGTTGCGACAGCGGGTGGCGCCGTTGTCGAACCCGCGGGTGGTGGTCGTACTCGCGGCCACCTGGCTGTGCCTGACCACCAGTTGGACCGTCTACACCTACTTCGACAAGGTGACCCGGCCGGCGACCGGCGGCGATGCCGGCCGTACCTCGCTGATCCTGCTCACCTTCGGGCTCGGCGCGGTCTGCGGGAACCTGCTCGTGGGCCGCCTGGCCGACCGCTTCGGCCCGGGTCGGACCATGCTGATCGCCGCCCCGCTGCTGACCGCGGTCGCCGCACTGGTACCGGCGCTGACCCGGTCGATGGTGACGGCGTGCGTCGTCGTACCGGTGTGGGGACTGCTCCACTGGATGATCAACGTCCCCCAGCAGTTGCGGGTGACGGCCGCCGCGCCGGACGCGGTTCCGCTGGTACTCGGACTGCATCAGAGCACGATCTATCTCGGGATCAGCGCGGGCGGCGCCGTCGGCGCGGCCGGCTTCGCGCTCGGCGGGCGGGCCGGGATCGGATACGCCGCGTTGGCCACGGGCGTCCTCGCGCTCGCGGTGCTCGTGTGGTCGTTCCGCGCGGGCCTGCCCATCGACCGCAGTAAGGGGTATAGTCTCGCTTCATCACTTACTCCGACAGAGAGCAAGGCGTGGACATCTCGATGACCGATTACGCCCTCGGGGCGGCGCTGGCCACCGCGTTGGTCAACACCTCCCCCACCGTGCGCACCACCACCGGCGAGGCCCTCCCGGACCCGGACGCGCTCGCCGACTTCCTGGCCGGGCACGACCTGCACCTCGACGCCCTCGCCGGTGGGAAGTCGCCGACCGAGGACGACCTGTTCCGGGTCGGACTGTTGCGCCGAGAGGTGCGCGCCGTCGTGGAGACCGAGACGGCGGAGCAGGCCGTCGCGGGCGGCGGCGTGCTGGTGGGGCGGGCCGGGCTCGGCCCGGTCCTGCGCCGCGTCGCCGGCGACGACGACTGGCAGTGGTACGTCCCGACCGCGTCCGGCGCGCCGCTCGCCGACGAGTTGGCGGCGGTGGTGGGCGTCGGGCTCCTCGGCACGGTCCGGGCGCTGGGCCACGAACGATTCCGCGCCTGCGCCACACCGGACTGCCGAGGGGTGTTCGTCGACACCAGCCGGGCCGGGCGGCGCCGCTACTGCCTGCCCGACCTGTGCGGCAACCGGCTCAACGTGGCCAACCACCGCGCCCGCCGGCAGACCGCGAGTGTGACCCGGTGACCGGCGAGCCGCCCCTGGTGGGCGCGTTCCGACTCCCGGACGGCTCCTGGATCCGCGGCCGCGGCCTGCGCAATCCGCAACCGGCGGGCCCGACGCCCGACTTCGGCCTCTACCTGGGCTCGGACCGGCTGCGCCGCCGCCACGATCCGCAGTTGACCTGGCCGCACACCTGGCTCGACTGGCCCGACTTCCGCCTCCCGCGCGACCGGGAGCAGGCGGTACGCGAGCTCCGCGCGCTGCACGAACGGGCACGCGCGGGCGAGACGGTCGAGGTCGCCTGCGGCGGCGGCATCGGCCGTACCGGCACGGCGATCGCCGCACTGGCCGTGCTCTCCGGCCTACCCCCCGAGCACGCCGTCGCGTGGACCCGGGAACACCACCACCACCGCGCGATCGAAACCCCGTGGCAACGCCGCTGGGTGGTCCGCTTCCCGGCACAGTGAGCGCGGCTCTGCGCGAACTCCCCTGCCGGCGGCGTCGGTTCGGCTACATGTAGTCGTCGAGGCGGGCCAGGGCGAAGCCCTGCGCCGTGGCCAGCTCGACGACTCGGCGCAACATGTCCGCCATCGATCCCTTCCACTCGGAGCGACTGCGGAAGTGGGTCAGGATGATGTCGCCCGCGCGCAACCGGCGTTCGTTGCGGTACTCGATCCGGTCCGGGAACGCCTCCTCGTTCCAGATCGGCAGCGCGACGATCCCGCACGCCTTCGCGGCCCGCAGGGTGTCGTCGTTGAACTCGCCGTACGGCGGCCGGAACAGCCGGGCACCATTGCCCATCTCGTAGTCGAGTTCGGCCTGTTCCCGGCAGATCTCCCAACGCTGCTGCGAATAGCTCAGCTTGCGCAGGTCCGGGTGGTTGAGGGTGTGGTTGTTCACCTCGACGCCCTGCTCGTGCAGACCGCGGAAGTAGTTCCAGTTGCTGCGGGCCACATATCCGCTGACGAACGCGCTGAACGGAAGCTGCAGTTCGCGGGTCATCCGGGCGAACTCGGCGTCCTTGTAGCCGCCGTCGTCCACGGTGAGGAAGACCACCTTGTCCTGGGTGGGCACCCGTTCGACCACCGGCGGCATGTCGCCGCGCCGTGACACCCCCGGGGCGGCGGGGTCCAGGACCGGCTTCGTCTCCGGCGGCGCGGGGGCCTTCAGCGGCACCGCCGACAGGCCCCACTGCTGCGCGGCGGCGACGCGGGCGGTCTCCAGCCGGGCGGCCTCCTCGCGTTGCGCGTCCTGGCGCGCGGCCCGCGCCTGCGCGTCGGCCGCCTCCCGCACGGCATCGGGGGGCACTTGGACGGCGGCGACCTGCTCGCCCGGCCCACCCGCTCTCCCGTGACCCGGTTTCTCTCCCCCGTCCGCACACGCGGTCGCGGTCAGGCATACGGACAGGCCCACGGCCACACCCCATCGGGTGAGCGCGCGCCACGACGGGGACGTCATCGCATCGACACAGCTCATGGCGGCAGGTGGTGCCCACTCCTGTTCGATTCGAACCCGGACGTATGTTCGGCCCATGCGGCGGATCGCGCAACGAGACCCGAATTCACCGACGCGGCAACGCCGGTCGCCACACCCGCACGCCACCCGTCCGGCGCACGCCGCCGGGCCGCGCGGGGCCGGCGGATTCGGCCGACCGGTGTACGTCGGGAGGGTGATGGTCTTCCGATTATCGACACGAGCGCGGTCGGCGAGCAGGTCGCCGTCCCGGCGGGGTGGGGCGTGGCGGGGCGGGTGACGCCGTCGGATCGGCGGACGCAACGCAGTCGGTTGATCGGTCGGTCGGTCGGTCAGTAGAGCTCAGGCCTACCTGCTCCCGGCGGTCCCGGTCGCCCAGGAGCTGTACGCGCGGGTCGCCCGACGCAGTGTCCGAACACGAGGGTCGCGCTCCGGCCCACCGGCCGCACGACGACGGCAGCGGCAGCGGCAGCGGCAGCGGCGAGCGTTTCGACCGGGACCCGACCGCCGAACGGCGGCTACCGGGACCGGCACCCGTCAACCCGCCGACCCGCCGACCCGCCGACCCTCCGACCCTCCGACCCGTCGCCGCAGCCACCCCAGCCGGCCATCGGGTCGACGATGTGGCTTGCGCATCGCACGATCGATCGATCGTGGCCCGAGGCGATCGTGGGCGGGATCCTACAGTGGTGTAGAACTTCGAAGGAATCACGCGGAGTTGTGGAACGCTCGGCGCGAGTGGACGGTTTCGGCAGTCCGGGCCGTGGATGTGTGGGTTTGGGGTATGTCGCGGCAGTCGACGTGCGATGCTGCGGGTAATACGCCAAGTACGGTGCGTTGGGGGCAAGATGAGGCTCGGGGCTGGTTGGGGAGGCCGCGCCACGGCGGCGGTGTGTCTGGTCGTGGCGGTGTCCGCGTGTTCGGATTCGAAGGGAAGTTCCGCCAAGCCGGCCGGATATGCGCCATCGGCGACGTCCGGGGCACCCGGGGCGTCCGGGCCGGCCGCGGCGGCGGGCGGCGGCGCGATACCGATCGGGCCGGGGCCGCAGGCCAAGTACGCCGCGCAGCCCCAGCCCGCGCCGGGGACATGCCACTATCGGCACACCGCGACCGGGGAGCCGCTGCCGGATCCGCAGTGCACGCCGGGGGCGTTGAGCCCGGCGGTCACCCAGGCCACGCTGGCCACGACGATCTGCAAGGCGGGCGGCTACACGTCGACGATCCGGCCGCCGGTGTCGGTCACCGGCAAGGAGAAGACGGACAACGCCAAGTCCTACGGCTACACGGGACCGATGGGCGATGCCGAGTACGACCACCTGATCAGCCTCCAACTCGGCGGCGACCCGAACGACCCGCGCAACCTGTGGGTCGAGCCGCCCTCTCCCGGCCATGTCCCGGGCAAGGGTCCGAACAACCCCAAGGACTCCGTCGAAACCCACCTGCACACCGCGATCTGCAAGAACCAGGTCACCCTCGCCGCCGCCCAACAGGCGATCGCGGCCGACTGGACCACGGCCGAGGCCAAGTTGGGCATCTCCCCGGCGGGATCCCCGGTCGAACCGATCGAGTCCGACTGACCCGGCCCACCTCATGAGCAGGCGCCGCGACGTAGCCCGCGGCGTCCCGGGCGGCTACCGACTCCGCGTTCTGATCCCCTCACGATCGCATTCGCGACGGAACCGCCTCGGGCATCCACCCGGGGGGATTTCGTGCCCGGCGCAGTGTTGACGCGGTACTACGTTCCGGTGCGCACCTGGATGAGGCCGTACTTGCCGCTGGTGCGCCATGGCTCCCCGGTGGCGTCCAACCCGGCGACCACCGCCCCGTCGAGGCCGACGACGACGTCCGACTTCAACGTGCGCAGGGCCGTCACCGGGGACGGGAAGTAGCCGACCCTCTCGGCGAACGGGGTTGTGGCGTCCCAGAGTTGGTCTCCGACGAGGCGCCGGTAGTTGAGGTCGCCCTTGCTGATCGTCATCGTGGCGGCGGCGAACTCCGCCCTGAGGTCGGCGGGCATCTCGTGGAACGGCAGCGGCGCGCAGAAGAACTCGTGTGTGCGGACCATGAGGGTGCCGGCGTTCATCGCCTGCCACAGCCGTCGGCCGATCCGTGCCGCCTCCTGCCCGGGCGCGGCGCGAAGGCGGTCGACGGTGGCCAGGAGGTCGGCGGTGGTCGCGTCGGACACGTAGTAGGGAGCGGGCTTGACGTACACGACGACCTCGGCGGCCGGTCCGCTCGTGAGGAGGTGGTCGACCAGGACGAGATCGGGCAGCAGTTCCCGCCCGGCGTTGTCCGCGATGACGCAGACTCTCGGGTTGCTCGCCGCGACGAGCGTGGACCACAGGAGCGGGCTGTCGTCCGCGATCAGGGCGGGGGATGGGGCGTCTCCGACCAGGGCGGTGATTCGGAAACCGAGGTCCGCCCGATTGCCCCACAGAGCCGACGAGAGCAGTACCTCGGCTCGCTTGTCGGCGGACAGGGATGGCAGGTCGTCGAGAGCCGCCAGCTCGTCGTCGACGGCAGGGCCGATCAACTCGGCGTTCTTGAACGGTGCGAACGGGTCGATGCCGTGCCAGGTCCCGGGCCGGAAGTAGCCGGTGGCTTCGAGCAGTCTGCGGTAGAAGTAGCTCTCGGCCCACAGGAACGGCGCCTCGCCCCACGGTCGCCCGAACTGGCCCTCGCCCCACTCCAGCCACTGTCGATGATCATGGGCACTCTCGTCGAGCGGCGCCAGCACGCCGCCGGTGCTCTCCGACAGGAGTTCCTCGACCGCCGCCCGCTCGGTGGGCCCGTAGGGCAACGCGTCGAGCACCTGTCGGACAAGCTTCGGATGCCGCTCGTGGAAGACGCCCCAGGGGAAGGAGCCGGGGATATCACTCAGGATCGTGGGTGCAGTGGACACGTTCAGGCTCGTCCTTCTTCTCGTCGGCCGTCACCGGAATCTACGGCCGGACCGGCATCGGCTCGGTCGACAGCGAGCATGCCGTGACTCGGCCACAACGACGTCGGGCCGGCCGCGCTCCCGACTGGTGCCGTGCGATACGTACCCGGATCGGCGCCGGGAGCACGCCCGACGCGGGCGGTCCTGCCGCCCGGGTGACGTGCTCAGGTCACGGGGTCATCCGGTGGGCGACGCCGACGTGCCTGGGGCGTTGCGGCGTCCGGGAAGTGCTCCGTCGACGATCGCCTCGGCGAGGCCGCGGACGGTGGCGGTGTCGATTTCGTCGGGTGGCGTCGTGACGAGGGTGAACAGGGCGCCGGTATAGAGGGCGATCAGGGTGCGGATCGCGGAAGCCGATACGGGCGTGGCCAGTTCGGCATGCAGAGCCTGGGTCTGTCGCTCCATGGAGGCGGAGACGGAGGACAGAGCGGCGGCGAGAGCCGGCCGGCGCCCGGCTTCGAGCCGGAGTTCGCAGATCGCCAGGTAGCGGTCGCGCCGGTCGGTCGCAGCGCCCAGGAGCGAGTCGGTGAGCAGATCGACCAGAAGCGCGGGGGTGGTGGTTTCGTTCCAGACCCCGTTGGCTGCTGCAACTGCGGCTGCGCCGTCGAGTGTTCCGACCGCGGTGTCCCGCGTTGCCCCGAGCCCGCTCCGTGAGGCGGACTCCATTTCCGAGACGTGCAGCTCGGCGACCCGGTCGGCCGCCGCGACGAGGAGAGCTTCCCGGGTGGGGAAGTAGTTCGACGCTGTTCCGCCGGGCACGTCCGCGATCTTCTCCACGGCGCGGTGGGTCAGCCCGCGGACCCCGTCGGAGGCGAGAAGTGCGATAGCCGCGTCGGCAAGAGCCCGGCGGCGCTGCTCGTTGTTGGGTGGCACGACGGAAGCCTATATGACGCTTGTCCTACGACGATCGTTCTACGATGATCGTTCTACAACTTTCGTACTACTACGCATGTACTGGTACGGTGCGTGAACCCGGCGGTCTCAGCCGGCGAGGTGTCCGGGCGACGGAAGGGAAACGATCCATGAGGGAAATGACGGCGACAGTGGTCGGCGGAGGCATAGCGGGACTCGCCGCGGCGGTGTCCCTGGCCCGGGCGGGCTGGTCGACGACAGTGCTCGAAAGGTCGGCCGGATTCGGTGAACTCGGAGCCGGGGTGGCCCTGCCCCGCAACGGGATCACCGCGTTGCGCTCCCTCGGGCTCGACGACGACACGATCGCGACGCTCGGGCACGAGAGCTTGGTGACGGGATTCCGGAATCTGCGCGGACGCTGGATCCTGCGCATTCCCAACGAGCGCCCGGAGGTGAGCCGGGTGATGGCGGTCTGGGGCATGCACCGTGCGCGCCTGCACACCGCTCTCCGCGCCGCCGCCGAAGCCGCCGGGGTGCGGATGATCTGCGGGGCACGGGTCAGTGAGGTTCATCCGGGGACACCCGGAGGCAAGGCCGCGGTAGTGGCCTGGCGGACCGACGACGATGAACACCGCATCGAGTGCGACCTCCTGGTGGGGGCCGACGGTATGCGCAGTGCGGTCCGGGAGCAGGTCTTCCCCGGCATCGAGCCGGCGTACAGCGGCAGCACGAGCTGGCGGGCTGTCATCCCGGACACCGCGAGCGACGGAAATCTCATCGAACTGTGGGGACCGGGGGCGGAGTTCGGAGCGATGCGGCTCAGCGACAGTGAGATCTACTGGTACGGCTACTTCCGTCATCCCCGGGGCGCCACATTCGCCGACGAACTCGCCGCCGCCCGCAGCCGTTTCGCAGGCTGGGCGCCGCAGGCCGTCGACCTCGTCGAGGCGACTTCCGCGTCGCAGCTGATGCGGCACGACGTCTACCACCTGCCCGGTGGACTGCCGTCCTACGTCCGTGGCCGGGTGGTCATGATCGGGGACGCGGCCCACGCCGCACTGCCCACGATGGGCCAGGGAGCCGCGACCGCACTCGAAGACGGTGCCACTGTGGGACGCATGATCGGCGGCCACCTCGCCGACGGTGCCGACCTCGCCGCGGCAATGGCCGCGTTCGACGCCGAGCGCCGCCCCCGGTGCCATGCGATCGCCCGGCAGGCGACGGTCATGGCACGCTACGGCGCCGACCTGGGCGGCGGCTGGCGCCAGCCGGTGCGGAACGCGCTGCTCCGGCTCGTTCCGGGTGCTGCCGTCGCGCGATCAGCCGCACCCCTGGTGGCCTGGCGCCCCCCTGCGACCGGCTCCTGAACCACGCCGCGAGGGCCGCTGCGGCCCTGCCGCGGTCGGTGCGACCGGGACGCCGATGGTTGGCGACGTCGACGGTCTTCCACCTGCTCGACTCCGCGTTCCGATCCCCTCCCGATCCCCTTCCGATCGTATTCGCGACGAAACCGCCTCGGGCATCCGCCCGGGGCGGTTTTCGTGCCCGGCGCGGTGGTTGACAGCGGAGCCGAGTCTTCGGCCCGGTGGTGGCGCTGACCCCGTTCGGCGACGAGGCGGAGGCGGTCGAGTTGGCCGACTCGGTCAGCTACGGCCTGGCGGGCTACGTGTGGACCAACGACATCCGCCGGGCGCATCGGGTGGCACACCGGGTCGAGTCGGGGATGGTGCGGATCAACTCGCACAACGTGCGGGATCTGCGTACCCCGTTCGGCGGGCTCAAGGCGTCGGGCCAGTCCGGCACCGGCGAGCGCCGACGAGGCGGACACGGTGACCGCCGCCGCGGATCTGTTGTCCATGGTGGACGGGTACGACGCCGAACGGTTCGACGTCGTCGCCCTTTCGCTGGGCGCCCGGCTGACCCGGGAGTTGGTCGAGCAGGCCGGCGGGCGGGTGGGCCGGGTGGTGCTCGGCGGGATGAGCCCGAGCGAGCCGTTCGCCGCCGTGGACGTGCCCGCGCTGCGCCGGGCGGTGCGTGGGGAGGAGGCCGCGTCCGATCCGCTCACCGGCCTGATCGCCGGTCTGATCGGCGCCGAGGAGGCCCGCGCGGAGGGGCTGGTGACCTGCGTCGAGGGGCTGCGGGGCACGCCGTTCGCGCCCGGGAAGTGGGCCGGCGCCGCTCCGCCGCTGTTCGTGGTGGGGGCCGACGATCCGATGACCCGGGGTGCGGACGAGTTGGTCGCGCCGGCCGAGGGGGCGCGCCTGGTCACCGTCCCGGGCGACCACCACGGCGCGCTTGCCGGCGACCGATTCCGGGCCCTGGCCGTGGAGTTCGTCGGCCGCTGAGCGGCGCCGCCGATCGGCACGGGCGGTCGGGTCGGCAGCGCACGCCGACCACCGCCCGCCACTGCCTGCCACCAGACCACGCCGGACCCAGTCGGGCCGGGACACCTCGTCCCGGCCCGCGACCGTGTCCGGCCCTGACCGAGGAGACCGTAGTTGAGTCCCGCAACGGCAAGCGCCGCGAGCAAGGCCGCCAAGGCGTCGAAGTCGGAGATGTGTTACGAGCTGTTGCCCGGACGCATCCTGGACGGCACCTACGGGCCCGGATATCGGCTGGTGTTCGACTAGTTGGCCCGCGAGGCCGGGGTCAGCACCATCCCGCTGCGCGAGGCGGTGCGCCGGCTCCAGTCCGACGGCCTGGTGGAAATCGTCCGCAACGTCGGCGCGCGGGTGGCCGTCGTCGACCGCTCGCAGGTCGAGCACTCCCTCAACGTGCCGGCCCGCCTGGAGGGTTACGCGACCACGATCTCCGCGCCGCTGATGAGCGCGGCGAACATCGCCGAGGCGCGCGCGATCAACGACCGGATGATCGAGGCGCTGGCCGACTTCGACCCGACCGCGTTCACCGCGCTCAACCGGAAGTTCCATTTCTCGCTCTACGCGCATTGCCCCGACAAGCACCTCAACGCGCTGCTCGAATCCGAGTGGGCACGCCTGGACCACATGCGCCGCTCGACGTTCACCTACGTACCCGGGCGGGCCCGGACCTCGGTGCAGGAGCACCAGCACCTGCTCGATCTGATCGGCGCGGGGGCCGATGCCCGGGAGATCGAACAGGCCGCCTGCGCACACAAGATCGCCACGGCGGCGGCGCTGCACCAGGCCAAGACCGGCACGCCGTAGCCGCGACACGGTCCTCGGCACGAAGCAGGGCGGGCGCCCGTTTGCGGGAGTCCGCCCTTCGTGCCTTCGTGCTGCCGCACCGCTCAGCCCAGCAGTTGTCCCCCGTCGACCTGCACCACCGCGCCGGTGGTGTGTGCGGCGGCCGGGGAGGCCAGGAACACCGCGAGCGGGGCGATGTCCTCGGGCAGCGCGATCCGGCCCAGCGGGATCCGGGTCTCCCACGCCGCGCGTGCCTGCGGGTCGGCCATCAGGCCGGCCGTCATCGGGGTGTGCACCGGTCCGGGGGCGACGCCGTTGACCCGGATCCGGTGTGGGGCCGGTTCGAGCGCGCCGGTACGGGTGAGCGCGTCCACTGCGGCCTTGGTGGCCTCGTAGTGGCCCAGGCCGGCGGTGGGTTGCCGGGCGCCGATCGAGCTGATGTTGACGATCGCGCCGCCCGCGCCCTCGGCGATCATCCGGCGGGCGGCGGCTGCGGTGACGGTGAACGTGCCGCGCAGGTTGACCGAGACGACGGTGTCGAACACCTCGATCGGCAGGTCCACGAGCAGGCCGCCACCGGCGACCAGGCCCGCGTTGTTGACCAGGACGGCAAGCGGGCCGAGGTCGGCGACCACGGTGTCCAGGGCGGCGGCCACCGACGCGGGGTCGGTGACGTCCATCGCGACGGCGGTGCCGCCGATCTCGCGGGCGAGTTTGTCGGCGGCCCCGGCGTCGATGTCGGCGATCGCGACCCGGTCGCCGCCCTCGGCGAAGGCGCGGGCGATGGCCGCGCCGATCCCGCTCGCCCCGCCGGTGGCCACGACCACACGTCCGGCGTCCGCTCCCGTGCCGGTCACTGGTGCACCATCCTTTGTCATCGGGCCTTCGCCACGATCACCCGCGGGCTGCCCGGCAGTTCGAGCAGGTCCACCGGCTGCCACCCGGCGTCCACGAGCCACTCCTCGACCTCGGCGCGCGGGTGGACGGTGGTGCCGTCGATGACCGGATATTCGCCCGCGTGCAGCGTGTCGATCAGCCTCGGCACCCCCGTCGGCTCCAGGAAGAAGTCGAGCAGCAGCAACCAGGCGCCGGGTGCCGCGGCCCGGCGCGCCGCCGTGAGGATGCGCCGGTTCTGCTTCGCGTCGAAGCGGTGTACCACGTGTTCGAGCAGCACCAGGTCGAACCCGGTGGGCACCTCGTCGGTCGGCGGGTCGCCGCCGATCACCTCGACCCGGTCCTCGACACCGGCCGCGCCGGCGTGTTCTCGGCGTGCCCGACCAGATCGCCGCCGGACAGGAAGGTCGCGCGCAGTTCGGGATGCGCGCGCAGCGCCTCGGCCAGGAACGAGCCGGAGAGTCCGGCCAGATCCAGGACGCGCCGGTGGGCGCCGAAGTCGTAGGCGCGGGCCGGCATCCGCGCGTGCAGCGCGTTGTACGTCATCACGCCGCCGAGGAAGGTGCCCATCCGGTCGCCGCCCAGGTCCAGCGGGGCGGGCTCGGCGGTGCGCGAGCTCGCGGCCGGCCGGTTCGGCGTGTGGGGCGTCAACAACTGGGCGGCGCGCGACATTTGGGCCGCCCGGCGGTTCGCCGCCGCCGAGGGGCTGACCCCGCCGACCTTCGCCCAGGCTCAAGTACAGCCTGGCCCGGCGTACCGTGCCCGAGGGCGAGCCGTTCGCCGAACCGGTCGCGGACGGGCCGGCCATCCAGGCCTCCGACGTCCTCGAAGGCGGCATCCTGGCGGGCAACCTGCGGCCGGAGCGCAAGATCGGCGCCGACCCGGGCAACATCCGCGACCGGATCCGCCCCGGCTATCCGCTGGTCGCCCGGGTGGCCGCCGAGTTCGACGCGACGCCCGCGCAGGTGGCCATCGCGTTCTGCCTCACCCACGAGGCAATGGCCAACGTACTCTTCGGCGCCGGCCGCCTCGACCAGTGGCACACCAACCTCGCCGCGCTCGGCCTCGCGGCCCGCCACGGCGCAGCGCTGCGCGCGGCGCTCGCGGACGCGTGGGGCCGACGCGGACGTCATGGACCCGGCGGGCTCCGGCGCCTGAATGCGACCGACCCGCCGGTTGTGCCGGCCCGCACCCGGTGGGCCGGCACGGCCGATGCGCGCGACCGAACTCCCGTGCCCAGCCGGGCCGAACCGCGACCCACGCACCCACCGGGCCCTCAGTCAGCCGGGTCGCCCGGGGGTGGCGCCAGCGACCGGGCCGGGTGGGCCGACCAGGCCGGGTGGGCCGGGACCGCCCGTGGGGGTGGTCGCTCGAAGCGAGCAACCTCCCCCGTTCATATCCGGCGAGCCGCCGGGCTCACGGCCCTTCGGGCGACACCGCCTCCCGGTCCGCGCAGAACGGCACCAGGCGGGCTCGCAGGGCGGCCGCGCCGACCTCCTCGAGCAGGCGCAATCCGCCGATGTTGTCCGCCAGTTGCGCCAGTCGCGTGGCGCCGAAGAGCACCGTCGCGGTGGCCGGGTGGGACAGCGCGAAGGCCACGCACACCTGCGCGGGTGTCGCGCCCAGGTCGGCGGCCACCTCGGCGATGCCGGGCGCCGAGGCGATGATCCGCTCCCGAACTCCCCCCGGATCACGGCCGATCTCGCGCGTCGGCGCCACCTTGCCGGCCAGGATGCCGCCCTCCAGGATGTCCGACGCCTGCATCGACAGGCCCGCCGCGAACAGGTCGGCGAACGGCGCGCCGTCCGCGATCGAGCGTCGACACGGGCTGTACTTGAGCTGCGCAACCTGCGGACCGGGCGAGCCGGCCGCCGACGCGTGGCCCCCGATGGTCCGGATCGCGGTCGCCGACCAGTTGTTCACGCCCCAACAGCCGATCAGCCCGCTCTGCTCCAACTCGGCCAGATCCCAGGCCAGTTGGGCCAGGTCCAGGTTCTCGTCCCGGATGTCGCCCAGGATCGCCAGGTCGGCGTGGTCGGTCCCGGCCCGGAACATCGCGCGCTCCACCTGCTCGCGCAAGGACATGGCCGGATAACCCTCCAGCCACACCTTGGTGGACAGCAGGTAGTTCTCCCGGGCCAACCCCGCCGCCCGCACGATCGCCGAGAACAACACGTCGGTGAACGCCGGCGGCCGGCCCGGCATCCCGTACACCGCGACGTCGAAGAGGTCGACCCCCCACCGCACCGCGTGCGCGACCAGGTCGACCGCGTCGTGGAAGTCCATCCGGTCGTAGGTGTGCCACGAACCCAGGGACAGTTGCGGCACGTCGGGTCCGGCCACGCCCAACCGGCGGCGCGGCACGGTGAAGTCGGTCATGTCGATGTCACCCATCGAGAAGGTCCTCTCGGCGAAAACGAGATGTCGGAATACTGCGAGGCGACCGGCGACCGGCGACCGGCGACCGGCGATCGGTGGCCGGTGGCCGGCGATCGGCGATCGGTGGCCGGTCACGGCAACCACGGGTGTACGACCGCCTTGACCTGCTCCTGGCGGTGCATCGCGGCGAGCGCCTCGGTGGCCCCCGAGAGCCCGACCTGGGCGGCGAACAGCCGGTCCCACGCGAACCGGTCGCGGAAGTCGCGCAGGAACTCGACGGCCCGGTAGTAGTCGCCCACATCGCCGTTGAGCGAGCCGACGACAGTCGACTCCTTGCCCATCACGGTGCCCAGCGGCAACCGCTCCGGGGTCGGAACGGTACTCCCGACCATCACGAACGTGCCGCCGAACGCCGCGAGTTCGACCGCCTCCGCAGCGACCCCCGGCGCCCCGGCCAGGTCCAGCAGCAGCTCGGCGCCGCGCCCCCGGGTGGCTTCCAGGACCGCGTCGCGCCGACCGTCCGCGCCGACCGCCAGGCCCAGTGTCACGTCCGCGCCGACCGCCAGGCCCAGTGTCACGTCCGCGCCGAACTCGCGGGCCGGTTCGAGCCGGGCGTCCGGCGCGCCGATGGTGATCACCGTACGCGCCCCGCTCGCCTTCGCCTTCACACCCGCGACGATGCCCAGCGCGCCCGCGCCCTGCACCACCACGTCGGCGCCCGGCCGCACCCCGCCCGCCCGGTCGAAGGCGTGCAGCACGGTCTTGACCGCGCGGCCCGCGCAGGCCGCCCACGTGTCGGGCGCGTCGGCGGGGATGACCACCTTCTCCGCGCACGGCCCGGCGTAGGCGAATTCGGCCAACCCGGCCGTGGCGTACGGCCATCGGTCCGCCCGCCGGCGGAAGCCGTGGCCGCGACGCACGGCGCGCTGCTGATCGACGGCGACTCGGCCGAGCGCCGCGCCGAGCGGCCGGCGGGGATGATCCGGGCCGCGCACGTCGCCGGGCACCGGATCGGCGTACACACCACCGGCGATCGCAGCTCCGCCGCGGTGGTCGCGGCGCTGCGCGCGGCCATCGCCGAGGACGGCCGCACGGCCCGCCACTACCTCATCCACGGCGACCTGCTGCACCCCGGCACGCTCGCCGAGATGGCCGCGGCCGGGATCGGCCCGAACGCCCAACCCGGCATCGCGGTGGCCACCCGCCCACTCCTGCGCGACACCCTCGGCCCGAGCACCCTGGCCCGGATGTGCGCCACCCGCGACGCGCTCGACGCCGGGATCGACGTATGCCTCAGCTCCGACTCCCCCGTCCTCACCCCCGACCGGCGCCGCGGCGTACTCGCCGCCGTCACCCGTACGGGCCTGGACGGCACGGTCTGCGGCGCCGACCAACGCCTGGCCCTGCGCGAGGCATTGCGCGCCTACACCACCACCCCCGCCCGCCAGGACGGCGCCGAATCCTGGAAGGGCTCATTGACGCCCGGCAAGGTGGCCGACCTGTGCGTCCTGGCCGCCGACCCACTGGAGATCGAGGTCGGCGCGCTGCCCGAGATCGGCATCGAACTGACGGTGCCGGCCGGGCAGGTGGTGTACGAGGCGGCAGGTGTGTAGATCGACGCCGCGCCTGCGGGTGCCGGCCCGTCGGGAGGCGTAGGGTCTGACGCGTTATCGGCGGGCGGCGAAGGTGTGTCATGGGCGAAACACGCGAATCGAGCCGGGAGACCGTGCGCATCGTGGAGCACATCGTCTCCGCGGTCGCACGCGGGGACGATGCGCGCGTCCGCGAACTCATCGCCGTCTTCTCCACCCGAGCCGACGTCGCCGACCTGATGTTGTTGCGCCGCCGCCTCGACGATCGGTAGTCGGCGAGTCGTCGGCGGACCACCGGAAAACCGGCCGGCTCACGGCGCCGGCGGATGCGGTAAGTAACACGAGGGACAACTGCCGAACCCGGCCCCCGCCTGCGGCAACTGCCGCATCGACTCGGCCCATTCGCGCACCAACGAATCGAACACCGGCGTCGCGCCGACCCCGGTCGACCACACCTGCGCCGGCACCGGCGCACACCCGTATGTCCCCGCATCCGCCCTTCGGGCTCCCCGCTGCGCTCGCCTCGTCGCCCACTCATCACTCATGCCCTCCTTGATAGCCCGAAGCCCCGCGCCGCGAGCCCGACGGCGTACGAGCCACCCGATCGAAGGACATCCGCGTCTCGAACGGGTGGATCCACGCATGGGGGTCGAGGGTCCTCGTGCGGGGCCCGGCAGCGGACGTGTCCTTCGCCGGCCTGCGGGCATGGGTAGCGGGAAAGCCCCACCGCCACTGACCGCCCGTCCGCCCGTCCGTCCGCCCGTCCGCCCGTCCGCCCGTCCGTCCGTCAGGAAGGTCGCTCGTGAACCACTCCCAACCCGCCGGACCGATCGGGCCGATCGGCCCGGTCCTGGTCAGCTCGCGCACGATCGAGGAGTACCGCGCCCACTTCGTGCTCACCGACGCCGAGCTGACCGCCGGTCCGATCCTGGACTGCCCCGGCGGCGCGAGCGAGTTCGGCGCCGCGGTCCGGGCCGCCGGCGGCTCGTGTACCAGCGTGGACCCCAGGTACACGATGGCGGCCGACGACCTGGCGCGGATCGTCGACGACGAACACGAGCGGGTCGTCGAGTGGATCGCCCGGCAGCCCGATCGGTTCCGCTTCGACGCGGACGGGACATGGGAGCGGGCGACGCCGTGGCGGCGCGCGGCGGACACCTTCCTGGCCGACTACCGACGCGACCGTGCCGCGGGGACAGGTCACTACCTGGCCGCCACCCTCCCCGAACTGCCGTTCGAAGACCGTCGGTTCGCCCTGGTCGTGTCCGGGTTCCTGTTGTTCACCTACGCGGACCTGTTCGACGAGGAATTCCATACGGCGGCGGTCCTGGAACTGGTTCGGGTGTGTTCGGGCGAGGTGCGGTTGCATCCGCTCAACGACACCCGAGGCCGGCGCTACCCGCACCTGCCCGCACTTCTGGACACCCTCCGCGCGCGGGGCGTCGGCGTCCGACTGTGTCCCGTGCGGTCGACCATCCTGCCGAACGACGACCGGACGCTGATCCTCACGGTGAGCGGCGCCTGATCCTCGGCCGAGTACGGTGACCGGGCAAACGTTCGACGAAAGGAACGAGCATGTTCGCGATATCGCTGGGTGACGGAGCCGAGTTGTGCCCGCTGGAGCCGTGGCAGGCCGAGGAGTTCCTGGCGCACCTCGACCGGGGCCGAGAGTACATCGGCCGACACGTCGGACTCACCGACATCGTCACCGACCTGGACTCGGCCCGTGCCTGGCTCCAGTCCTACGCCGACCGGGCCGCCGCCGACACCGGTCGGCTCTACGGCATCCGGCTCGACGAACTGCTCGTCGGCGGCGTGATGTTCCGGGTCTTCGACGCGAACATGGGCAACTGCGAGGCCGGTTGCTGGCTCGAACCGGCCGCCGCCGGACGGGGATTGGTCACCCGCGCGGCCCGCGTGCTGATCGACTGGGCCTTCCACGAGCGCGACATGCACCGGGTGGAGTGGCTGGTCTCCACCGAGAACACCGCCAGCATCAACGTCGCCAAGCGCCTCGGCATGACCCACGAGGGCACCCACCGCGAGAACTTCCGCTACCGGGACGTGCGTCAGAGCACCGAGGTCTGGTCGGTACTGGCCGCCGAATGGCGATCCGCGCCCGAGAAGGGCTGACCCTCAGCGGCCGGCCGCGGCGGACTCGACCACCCGTCGCAACTGCTCGACGGTCGGCGCGCCCGCCGGGCCGTCCGGGGTCCGGTAGACCCGACACGCCAGGCCGGGAACCCGTCCCGGCTCGGCGAACGGGTCGCGCCCGTCGATCAGAACCGTCGGCGACCCGGAGAAGCCGATCCGCTCGGCCTCGGCCGGATCGGCGACGACCCGCGTGGCGAACGCCGTGGCGCCCAGCCCGAGTTCGTCCAGCGCCGCGCGCAGCCGCTCGGCCGTGGGCCGCTCGTGCGGGCAGTCCGGCACCACCAGGATCTCGATCTCCATGCCCCCAGGGTCGCACACAGGAAATTGTCCGGCCGGGCCGTGGGCCCGGGGTGGCTCCCCGGGCCCACGGCCTGCTGCCGGCGGCGGCGGCGCGTCCGAACCGCTACTTCACCGACGAGATCTGCTCGATCAGCCACGAGCCGAGTTCACGGGTCATCTCGGAGTGCATCGTGCTGTGTTCCTCGCTCGAACACAGGAACTCGTCGAGGTCGCTGTCCTGTGCCGGGAGTCGCGACACTCCGGCGTCGGCCCCGTCGATCTCGCGGATGGACACCGCGCTGACCGTCGGGACGAAACAGACGTCGGGGTAGTGCGCGATCGCGATGTCCTCGCCCGCCTCCTTGTTGATCCCGTCGGCGGCGATCTGAAACGACGCGAGCTTCCCGCCGGCGGCGCGGTCCACCTCGGGCAGGTCCTGGGTACGGATCGCGCCCAACTGCTGGCCGCCGAAGAAGAACTCGGCCACCAGCGCGTCGCCGGCGGCCTGGGTGTAGATCGCCGAGCCCGCGAGCAGGCCCTCGGTGATCTCCAGGGCCTTGTGCGTGCCGGACGGGATGCCGTTGTCGTGACCCGCGCCGTTGCCGTTGGCCACTGCGATCTTGCGCGGCCGTACCGGCCACTCGCCGACGGCCTCCAGCGCACGCAGCAGGTCGGTGCGCTTGCCGTCCTCCGCCGGGGTTCCGTCGTAGGTTTCGATGTGCCGCCACAACAACTCCCGCGCGGCCGGGCTGTTGACCTGCTTGGACAGCGCCCCGTTCGGGTCCAGGTGGGCGAAGGCTTGCAGGCCGATGGGGATCCACGCGCCCCGGTGCGGGCTGTCGAAGCTGAGATAGAGCGCCGTCTGGTGCTCGATGCCCTCGGTCTCCATCTTGGCCAGCGTGTAGCGGGTGATGATCCCGCCCATGCTGAACCCGCCGACCACCAGGCTCGTGTTCTCGTCCACCTCCTGGACCGCGCGCCGGATGCACTGCTGGGCCCGGTGCGCGTTGTGCAGGATCGACGCGGAGCGCTCGTCGTAGCCGAGCAGGATCAAGTCGTAGCCACGCTCGCGCAGTTCGTCCGCGAACGCGTACTCGCGCCCGTTCAACTCGAAGTACAGCTCGTCGAAGCTGGTCGGCCCGGTGTTGAAGCCGTCGGACAGGATGACCGGACGCTCCAGCCGCGTGTGCCCGTCGCCGTAGTACACCCGGGCGGTGGCGCCGGGGTAGATGGACTTGTCCGCGAAGCGCCACTCCTCGTTCGGCACCGGCGCGATGGGCAACACCTCGATGGGCGCGCGGAAGACGTTCCAATTCTGGGGCGGCAACTCGGGCATGGCGGGACCCTTCCTCGATGACTTCCGACGACTTCCGACGACTTCCGATGACTACCGGATGTGGACTCCCGGCCGGGGATTCACCGAACGTATCCTCTCGATCACCATCCGGTCAGCAGAAACGTCGAGGTTGTCCTGATGTCGCTGCTTACGTCTCCCGAGCGGCCGGCACCGTATCGGCGAAGGTGCTGCGCACACCACACGCTCGGCCCGGTCGCAGAGCAGGCTCAGGCCGCTGCGGTCGGTGGACGGGCCGGTACCGATCCAGTGCACCGTGCCGCTCGCGGGGATCGCGGGCGTGGGTCGGTCAGCGGACCTCGGCGTTCTCCTTGTCGTCGGTTCCGGCGTGCGTCTCGAAGATGTGCAGGCAGCGGGTCCAGGCCGGGTCGGGCTCGGCCAGGCGCGCCAGGTACGGGTACAACTCGTGCGAGAACGCCCGACTGGACTCGACCGGGAGCAGTGGGGGCAGGTTGTCGATGGCGATCAGGTCGACGGGTCGCTCGCCGCCGCGCAGCCGGCGGACCGGCCGGTCCCAGTCGGTGGTCTCGGTGTAGATCGGGAGCATGTTGCACTGCGAGTGCACATCGCATGTGACGTCCGCGATCACCCGGATTCGTCGCCGGGGGTCGTCCAGATCGGCCTCGGTCACGAAGGCCGGTTGGGGGTGGGTGCCGAGCACGGTGTTGACCACGATGTCGTGGCGCAGCAGCGCGCGGCGGTCGATCTCGCGGGTCTCGGCCGGATCCCATCGGGTGGGTGTCAGGCCCGCCGCGGTCAGTGCGTCGCACGCGCCGCGCCCGGCTCGCCCGAGCGCGCCGATCACCAGCACGCGGGCGTCGTCGCGGGCACCGGCGAGCAGCGCGTCCAGGCCCGCCCGGTCCAGGGGGCACAGCGGTGCGGCCAGGTTTCCGCGCCATTGGAGTACGGCCAGGGCCGCGCCGACGTAGCCGGCCCAGTAGCCGAACGCCGCGGTCCGGCGGCCGTGTTCGTCGGTGAGGCAGTCCAGGTCCAGGAGCACGCCGCCGCCCGCGATGAAGCGGGCGAGCAGTTCCCGCGCACCGGCCTGTCCCTTGTAGGCGTGGCCGAAGTAGATGTGTCGGTGGCGCAATCGGTGCGGTGTGTCGGGCAGTTCCTTCAGGCCCAGGACGTAGTAGTCGGTGGGGGCGTCGACCCAGCGGCCGGTGGGTGCCACCCAACACCCGGCGGCGGCGTAGTCGGCGACCGGGAAGGCGCGTCGATCGCTTTCCTCGACTGCGATCCCGATGCCCCGGCGGACCAGTCGTGCCGCGTCCTCGGGCACGAGTGGTGCGCGTTGCTCGTTGTCGTGCGACTCGTGCCGCATCCATAACCGTGGCGCGTCCGGCATCGGATTCGTGCTTCCTCTCGGGTCTCGGACGGCTCCGCTGCTCGCACATATGTGCGGAATGTACGGCGCCGCGCGCGATCGGCGGGATTCGAGGGGTGGAATGATTCGCGGGGTCCAGCGTATTGGAACAACTCGGCAAATCGGCGCGGCCCGGCGGTATTGCCGCCGGCGCCGGGGGAGCCGGCCGTCGGGTCGAGGGTGGGGGTCGGCGAGAGATTCCCTGGTCGGGTCGGTCGCAACGCGCGGAGATTCGCCCGCGCCGGCCGGTGATCGAAATCCGAACGGGAGTGCGACCATCCGCTTTCGAATACCGGCCCGATGATCGACATGGGCGAAGACATCGGGAAAACTTGATTGCCGCCGAGTGCCGTCGTATGTTCGACCCGGGACGCCCTCGGGCCCGGAAGGACCAGTGCCTGCTTCCACCTGGATGGTGCGTGGATGAGAAATCCCTGTTGAACCTCCTTTGGTGATCTTCCCTTCCCATGTCTTTCCGACATGTCATGGTCGTTTGTCGCCCGGATGATTCATCCGGATTTTCGGCTGCGGTGATTCCGACCGCGCCGATTGCGGTTTCGGTGGCCCACCCCGGTGTTTCGCCTGCCCGATCAACGGCGGCGCACCGCGCCGGCCGCGCATCGAGAACGACGAATACCTCATGGCGGTCGGCTCGGCTCGCCCTCTCGAAGACGCCTGGCGAATTTCCAGGGTCGATATGGTGCGCCGGCTGGGCGAACTCTACGCACTCGATCGACTCGACGCCGATCAGCTGCTTTCGCAGATTTCCCGACCCCCTTGGCAAATGTGGCGGACACGAACTACAGCACGGTCGCCAAGGTGCCCAAGGCGTTTCTCCCGCGCACGAACGCGTACGCCGGGATGCACCTGCGCATGCGGGCAACGGCGACCCGTCCGTAGGTCCGTGACCTCACCCACGAAACGACACCGATCGGAGCCGAATCCGTGGAAATACGCAGTCACGAACGCAGCGCGCCGGACCCGAAGAATCGCCACTCACCACCGCTGATTCCCCGGCCCGCGCTCAACGCGCCGTTCGAGGCCGCCTGGTGCGTGGTCCACCCGAATTCCTCCTCGATCCGGCACGCGCACCCCGATTACGAGATCTTCAGCGCGCTCTCGGGAGAGGCGATCGTAAAATCGCGGGGCGGGCGGCAAAGCTTCCGCCGGGGCGACATCGTGCACTTCCCGCCGAACACCGACCACCAGGTATTCAACGAGGGTGCCGAGGACTTCCGGATGTACGCCGTGTGGCGGACGGGCGAGACCGTCGAGGGCTTCCCGGCCCGCCATCGCGGCGAGGTGTGAGCGATGCGCGCGAGCGACCGCACCCGACCCGCCGTCATCGTCGAGACCGCCCCCACCCCCAACGGCGACCTGCACATCGGCCACCTGGCCGGCCCGTTCCCGGCCGCCGACATCCACGCCCGCTTCCTGCGCGCCCGGGACCGCCCGGTGGTCCTCTCCACCGGCACCGACGACAGCCGGACCTACGCGCCGGCCGCACAACGGAGGCACACATGCGCACGGTGATCGTCGGCGGAGGCGTCGTCGGCCT
The DNA here is from genome assembly GCF_049739465.1 of Embleya sp. AB8. Classification (NCBI taxonomy): domain Bacteria; kingdom Bacillati; phylum Actinomycetota; class Actinomycetes; order Kitasatosporales; family Streptomycetaceae; genus Embleya; species Embleya sp. AB8. The sequence goes on from NZ_JBMHHY010000024.1 coordinate 24,916, forward strand.
GCTCACCGCCCTGGAATGCGTCCGGGCCGGCCACCACGTCACCGTCGTCGAACAGGGCTCTCTGCCCAATCCCAACGCCGCGTCGCACGAGCCGCATCGGGTGTTGCGCGCGCTGCACCCGGAGGATCCCGGGGCCACCGGCGCCGCGGTCGCCGCCCACCACGCGTGGCTGGAACTGGAGACGCGCCTGCGCGTGCGCTGCTACCACCGGGTGGGCGCGCTCACCGTACTGCCCGCCGACCGGGTCGCCGCCGCCCGATCCGTCCTGGCCGCGGCCGGCGGCAGCGGGGGCAGCCTCGGCCCGGACTCGCTCGCCCGGCGCTACCGCCACCTGCGCTTCCCCGCCGGGCACGGCGCGGTCTTCGAGGAGCGGGCCGGCGTCCTGCTCGCCGACCGGGTGTTGGCCGCGGCGGTACGCCGGCTGCGCGCCGGGCCGCGCACGCAACTGCTCGCGCACACCACGGTCACCGCGGTGAACGTCGCCGAACGTGCGGTGACCCTGGCCAACGGCCGGGTGCTGCGCGGCGATCGACTGCTCGTCGCGGCCGGCGCGTGGACCCGCCCGCTGCTGCCGGCCGAATGTGCCCGGCGGCTGACCGTACACCGGCAGACCGTCCTGTACTGCGACGTCCCGCACCGCGACCGGGAGACCTGGGCACGCAGCCCGGCGATGCCCGCGCTCGGTGGCGCGGGCGGCGCATGGCTGGTGCCGCCGGTGGCCGGCACGCCACTCGAGATCTCCGCCCACGAAGTGACCCGGGTGGTGGCCGGCGTCGCCGGGCACCGGGCCGCGCCGCTGTGGGTACGCGCCCTGCACGAGCGCTTCGCCGAGCTGATCCCGGGCTTCCATCGGGGCTGGGTGGTCGACGCGCGCGACTGCTACTACGTGAGCGACGCGGCGACCGGCGGGCCGCTGCTCCTGGACCTGGCGGACGGCGAGGTGTTCGCCGACGCGGCCTCGGCGGGCGGCTCGTTCAAGTTCGCCCCGCTCACCGCCCGCGCCCTGGCCACCCGGTTGACCGGTGTCGCGCCACCGCCGACGGGACTGCGCCACCTGGACCGCCCGGTGCGCGTCGACGTGCCCGACGTCGTCGCCCACCCCACCGACCGAGGGGCCAACCCCCGATGACCGAGCCGCGCCCGCCCGCCCGGGCGCCACGCCTCGACCGGCCCACCGAGCGAAGGGCCACTGCCCGATGACCAAGCCGCGCGCGGCGCCCGACTGTCCGCCACCCGTCGCCGAGGACACACCCCGCGCCCGACCCTCCCACCGAAGTTGGGCCGGCCCGCCCGACCACTGCCTGTTCATCCGGAACGGCGCCCGCGGCCGGCGCGGCCCGGCCGACCCGAACCTGAGCTTGATCGCCCGGCGCAGCCGGCGCGTCCTGAACCGCATCCTCGGCGTCAAGACCGACGACCGGTGCCCGCCGTTCCCACGCCGGCCACCGCATCCCGCCGTCGACGAGTTCTCCCCGGGGGTGTGATCCGGTGCCACACGTGCAAGTCGCCGTCGTCGGCGCCGGAATCATCGGCTGCCTGATCGCACGCGAGGTGACCCGGCGCCACCACGACGTCTCGATCGCGCTGCTCGACCAGGACATGGTCGGCTGCGGCGCGAGTCGGCGATCGGCCGGCCTGCACATCCCGCGCGGCGGGTCGCCCCGGATCCGCGAGATGACCCGGTACAGCCAGGACTACTACGCGATGTTGCGGCTGACCCGGCCCACGCTGCCGATCCAGCCGATCGCGATGACCGTGGTCTCGGCCGAGGAGACCGACGAGAGCCTGCGCCGGAGCTACCTGCCGAGCGCCGTGCCGACGCCCACCCGGACGCCGCCGTGTTCGGTGACCCGGCTGCCCGAGGGGGTGCCCGCGTGGAGCGTGCGCGGCGCGCAATACGCGGACGTGCCCGCGCTCACCCTGGCGCTGGCCCGGGAGTTGCGGGCCCGGGTGGTCGTACGCGAGAGCACCCGGGTCACCGCCGTCGACGCCGGCGCCGGCCGCGGCGTCGAACTGCGGCTGGCCGACGGGGAGTCGCTGACCGCCGAGCGGGTGGTCCTGGCGCCCGGGCCGTGGCTGGCCGGGCAGCCCTGGTCGCCGTGGGTCGCGCCGCTGGGCATCCGGGTGAGGAAGATCGTCGCACTGCACCTCCACCGGCCGCCGGCCGCCTGGGACGGGGCGGTGGTCTTCCAGGACGAGGACGCCTTCCTGCTCCCGCTGGCCGGGACGGGCCGGTGGCTCTACAGCTACCCGTGCGCCACCTGGGACGTGGACCCCGACACGGTCGGCCGCGGCCTGACCCCCGACGACGCGACGGAGGCAACGGAGAGCCTGCGCCGCACGGCCCCCACGCTCGCCGATGCCGGCGGCCTCTCCGGCCGGGTCTTCTGCGACGCCTACGGCCCGACGGGCGAGCCGATCATCGAAGTCCTCGACCCCCGGGGCCGGATCGTCTTCGCCGGCGCGGCGAGCGGCCTCGGCTACCGCCTGGCCCCGGCCATCGCCCGAGCCACCACCGAGGCCCTGTTCTGACCGGGCCCGGGTACGGGGAGGCCGACGGCGAGGCCGACGGGGATGCACGGGGCGCAAGGGCGTCCGGGCGCAATACCCGTATGCTCCCCGGCTCCGCACTGCTCCCGTCCTGCTCGCCAGCAGCGCGGTGTTCGATCCTGTGGTATCGATCCTGTGGTGCCGATCCTGGTGCTGTTCGCGAGTCTCCTGCTCGCGGTATCGGCCCGGCGGTGTCGGGAGCCCTGTTCGTCAGCCGACCGCCCACGGGGGCGCCCGACCCGGCTCCGCAGCCGGACGCCCCGCCGCCGTCGCCGCTCAGTCCAGGCGTACGCCCGCCCACGCCAAGTCCGCCGCGATCGCCGCCCGTTGCGCCGCGTCCGCCGGCACCAGCGGCAACCTCGGCGCACCCACCGCCAACCCGCGCAACCCGCACGCGGTCTTCACGAAGGCCACCCCGCCGACCCGACCCAGCGCCCGATACACCGGCAACAGCTCGAAGTGCACCGTCCGCGCCGCGACCACGTCGCCCGCCTCGAACGTGTCCAGCAACGCCCGCAACCGGTCGCCCACCACATGCCCGATCACGCTCACGAACCCCACCGCGCCGACCGACAACCACGGCAGGTTCAGCGGATCCTCGCCGCAGTAGTACGCCAGTTCGGTCTCCGCCATCACCCGCGCCCCGGCCAGGAAGTCCCCCTTGGCGTCCTTGACCGCCACGATCGCCGGATGCTCGGCAAGCCGGAGCAGCGTGTCCACCTCGATCGCCACCCCCGCCCGCGCCGGGTTGTCGTACAACAACACCGGCAGATCGCACGCGTCGGCCACCCCGGTGAAATGCGCCACCAACCCCTCCTGCGCGGGCCGCGAGTAGTACGGCGTCACCGCCATCAACCCGTGCGCCCCCGCCCGCAGCGCCTGCCGGGCCAGTTCGCGGCTGTGCGCGGTGTCGTACGTCCCCACGCTCGCGACCACCGTCGCCCGCTCCCCCACCGCCTCCACCACGGCCCGGACCAGCAGTTCCTTCTCCCGGTCCGTGGTCGTCGGCGCCTCCCCCGTGGTGCCGTTCACCACCAGGCCGTCGTTCCCGCCGTCGACCAGCGCGGCGGCCACCTCCTGCGCCACCTTCGGGTCGAGCCGCCCGTCCGTGTCGAACGGCGACAACATCGCGGTCAGCACCCGCCCGAACGGCCGCCCCGGCAACGGCGTCCGGCCGCTCATCGCAGACCCGCCGGCGAGCCCGGTCGCAAACCCGCGTGCTCGGGCCGCAACTCCGCGATCGAGCCCACCCCGAGCAACTTCATGCTCCGGACGATCTCGGTCCGCAGGAATATCCACCGCCCACTGCACGCCGCGCTCCGGGTGCCCACCTCGGCGATGGTGTGCGCGGCGGCCAATCGGCGTTCGGTGCCGTCGAGTACGAACGGGCGCGGACGCAGGATCCGAGCGAACTCGCGCGGACGGGGCAGCCGACGTGTCGTTGTCGTCGGTTTCGTTTGCTTCGTCTCCTTCATCTGCTTCATCTCCTTCATCTGCTTCGTCGTTGTCACCATTCGGAAGCCTCTCTCACCGGTTCGCAGATCCGGTGTCGGCTCGGCCCGTCGGGCCACGCTAGCCGAGCAGCACCATGGCCAGTAGGGCGCCGGTGGGGTCGAATCCCCTTCGCCGGTCCGCAAGTTGGGGATCGGCGCAGGTCCGGGCCGGGCGCGTGGCGAATGCCCGATCGGTAACACCGGAGCGACGGCGGCAGGCGGTTCGCGGCGCTACCTTGGTGCACGCTCGGAACCGACACGGCCCAGGGAGGGCGATCGCCGTGCAGCGACGGCAGCGACGGTGGACAGGACGACCGGCTCGGTGGACCCGTACGTGGTGTCGCGGGGACGGCGGTCACGCGTGGTCACACCGACGGCCCGATTCCTGACCCGATGAGCACCTCCGAGGAGCGCGGCCCCGAACTGGCGACGGAGCAACTCGCGCTGATCCTGCGGGCGTTGGCGATCGGGAGCGAGCCGGAGCGGGGTGCGCACCGGCGCCGTCCGGGGTCGGGGTCGGCCTCGGGGTCGCGGCCGGCGGCCGGGGCGGGGCAGCCGCCGCTGGTGGAGTACCTGGCGATCCTGCAAGCCCGCGTCGAGGCGCCGGCGCGGGAGGGAGGTGGAGCTCGGGCCGGCGACGGATCCGCGGCCCGGTACGGGGCTCGGTACGGGGCTCGGCCCCGCGACGAAGCCCGGCTCCGCGAGGAGACCCGGGCTCGCGACGAGGCTCACACGCGCACCGTCCACCGCCGATTCGCCGACGACCTGCGACGTCGCCTGGTGGCCACCGCCGAGATCGACCGCGCGCCACGCCCCGACGCGGTCGGCGACCCACCCCCGCCGTTCCCGTTCACCGCCCTGCTCGACGGGCTGCCCGCGGACGTCCCCTACCGGGCGTTGCCCCCGGCCGCCCGGGAGCGCTGGGCCCGGGCCGTCGCCACGCGACACGCGGCGCGCGAGGCGTACTTCGAGGCCGCCCCCGAGCCGCGCGACGAGGACGCGTGGAGCCACGACCGCTGGTTGTGCGACCGCATCCGTACCCACCGCCGGGCCTCGTTCGACGCGGCCCCGGACCACCGCGCCGCCCACGCCCGCATCGTCCACGAGCTACGTGCTCTGCGCCGAGGCGAACTCCCCGACCCCGCCGCCCCATAGGCCCGCCACACCTCACCCGGCGGCGGCGTACCACGCCCGCACGGCGAAGCCGATCCACTCCGGGTTGTCCCACGTGCTCCACCGCGCACGAGCGTCCCGGTCGATCACCACCACCGCGTCGTCGACCGAGACGCCGGCCGCCCGCAGCCGCTCGACCTCATCGCGCACGTACGCGAGGTATCCCCGGACCTCCCGAATCAACGCTCCGTCGCCAACCTCACCGTGCCCGGGCACGACGATCTCCGCCTCGATCGCCGACAGCCGATCCAACACGTCGATCCACGCGGCGCCGTCGACGTCGGTGTCATGCGGCGGGAAGTACGGCGCGATCGGGAACATCCGCGTCTCCACCAGGTCCCCCGTGAACAACACCTGCCCGTCGACGAGCACGGTCTGATCGGACGTGGTATGCGCCGGCCCCACCCCACGCAACACCGCCGTATGCCCGCCGAGGTCGATCTCGGCGTATCCGTCGTAGACCACATCGGGGTCGACCAGCGTCACCCCGTCCAGCCCGGCGGCGAGTTGCGGACTCAGCCCGGCGAACATCGCGAGGTAGCCGGCACCCTTCCGGCGCAGCTCGTCCCGCTGGGCCCGGTTGTAGACGATCGTCGCCGCGCCCTTGAACGCCTGTGCCCCGAAGCCGTGTTCGGGGTGGAAGTGGGTGATCGTCAGGTACAACGGCCGGTCCCCCGCCAACCGCCGAGCCTGCTCCAGTACGTAGGCACCGTTGCACGGCCCGAGACCGGTGTCGATCACCAACGCGGCCCGCTCGCCCACCACGATGCCGATGTTCGGCACCAGCGGCACCCGACCGTCCGGGATGACGAACACACCCTCGGCCACCTCGACCGGCTCGCCGCGCACCACCGGCGGCGGCGCGTCCGACACGTCCGGCAGGGCCGACTCGGCGCCCGCCGTATTCCGGGCGTTCGCGGCGTCGGCGGCGCCGGCCGACCCGGATCCGAGATCCACAACACACATCAGCAACACTCCCCATCTGATCACTGTTCAGATAGCAACGCCCCGACCGTAACACCGACCACCCCGATCCGAACACCGTTAAGATGGCGAGCATGGCAACCGGGCGCTACCACCACGGCGAACTACGCGGCGCACTCCTCGACGCCGCCGAGGCACTGGTCCGCGAGCGCGGCGTCGAGGGCTGGTCGTTGCGCGAGGCCTCGGCCCGGGTCGGGGTCAGCCCCAGTGCCGCCTACCACCACTTCGGCTCCCGCGACGAACTGGTGGGCGCACTGTCCCAGCGGGTGCTGACCCGCCTCGGCGAGCGGCTGCGCCGAGCCACCGCCCGCGCCGCCGGCACCGGCCACCGGCGCCTGATCGCCTACGGCCGCAGCTACATCCGCTGGACCCTGGACGACCCGGCCGTGGCCCGCCTGGCCTTCGGCGCCGGCCGCACCACCCCCCGGCAGCCCGTCTCGCCACACCCCCACGACGTGCTGGCCGGCGAACTCGACCGCCTGGTGCAAGCCGGCGAACTCCCCGAAGCCGCCCGCCCCGGCGCCGAGTTCCTCGTCTGGTCGGCCGTGCACGGCCTGGCCACGCTCCTCGCCGACCACCTGATCCACCTCACCGGCCCGGCCGAGGTGGACCGCCAGACCGAACGCCTGATCGGCGCCGTCCTGCTCGGCCTGTCCCACCAGTCCGCGCCCGACACCCCCTGGCCGACCCCGACCTCACGCCATTCGAGAGGCCTGGCCACGCCGTAGATGCAGATGGCCGTCGAGCGGATAGGTCGGCGGCCACGGCGGCAGGATCCGGTCGAACCGGTAGCCGCCCTTCTCCGCGACGCGACACGAGGCCACGTTGTCCACCTGATGCAACAGCCGCAACGCGGCCAGCCCTTCGTCACCGAACGTCGCGAACGCCCATGCGGTCAGCGCCTCCAACGCCCGCGCGGCGACCCCGCGCCCCCGCGCGTCCGCCACCGTCCAGTAGCCGACCTCGGCAATCCCCGCACCGGCCGCGACATCCTTGACCACCACGGTGCCGACCACCCGCCCATCCTCGACCACGGCGAACCCGAACCGATCCCCCGCCGCCCACCCGCGCCACTGGGCCCGCACCCACTCCTGCGCCGCCGCACGATCGTCCGGCGGCGCGTCGGTCAACCGCCGCACCTCCGGATCCCGGTACGCCTCGACCACCGCATCCGCATCCGCCAACCGCCACGGCCGCAACACCAGAGCGGGCGCCCCCGGGGTCACCACGTCCACCGCAACCGCAGGCGCCCGCAACGCCCGCCCGGCCCAGTCGAACACCGCCACCGAACTCTCCGGCGCCGCCCACCCGTTGATCACCGCGAGCAGCCGCAGATACCGCTCCCGCCGCGGATCCCCCATCCGCACCAGCCGGTCCACCAACCGCCCGTCGTCGAACCCGGCCCCCACGAACCGCGCGTACTCGGCCCGCAACTCACCAATCACCCCCACCGCCCGAACCGACTCCGCCGCCACCCCCGCCACCACCAGCGGCCCGACCAAATCCCGCACCACCGCCCCGAAATCCCGCCGCAACCCGCCGCCGGCCGACTCGGCCGCCAACTCCTCCGCAAGCCCCCGAATCAACTCGCGAAACTCCGTGTCCCGCGCCAACTCGGCCAGTTCCACCCAGGCCCGAATCTGCTCCGGCGCGGGATCGGCCGGCAGCTCGGGCGTCATCGTCCGGATGATCCCGACGAACGCCGGCTCACCCCCCAACCCGCCGAAGGCCGCGTCGAGAAAATCCCCCACCAACCGCTGCCGCTCGACCTCCGACAACCGCGCCAGATCATGCATGAGACTCATCTCCTCGGGTGTGGACTCCCGCTCCGCCACAGCGGCCAACACGGCGCGGCGCAACCGCAGAATCCGGATCTGTACGTCCAACGCCTCGCCATGGACGGCGGCCACCTCGGCCAACGAAAGCTCCCGATCGACGACCTTACGAATCGTCGCGAGATCCAACCCCACCTCACGCAACGTGCGCACGAACGCGACCCGCCCGGCAGCCTCGACGCCATACCGCCGATAGCCACCCGAAGTACGCCCGACCGGCGCCAGGATCCCGAGATCGGAGTAGTACCGAATCACCTTGACCGAAACGCCGGTCCGCCGAGCCAACTCACCGATCGACCACAACCCGCCACCGTCCATGCCCCCACCCTGCCGTCTCCCCCGACGGGAGACTCAAGCCCGCACGAGCAACCTGTTCGGATCGCCGATGTCGATCCTGAGGATGTCGGTCCCCGGGCCGCGCCACGCGACGCCCGACCCTCCGACCCTCCGGACGTCCGGCCGGGTGACGCTCGACGGCTTGCCCCAGCGCACGGAACCTGCGGGATTCGCTGCCGAAGAATGGTTCCTGCAACGGGACTTACAACGGAGTATGGGACGGGGACCGCTACGGAAGCTGCAACGCGATCTGCTACGGGATCTGCTACGGACCCGGCATGGAACCCGGCATGGAACCGGGTACGGAACCCGCAACCAACCCGGAACGTGGCGGTGTTCCCCAGCACAGCCGCGAAACGGGCCCGAAACCGGCCCTAAACCGACCCCAACGGCCCCAAACCGGCCCGAAGCCCGGCCGACCGCGCGCCGTACGTCCGACCCTAAGCGCCCCCGATCCCCGTCACCCGCAGTGACATTCGGCCACCCGAGGGATTGTCGGGCAGCCGACCCGCACCGCCGGCGACGACGCGGACCGGCAGGCCCGCGCGGAGCAGTGGCCGGCACAGCAGTGCGAATCGGTGATATCCACCCACCGTGGGGCAACGAATGTGCCCGCCGCGCGCCGTACTTCACCGAGGCGGGCCACGCTCCGGGGTTCGCGGCGCAATGTCCGGCGCGTGCGGCGCGTGCCCCGGCGTCGCCGGGCGCGCGGGGCGTTTACGCTGGTGGGGTGGAATGGTTCGGCGACTCGCCTCCCCCGGATCTGGACCGGCAACTCGTCCCGTTCGGGTCCCTGTTCCCCTTGCGCGCCCCGGGCGATGCCTGGCGACCCACCCCGCGCTCGGCGGCATTGCTCCATGCGACGCTGGGCATCCTGGCGGACGAGGTGGACGACGACGTATACCGGCATGGGCCGGACCCGGTGCTGGCCGGCCGCGAGGGGCGGTGGAGCGTACTGCATCGCCTGCCGCGCGAGACCTGGACGGTGGTCACCGCGTGGCGTCGTTCCCTGGCCAATGCCCTGGACCTGCTCGCCGCCGACCTGGAGGCGGGCCGACTCCCGTTCCCGCGCTGCCTGGCCGAGCACCACGCACTGCACCTGGGCCTGACCGACGCCGCCGAGGCGCTCGCCACCGACCCGGACCTGGTCGCCGCGGACAATGCCCACCTGCCGGCCGACCCCACCGACTACGACTGGCACGGCTGCCGGCGCAGCCTGATGACCACCCGCACCACCACCGGCGTACCCGCCACCGCGTGGTTCCTGCCGTTCCCCGACGTGGAACCACGAGGTGCCGGCAGGCAGTAGCCCGAGACCGCCGGCCCCACACACGCACAACCCACCACTCTCTACACATCAGTCGAGAAGTCGGGACATCAAGGAGCCGAGAGGTCCCGATCGCCGATCAGTGGTGGAACCCCGCGACGTGCCGCTCCGCGGGCAGCGGGCCCTCGAGCAGGTCCAGGTAGCCGACCGCGTCGCGGATGTCGTCGAGCAGCGCGCGGGCCAGGTCCATGCCCAGACCGTTGCGGACCACGATGCGCTGTACGGTCGTGTCCGCCAGGTTGTCCGGCAGCGAGTAGGCCGGGACCTGCCAGCCCTTCATCCGCAGCCGGTCGGACAGGTCGTACAGCGTCCACCGGTCGGTATAGCCGCCCGTGAGCCGCCACGCGAACACCGGGATGTCCGATCCGTCGTTCCACAGCTCGAACGCGTCCATCTCGCCGATCGCGCGCGCCAGGTACATCGCGACACCCTGCGAGGCCTTCTGCACGTCGTGGAAGCCGCTGCGGCCGAGGCGCAGGAACTGGTAGTACTGCAACAACACCTGGGCGCCCGGCCGGGAGAAGTTCAACGCGAAGGTGGGCATGTCGCCGCCGAGGTAGCCGACCTTGAAGATCAGGTCCTCGGGCAGCCGGTCGGTGCTGCGCCACACCACCCAGCCCAGGCCCGGATAGACCAGTCCGTACTTGTGGCCGGACGTGTTGATCGAGTGCACGCGCGGCAGCCGGAAGTCCCATTCCAGGTCCGGTTGCAGGAACGGGGCGATCATCGCGCCGGACGCGCCGTCCACGTGGATCGGGACGTCCAGGCCGGTGTCCCGCTGGATCGTGTCGAGGACGGCGGCGATCGCGGCGACCGGCTCGTACATCCCCGTGTAGGTGACGCCGAGGATCGCCACCACGCCGATCGTGTTCTCGTCGACGTAGGAGGCCAGGTCGTGGCCGTCCAGGGTTTGGTGCTCGTCGCTGATCGGGACATAGCGCGGCTCGATATCCCAGTAGTTGCAGAACTTCTCCCACACCACCTGGACCGCCGAACTCATGATCAGGTTCGGCCTGTCGGTCGGCTTGCCCACCGCCCGGCGGGCCTGCTGCCAGCGGCGCTTGAGCGCCAGGCCGCCGAGCATGCACGCCTCGGAGGAGCCGACCGTCGAGGTGCCGATGGTCTGTTCCGGGTCCGGCGCGTTCCACAAGTCGGCGAGCATCCGCCAGCAGCGCGTCTCGATCGCCGCCGTCTGCGGATACTCGTCCTTGTCGATCATGTTCTTGTCGAACGCCTCGGCGTACAGGCGCGTCGCGTGGTCGTCCATCCAGGTGCCCACGAAGGTGGCCAGGTTCAGCCGCGCGTTCCCGTCGAGCATCACCTCGTCGTGCACGACCTGATACGCCGTCTCCGGCAACATCGACTCCAGCGCCATCCGGAACCGCTCGACGGCCCGCGCCTCCCCCGGCCGCGCGAACATCGGATTGACCCCGACCACGTGATCCGCCGACATGTACCGCTCCGCTCCATCGAAGAAGGGCCAGGACGCCCCGCGCTCACGCCCGGTACCCCAGGTCGCAACACACGCAACCCGAACGGGTGGCCGCTACCGCCGACCGGGTCACGACGGCCGCGCCGCCCCGGCGGTTGTCCCCCGCCCCGGTCGGTCGTCAGTCGTCGCGGCCGACGGTGCCCAGGAACGTCTTGACCGTGTCGATCGGAATCGCGAAGCCGATGCCGACGCTGCCCGCATCGGTACCGCTACCGGTACCGGCGGCCCCGCCGGCACCGCCCCCGGCACTGCCCCCGGCACCGCTCGGGTCGGCGCCGGCATCGTAGATGGCCGAGTCGATGCCGATCACCCGGCCGGACAGGTCGACCAGCGGGCCACCCGAACTGCCCGAGTTGATCGCGGCGTCGGTCTGGATCGCGGGGTACGTCAGCGTGTTCGCGGCGCCGCCCGCCGGGTCGTCCGACGACGCGCCGATCGCACCGTCCCCGGACACGGTGACCTCACGGTCGACGGCGCTGACCACGCCGGAGGTGACGGTCCCGGTCAGGCCGAGCGGCGAACCGAACGCGACCACCTTGTCCCCGACCTGTACGGACGCCGAGTTGCCGAGGGTGGCCGGGGTGAGCCCGGGGACGCCGCCAACTCGGACCACGGCGAGGTCGTGCGCGGCGTCCGCGCCGATCGCGGTGGCGGGGGCGGTCCGGCCGTCGGCGAATACGGCGGTGATGCTGCCGACCCCCGCGCCGGCGACGACGTGGTTGTTGGTGAGGATCCGCCCGGCGGTGTCCAGTACCAGGCCCGAGCCGGTGACCGAGCCGCGCCGCGTGGTCACCCGCAGCTCGACCACACTGGGCTGAACGGCCGCCGCCACCACGGCGATCGGCGTACCGGTCCCGGTGGCGGCCGCATTGCGGGCGGGCGCCCCGGATACCGTCTGCGGTGTCGCGCGGTCGCCGTCGCCGAACCCGCCCACCGCGACCGCACCCACGAGGCCGCCCACCAGCCCGGCCGCCACGGCGGCGGCGATCAGGACGACCGAGGCGCGCCGCACCCGACGACGGGGCGGGAGCGGCCTCGGAGGGATCGTGGGCATCGACGGAATGGGCGGGATAGGCGGGATAGGCGGCTCGTGGGTCCTCGCGTCCTCAGGCGTCATACTCACGACTGTCGGGTGCGCGGATGAAGAAAGCCTGAGAACGGCCTCAGAGTCCACACAGAACGAGCCCGCCGAATCGCTCCCCGGCCGGGTGCGGCCCGGCCGGGCGACGCTCGACCGGAGGGCACTCGGCCGGAGGGCACTCAGCCGGAGGTGCTCACCCGGACGCCGGCTCGATCGCCAGTGCGTGTCGGAAGATGTCGTGTGGGTCCCAGCGAGCCTTCACCCGTTGCAGGCGTGGGTAGTTGTCCTTGTAGTAGAGGGTCGACCAGGGCACCCCGGAGGTGTTCCACGCCGGGTCGGCCAGGTCGACGTCCGGGTAGTTGATGTACGCGCCGTCACTGACCTCACCGGGCACCGGGACGCCGCCCGTGTCGGCGTAGACGTCGCGGTAGAAGGCGCGGGTCCACCCCACGTTGGTCGCGTCGTCCCGCTCGTCGATCCACAACGTCTGGTAGACCGCCTTCATCACCACGTCGCGCTGGGCGATCGCGGTGTCCCCGGGGGCCACCGCGCCGACCCGGCCGCCGTACCCGACGAGCAGCATGCCGGCGTGCTGGGCGGTGGTCGGGGTGGTCAAGTAGCGGTGGATCGTGTCGAGTTGGCCGTCCGTGAAGGAGCGGCGCAGATAGCCGGCCTTGATCTTGTACCGGCGAGTGAACACGTCACCGGGCTCCCCGGTGCCGGGCCAGGTCGTCGCGTGCACCCACGGCATGGTCCGGTGGTCGTTCAGGAGCGGCTCGACGTTCGTGCCGTCCCTGACCGCGAGGATGAAGTCGTCGACCAGGCCCTCGGCGTTCGGGAGATCGGCGTCGATCTGCACGACCATGGAGAACTGCTTGGCGCTGCGGTGGGTGGGCAGGAGGATCGCGTACAGACCGGCGTTCGGCGACCCGGGCGCACTGTTGCGCTCGTGCCAGGTGCCGAAGTTGCGGAGCAGCGTGGTGAACACGTCCTTGGTCATCCTGTCGTCCCAGGCCCAGATCACCAGGTATTCCAGCATGTTGCGCGGCGCGGGCGGCAACATCCGGGTGGGGTCGGCGCTGCGGCCGACGTTCGGTGAGCGCAGCCAATACCGAGTGACCACGCCGAAGTTCCCGCCCCCGCCGCCCGTGTGCGCCCACCACAGGTCGCGATGCGGGTCGTCGGGCTCACGGGTGGCGACCACCACGCGGGCGTCGCCGTCACGATCGACCACGACCACCTCGACGCCGTACAGGTGGTCCACCACCGAGCCGTAGCGCCGGGACAGCGGCCCGTATCCGCCGCCGGCCAGATGCCCGCCCGCGCCCACCTCGGGACAACCACCCGCCGGGATCGTCACGCCCCAGCCCTTGAACAGGGTGCGGTACACGTGCCCGAGCGTGGCCCCCGGCTGCACCGCGAACGCGCCGCGCGCCGCGTCGTACCCGACGGCGTCCATCGGCGCCAGATCGAGCAACATCCGTACCCCCGGGTCCGCGCTGAACCCCTCGAAGCAGTGCCCACCGCTGCGCGCCGCGATCCGCCGCCCGGTACGCACCGCGTCCCGCACGGCCCGCAACACCTGTTCGGTCGACCCGAGCACCCGAACCTCGTCCGGCTGCCCGACGAACCGGAAGTTGTTCCCGCGCAACAGCCCGTCGTACCGCGCGTCCCCCGGCCGAACGGTCACCGGCCCGAACGCCGTGGCCGCCGGGGACGCTGCGGACATCGATTCGGCCGCGCCGTCGGCCACCGCCGAACCCACCGGGCCGGCCGACCCGAGGGCGACCCCACCGGCCACCGCCGCACCGGCCCGGGCGATCAACCCACGACGACCGATCGAGCGGGAATTCGCATCGTCCACCACAGTCACTCTCCCGTCCGGCCGGCAACCCATCCGGAACCGCCGGCACCGTCAAGAACTCGTGGAACCTCGGCAATTGTTCACGATGACGCAGCCGACAACCGTCGATTCGAACCTCATCGAATCCTTTGCCCCCGGGAGGAGTACTTCCGCATGCTCGTTGCGTCGACCGTACGTCGACCGTAGCCCCGGGCAGGCCGGGGCATCGAAGTCGAAGGAGGAGAAAATGCGGATCAACTTCAAGTCCGCCGCAGTGGCCGGCGCACTGGCGCTGGCCACCGCGGTCACCACCTCGGTCGTGACGGCTTCACCGGCCTACGCCGGCTACGGCTGCACCGGTGGCGACGGCTGCAACCACCAGACCGGCATCGCCTTCGACGACAGCCAGTACGTTGCCAACAAGAGTTTTTGGGGGCCGTTCACCGTCTTGAAGATCCAGACGGACGGCAACTTCGTGCTGTACTGCCAGGGCCACGGCTCGAGTCGTGCGGTATGGGCTTCGGGCATCAACGTCAACCCGATCGCCGCCAAGGTGATCTTCCAGCGGAGCGGCAACATCTCCACCTGGCAGTACCACTACAGCACCCACGACTACCCGGTATGGGATGCGACCTGGATCTCCAGGACCGACTACCAGGGTTCCTGGCAGGCCCTCGTGCAGGCCGACGGAAATTTCGTCATCTACAACAACAACCGTGACCCGATTTGGTCATCCCAGACCTACCACGCCTGCCCGGGAACCGAGGGTTACTGGGGCTGAGGGGCCTGCGGGTCAAGGAGACTCGCGGTGGCATCGCGGTGCCAGGTGTGGGCGTCAAGTAGGTTCCTCTCTCGGCAGTTCGGCAGTCCGGCGGTCCGGCGGTCCGGTCGTGCGGCCGGGCGGCCGGGCGGCCGGGCGGCCGATCGACCATTCCAGGAGGAGAACATCATGGCGACCACCACTCCCACCGTCGGCTACGCGTCGGTGAACGGCATCGAGATGTACTACGAGGTGCACGGGACCGACGGGCCGCCGCTGGTCCTGCTGCACGGTGGTGCGCTGACGATCGAGTCGAGTTTCGGTGCGTTGGTGCCGGCGCTCGCCGCGACGCGTCGGGTGATCGCGGTCGAGTTTCAGGGGCACGGGCATACGGCGGACGCCGATCGTGAGATCACCCTGGCCGCGTTCGCCGCCGACGTCCTTGCCGTACTCGACCAACTGGGCGTCGAGCGGGCCGACTTCGTCGGGTTCAGTCTCGGCGGGCTGGTCGCGCTGGCCACCGTGACGCGCCATCCGGAGCGGGTGGATCGCCTGGTGTTGTTGTCGACGCAGTATCGACACGACGGCTACCACCCCGAGCTGGGCGCACCCGAGCAGACGTCGCGGCGGTTGCCGACCGAGGACGACTACCGGGTGATGTTGGACGCGTATACCCGCGTCGCCCCCGACCCGAGCGGCTTCCCGACCATCCTGGACAAGGTGAAACCGCTCGCCCAAACCTTCGTGGAGTGGACCGACGACGAGCTGCGCGCGATCACCGCCCCCACCCTTCTGGTCCTCGGCGACACCGACTTCGTCCGGATCGAACACGCCGCGCGCATGCATGAGTTGATCCCGCACGCGCGGTTGGCGATCCTGCCCGACACCACCCACTTCGGCATGATCGGGCGGGCCGAGCTGCTGATCCCGCTCGTCGACCCGTTCCTGTCGGTGGATTCCCGGTAATCGAGTCGGCGGCGCCCGGCGAGGTCGCGCACGATCCTCGCCGGGCAGCGGCCGAGCACGGCCGGGGCCCCGGGGGCCGCCGACCGGGGAGTTCAGCTCCAGGTGAGGCCGGCGGGCTCCTGGATCGTGGTGTTGATCCGGTTGAAGAAGTTGGTCGTGGCGATCATCAGAATGATGGCGGCCAGCTGCTGCTCGTCGAAGTGGTCGGCGGCCTCGTCCCAGATCGCGTCCGACACGGCCTGACCGGAGTGGTCGGCCAGGCGCGTGGCCGCCTCGGTCAGGGCCAGTGCGGCGCGCTCGCCGTCGGTGAAGAAGGGCGATTCGCGCCAGGCGACCACCGCGTGCAGGCGCTGGTCGGTCTCCCCGGCCTTCTTGGCGCTGTCCACGCCGCCGAACACACAGGCCGCGCAGCCGTTGATCTGGCTGGCGCGCAGGTGCACGAGTTCCAAAATCTCCTGGGGCACGCCGCCCTGGGACATCGCCTTGTAGAGGTTCTGCACGGCCGTCATCGCGTCCGGCAGGACCTGTGCGGGGTTCTTCATGCGAGCGGCGTTCATGATTCTTCTCCGTTTCGTGGTGGACGACGGGCGGGCGGTTGGGGTCCGCACCGGCCGGATATCGTCCTTCACTGCACTGACGGAACGGCACGTGGAGATGTGACAGGTGAGCGAGAAAGATTTCCTGGCGCAGCGATTCGAGGAGTCTCGGCCGCAGCTGAGCGCGGTGGGCTATCGCATGCTGGGCTCGCTCGCCGAGGCGGAGGACGCCGTACAGGAGGCGTGGTTGCGGCTGAGTCGCACCGATGTCACCGAGGTGGCCAACCTGGGCGGCTGGCTGACCACGGTGGTCGGCCGGATCTGCCTGGACATGCTGCGCTCGCGCAGCACGCGGCGGGAGGATCCGCTGCCGGACGACGACGGGTACATCCGGCTGCCGGACCCGATCGTGAGCAGTCCGGACGGGTTGGATCCCGAGCAGGAGATCCTGCTGGCCGATTCGGTGGGTATCGCGCTGCTGGTGGTGTTGGAGACGCTCGCGCCCGACGAGCGGCTCGCGTTTGTGCTGCACGACATGTTCGGGGTGCCGTTCGACGAGATCGCCCCGGTGCTGAGCCGTACGCTCGCCTCGACCCGGCAGCTGGCCAGTCGGGCCCGCCGCCGGGTCCAGGACGTGTCGCCGGCCCCGGAACCGGACCCGGGCCGGCAGCGTATGGTCGTCGACGCGTTCCTCGCCGCGTCGCGTGGTGGCGACTTCGAGGCGCTGGTCGCCGTACTCCACCCGGACGTGGTGGCCCGCTCCGACGGCGGAGCGCTGCGCCCGAGTCTGGTCCGGCGGGGCGCGGTCGTGGTCGCGTCGCAGGCGATCAGGTACGCCCGCTTCGCCGAGGTGGCCCGCCCGGCGCTGATCAACGGCACACCGGGCGCGGTCGCGATGGCCCACGGCCGGCCGCTGGCGATCATGGCCTTCACGATCGACGCCGGCCGGATCACCGCCCTCGACTTCCTCACCGACCCGGACCGCCTGGCCCTGCTCGACCTGAGCGTGCTGGACGGCTGAGCCGCAGGCGGACCGGTCGGACCGGTCGGTGCGGTCGGTGCGGCGGATGTACGGGTGTACGTCGGTACGGGTGTACGTCCGCCGCACCACCCGGCGCCGCACCATCCGGCCCCGCGTCGGTTCGGGTTGCCAAGGAACTCCGCTCAGCGCAGCAGGTGGTCGAGTACGAGCCAGCCGCCGATGCCGATCATCGCGGCGCCGGACAGTCGGCCGATGTGCCGGGCGGCGTCGGGGCGTTCGGCCAGGACGGCGTGGGTGAGCCGGCCGATACCCAGGTAGAACGCACCGCAGGTGGCCAGGTAGGCCAGGCCGAGGACGCCGATCTGGGCGGCGATCGGCCAGGTGCCGTGCGGGTCGGTGAACTGTGGGAGCAGGGCGACGAAGACCAGCAGGCCCTTGGGGTTGAGGCCGCTGACCCCGATCCCGCGCCGGAAGATGTGCCAGTCGGTGCCGGCCGGTCCGGCGTCCGTCGGTCCGGCCTCCGTCGGGACGGCGGGTGGCGCGGCGGGGCGGGCGAGGGTGGTCACGCCCTGGTGGATCAGGTAGAGGCCGCCGACCAGGGTGAGCCCGGTCAGGATCCGCGGATTCTCCGCGACCAGCGCACCGACGCCGGCCGCGACCACGACGGTGACCATGGCGTAGCCGACGACCAGCCCGCCCACCGCCGGATACACCGCCCGGCCACGCAACCCGGCACTGATCGTGAAGGCCCAGTCGGCGCCCGGCACGACGATGAGCAGAAAGGCGACCGCCCAGAAGGCGAGCACGGACCCGACGGCCATGGGCATCTCCCGACCCGACACAACGGTTGACGGTAGGAGAATAATCTCGAAGACCCCAAAAGTGCTGCCAACTTTCACCCCAATAAAGCCCCCTCATGGAAGAATCTTCCACATGGATGCGATCGACCACAAGATTCTTGCCGCGCTACAGGAGGACGGCCGCCTGACAATCACGGAACTGGCCGCGCGCGTGGGCCTGAGCCTGTCCCCGTGCCACCGTCGGCTGCGCGAGTTGGAGCGCAACGGCACGATCCGCGGCTACCGGGCGATCGTGGACGCCGCCGCGATCGGCCTGACCTTCCAGGCCCTCGTGTTCGTCACGATGCGTCAGGAGGACCGGGACACCCTGCTGTCCTTCGAGGAGGCGGTGACCCGGATCCCGGAGGTGGTCCAGGCCCAGCGGCTCTTCGGCGACCCGGACTACCTGCTGCGCATCGTCACCGCCGACCTCACCGCCTACCAGGAACTCGAGGACGACGTGCTGTCCGCGCTGCCGGGCGTGCAGCGCCTGAACTCGACCCT
Organism: Embleya sp. AB8; assembly: GCF_049739465.1. NCBI lineage: Bacteria > Bacillati > Actinomycetota > Actinomycetes > Kitasatosporales > Streptomycetaceae > Embleya > Embleya sp. AB8. The sequence goes on from NZ_JBMHHY010000024.1 coordinate 43,617, forward strand.
GGTGATGAAACACGTGGTCGACGAACGCCCCCTGCCCACCACGGCAGGCGTCGGCCGCGACTACGGGCGCGGTACGCGGCTGTAGTCCTGGCCGGGGATCTCGATCAGCGCGTGGGTCGGCGCGATCTGCAGGTGATGGGCCCCGTCGATCTCGTAGCCGCCCGGAACGCCGTAGCCGGCCCAGACCGGCAGATCCACCCGCAGCGCCCAGGCCCCGGACGCGGTCCGCTCCCACCGCAGCACACGACAGAGCAGGACCCCACGATCCTCCGGCTGCCGAACCCAGATCCAGGTCCCCTCCGAAGGCGGCAACGGCCCGGCCGCCACCTCGACCGCCGCCGCACGGGCGGCCGATGCCCGGGTGGCATCCACACGCTCGGCCAGACTCGCGCGACCACCGGAGAACGACGCCTCCAGCTCGTCGACGTCCCGCGAATTCCTCATACCGATCATGGTAGCCCCGTTTCGAACCAATTTCGAACATCTGTTCGCATAGGTGGTCGGGGCGGGTGGTCGAGGCGGGCGGTCAGCCGGCTGCGGTCAGCCGGCTTCGGGGTGGGCCGGATCGGTTGCTGCTTGGGTCAGGTGGTCGAGGACCAGTCGGCCGCGGGGGGAGATCCGGTAGCCGACTTCGAGGCTTTCGGTGAGGCCGCGTTCCTTGAGCTTGCGGACGTCCGCCTTGAACCGGAGCCGTTCCCGGCCGACCCGTGCGGCCAGGTCGCCGGCTCGGACCGCCGGGTTTCGGGCGATCAGGCGCAAAATCTCGGTGGTCCACGGTCCGCGACCGCTGCGTGCGTCCAACCGGCCCAGCCCGGCCACGATTTCGTCCAGGTCCGCAGCGGACAGGTCGGTGTCCGCGCGCAGTTCGGTACGCGGATCCGCGCCCGCGAAGCGCAGCCCGATCCGGTACAACTGCCGGTCCTCGCCGGGCCGCTGACGGGCCAACAGCTCGGCCCGGTCGGCGTAGCCCGCCCGCCGAGCGTCCCGGTCGGTCACACTCGCCTCCGCGACGACCACCACCTCGCCGACTTCCAGGACGCCGACCCTGGTCCGCAACGCGGTACCGGTCCGGACGGCGGGCCTGCGCCAGCGCCGGAAGGCCAGATCCAGCTCACCCGCCGCAAGCCGATCCAGCGAGTCCTGTGTGAACAACACGGCAACTCCGAGTTCGTGAGGAGCGCACCCGACGCCATGATCAACCTCGCCGGCGGTCGCCGCCCGACACCACGCCGCGCCCATTCCGGTGACGGATGCGGAGACTGTGCGGGTGAGGATGACGCGGCGCCTCTTGCTCACCTGGATCTCCCCCGGCCCTCCCGGGCTCGACACGACGAGCGCCCGGAAGCGGGTCGGGTCTGCCATTCGGTCACCGGGCCGCGCAATCGCGGGTCCCGGGGCCGGCCCGCCGAGGCCGGGTCGGTGCGCAGTCGGGCGAGGAACAGGTCGAGCGCGGCGCACAGTTGCGCCGTACGCAACTCCGCAAGCCGCGCGGCGATCTCCGGCGGGGAGTTGCGGCACGCGGTGAAGACGGCGCCGGTCGGCGTCCGCCGCAAAGTCCGCTGCGGAGTCCACCTCGGAGTCCGCCGGAGACTGGTGACATGCCCCACCTCGTCCGGCATACTTCCGACTCATGTTCCTTATCGGTGTCCTCTTCGCCATGCTCGTCCTGATCGGGCTGCCGATGTGGGCGCTGCTGGCACTCGGCCGCTACCTGTCCCGAATCATGTAGCCGAATCATGTAGCGGCGGAGCCCGCAAACCGCCACCGACCGGTCACGCTGGGTGAATGACCGAGAACAGCACGCCCGAGAGCCCCGAAGCCGGCGCGGACGAACGCAGCCCGGACCGCCTGATCGCGCTGTCCGACGGGATCTTCGCCATCGCGATGACCCTGCTCGTCCTCGACATCCACGTCCCCCCGGGCCTGCACGCGGCGCAATTCCGGCACATGGTCGGCGAGTTGCTGCCCAACCTCGGCGCCTACGCGTTGAGCTTCGCCATCCTCGCCGGCTTCTGGCGCGACCACCGTCGAATCCTGCACCTGGCCCGCGCGGCGGACGGCCGGCTCGTCCGCCTCACCCTGGCCGGCCTCGGGGTGATCGCGCTGCTGCCGTTCCCGACCACGATGTTGTCCGAGTACGCCTCACAGCCCCTGGCCGTGGCCATCTACGCGGGCAACATCGTGGTCATCGACCTGTTGCACCTGGCCCTGTTCCTGGCCATCCGCTACCGGCCCGGCATCGCGTACCCCATCTCCGTCCGCCGGGCCCGCGCCATCACCGCCGACCTGGCCTCGACGATCCTGGTCTTCGGCGCGACGATCCCGATCGCCTTCGTCTCCCCCACCGCCGCGCTGTGGACGTGGTTGACGCTGCTGCCGATCAGGCTCGCCCTCGGCCGGGCCAATGCCACTCACCCGGCCGGCGCCGGCTGAGCCCCGGCAGCGGCGTCGGCTGCCGTCTCGATCAGTTCGAGGAGGTTGCCTTCCGGGTCGGCGATGTAGGCGTAGCGCATGCCCTCGGTCACGCCGGGCGCCGGGGGCGATACCGGGGTGGCCCCGCAGGCGCCGGTCAGTCGGGTGAACTCGGCGTCCAGGTCCGGGACTTGGATGGCGAGGTGGGTGAAGGTCTGGACGGCGGTGGCGGCGAAGGGGTCGGCGGGCGCGGCGGGGGTCGAGCCGGGTCGTTGCACGAACTCGACCCGCAGGCCGGTCGTACCGCTCAGGACGACGGTGCGCACGCCGGCCTCGGGCAACTCCAGGCGCTCGTCGACGTGGGTGAGCCCGAGGGCGCTGCCGTACCAGGCTTCCTGGGCCGTGAGGTCGGCGACCGACAGGCTGACGTGGTGGAACCGGGCAGTGGTCATGGCAAGCTCCCATGGTTAATGCCTCTTACCTGGTAAGTAGTGTTAACCTTAGCGCCATGAGCCCTCCCGTCAAGCGGCGACCCACCGGGCAACACCACGGGGATCTGCGCAACGCCCTGCTGCGCGCGGCCCTGGACCTGGTCGCCGAACGCGGCCCGCACGGCTTCACCCTGGCCGAGGCGAGCCGCCGGGCGGGGGTGAGCGTCGCGGCGCCGTACAAACACTTCGCCGACCGCGAGGCCCTGCTGGCCGAACTCGCCACGAGGGGCTACCGCGAGCAGCGCGACCGCTTCGCCGTCGCCGTGGGCGCCGGCCCGGACCCCGCCGCACAACTGGCGTCCTTCGCATCCGCCTACGTCCGGTTCGCCGCCGAGGAGCCGGCCCTGTTCGACATCACCTTCAACGCGGGCCTCGACAAGTCCGGGTTCGCCGAGCTGGCCGCGGCCGGCGACGAGGTGGCCGGCCTCCTGCTGCCGATCGCCCGCCGGCTGGCCCCGGACCCGGACGCCGCGTACGACCTGCTGCTCCGCGTCGCCGGCGCCGCACACGGCCTCGCGGTATTCCTCCGCCAGGGCCTGTTCGGCGTGGGCGGCGAGGCCCTCCCGGACACGGAGGACAGAGCCGCCCGCACGGCGCTCGCGATCACCCGACAGCAGCCCACCGGGCAACCCCCCACGTGAGCCGCCGCCGCACGGCTCACCTCCGGTAGTCGGCCCAGGCCCGGGCCGTGCGCAGCAGGTGGCGGCCGGCCGGGCTACTTCGCGTCTCGGCGCGGTGGGCGCAGCGCGTTGGTGACGACCCGGTCGGCGGCGCGCTGTTGGGACAGGATTTCGGGCAGGCTTCCGTCGAGGCCGAAGTTCATCGAGACGACCGCCCCGCGTCGACCGTCCTCGGTGACGCCGACGGTCACGATGGATCCCGTGTCGCCGCCGTCGTGGCCCCAGTAGCGGCCGCCGCCGGGCAGCGGTCGAGAGACCAGGCCGAGGCCGTATCGGCCGTCGGGCCAGATGCACTTGACGGCCTCCCCGCTGACCGCCCGGGTGGTTTTCATCGCGGTCAACTCGGCCGGGCGCAGGAGGCGTCCGCCGAGGAGGGCCCGGAAGAAGACGTCGAGATCGCGGGTGGTGGAGACGATGCCGCCCGCCGGGTAGGCGGGGATCTGGGAGGTGACGTCGACGAGTTCGCCGTCGAAGCGCTGGTACTGCGTGGCGTGCGGCAGCCGGATCTCCGGCGAGGTCCCGGGCCAGTAGGTGTGCCGCAGGCCCAGCGGCCGGAAGATCCGGCGGTCGAACTCGCGGTCCCACGGCTGCCCCGTGACACGTTCGATGAGCAGTTCGGCGATCAGGTAGCCGGTGTTGGAGTAGGCCCAGTTCGTGCCGGGCTCGAAGAGCTGCCCCAGGGCCACCCCGTCGGCCACCGACTTGTCGATGGGGTCGGGCCGATAGCGCATCTCCAGGTACTGCGCCTTGGTGTTCCACGACGGCATGGCGTCCTGCAGGCCCGAGGTGTGCTGGAGCAGTTGCCGGATCGTGATCGGGCGGCCGGCCACGATTCCGGGCAACCATCGTTCGACCGGGTCGTCGAGGCCCAGGCGTCCCTCGCCGACGAGTTGCAGGACCACGGTCGCGGTAAAGGTCTTGGACACGCTGGCGATTCGGAAGGCGCCGTCGGCGGGGATCGGGCTTCCGGTGCGCACATCGGCGACGCCGACGCGCGCCGCGTAGCTGACCCGGCCCGTCGTCGCCCGCGCCTGAACGGCCGGGATGCCCAGGGCCGATACCGCCTCGGCATCACGACGCAGCAGCGGATGGTCGGGTACGTCCGAGTCGTTGGCGATGTCGTGCGCCGCCGGGTCGCCGCCCGCCGTCCTGCCGATCGCGGTCGGGGGGCACGGTGACGTCGCCTGCGCGCCCATGGCGGGGGGCGCGATCAGGGCGGCGGCCGCGGTGGCGCTCAGTGCCAGTGTCAAGGTGAGTGGAATGGTGTGCAGGCGGTTTCGCATGTCCGGAAAGTTAGCCGGCGTCGAGCCGGCCGCCGATACCGCAGGGCGGAGGTGTGCTGGTACAGCCTGCTGTAGTGCCGGGTCATACCGCCATCCGCATACTGATCGCCATGTACAAGTATGGATCGAACGCGTTGCGTGCGTGCGCCTATCTGCTCGGTAACGTGCCCACCGCGCTCGGGGGTCTCTTCTTCCTCCCCCGCCCGGGCGCGGTGGACAACTGGGCGGACAGTCGGCGGACCGCCGCCCGGCGATGGCTCGGCGTATCGAATGATTCGTCCGATTCATCCGATTCGTCGCCGACCACGCGCCGTTGGCTGGCGATCAACACGCTGATCGGCGTACCGGCGGGCCTGATGGCCCTGCTCGTGGCCGGCAACCTCGTCGTCGGTGTGCTCGGCACGACCGTCTGGTGGGCGTTTCCGCGCGCGAACCGCCCGCGGTTGTGGGTGGACTTGCCGATCGACGGCTGGGCCGACGCACTGTCCCTCGGCATCGTCCAGGTCGTCGTCCTCGGCGCGGTGGCGTGCTTCGTACTGCCGCCGCTCGCGCGGGCGCACACTCGGCTGCTCGCGCCGTCCCGGGCGGAGCGGTTGGCGGTTCGCACGGCGACGCTGACCCGGACCCGAGCCGACGTCCTCGACGCGCACGGCGCGGAACTGCGCAGAATCGAGCGGGACCTGCACGACGGCACGCAGGGCAGGCTGGTCGCGATGACCATGGAACTCGCCCTGGCGCGGCAGGCGGTGCGCGAGGAGCCGGAAACGGCCGAGGGACTGATCGAACGTGCACACGCGAGCGCCGAGGCCACACTGGCCGAACTCCGGGACGTGGTGCGCACGATCTACCCGCCGATCCTCGCCGACCGGGGGTTGTCCGGGGCGTTGAGCGCGGTCGTCGCGCGGTCGGCCGTGCCGGCCCGGCTCGATCTGGGCGAGTTGGGCAAGATACCCGCCGCGGTCGAAACGGTCGCCTACTTCACCGTCGTCGAGGCGCTGACCAATGCGGCCAAGCACAGCGCGGCGTCCGCCGCCACGGTCGTGGTCGAACGTACGGACGGCCGGCTGCGGATTCGGATCACCGACGACGGGTGCGGCGGCGCCGACGAGGCGCGCGGCACCGGGCTGGCCGGAATCCGTCGTCGGGCGATGGCGCTCGACGGCGAGGTCACCGTGGACAGCCCGGCCGGCGGCCCGACGGTCATCACCGCGGAGTTGCCGTGCGTCTGGTGATCGCCGAGGACAACGTGTTGCTCGCGGAGGGCCTGCAACTCATCCTCGCCAGGCACGGCTTCGAGGTGGCGCACGTCGCCGAGACGGCCGACGGCCTGCTCGCGGCGATCGAGGAACACCAGCCGCAGGCGGCCATCGTCGACGTGCGTCTGCCACCTTCGTTTCGCGACGAGGGCCTGCAGGCGGCGATCGCCATCCGGCGACGTCGGGCGGACTTCCCCATCCTGGTGTTGTCGCAGTACATCGAGCAGACCTACGCGACCGACCTGCTGTCCACCGGGCACCACGGCGTCGGCTACCTGTTGAAGGACCGGGTCGGCCGGGTCACCGAGTTCGTCGACGCCCTGCGCAAGGTCGCGGCGGGCGGCATGGCGCTCGACGCCGAGGTCATCGCGCAGGTCGTCCGCCGTCGGGACGATCCGCTGACCACGCTGACCGCACGTGAGCGGGAAGTCCTCGGCCTGATGGCCGAGGGCCTGGACAACACGACCATCGCCGCGCGTCTGCGGGTGTCGGACAACGCGGTGCAAAAGCACATCGGCAACATCTTCGCCAAGCTGGGCCTGGCCGTCACCGACGCCGGCCACCGCCGAGTACTCGCCGTCCTCACCTACTTGGACGCATCGCCCCGCTGACGGCCGCGGACAACCGACCCCGTGGCGGCCGGCCCACCGGTCGCGGCCGGCCGGGTGGTTACCCGTCGGCTCCGAAGCCTCCGTCCTCTCCCAACGATGGGCGCCGAGCGACCCTGAACCGGCGGCCCGTCGATGCCTATGGCGCAAGGACGAACGAGCCGCGGTGGATGGTCAGGATGCCCGCGTCGAGGGCGATCGCGAAGTTCAGGGTGCGGGTCAGGCCGTCGGTCAGGAGGGCGGGGAGGGTGGCTCCGCCATCGCCTGCACCGGTGGCCATGCGGGCGCCGATGTTCTCGAACCAGCGACGAACCCAGGCGGTCTCGTCGACCCATTCGAGGAGTTCGAAACCGCCGGCCCCGATCGCGGCGCGCAGTTCGTCGGCCGTGACCAGATGACTGTCGGTACCGTCCAGCGACCACGGCAGCGGCGGGGTCGGCTGCGTCTCGCCGCCGAGGCAGACCTCGAAGGTCGCGAACCGTGCTCCCGGTCGCAGGCGCCGGCCGATCTCGGCGAAGTAGGCGTTCTTGTCGGCGATGTTCATCTGTACATGCATCGTGTAGGCGGCGTCGAACCCGGCACCGGCGAAGACGGCGATGTCGCCGCGGAAGAACCCCACCTGCTCGGCGAGTCCCGCCGTGCGGGTCAACTCCCGGGCCGCGTCGACGTAGGCGGGGGTGATGTCGACGCCGACGACGGTACAGCCGCTGTTGCGGGCGACCTGCCGGGCCGGGCCGCCGAGTCCGGAGCCGACGTCGAGCACAGTCATCCTGGGTGCCAGGTGCAGGCCGGGCAACATCCGGTCGACGGCCTCGGACCCGCCGGCGTGGAACTGGTCGAGCCGGTCCCACTGTTCCCGGGTCAGCACAGCCAAGTCGTCGCCGGCGAGGCGCTCCATCGAGGCGACCAGGTCTGTTTCGGCGTAGGTCATGACGTTGCTCCCGATCGAAGGAGGTCAAGGGGGTCAAGGGGGTCAAGGGGGTCAAGGAGGTCGATGAGCGGCGCCGGGGTGCCGACGATCCGCAGGCCGAGGTCCGCGGCCTGTTCCGGGGTCAACCGGCCGGACAGGACCGCGCCGACGAGCGTCGCTTCCCCGGACAGCGTGACGTCGGCATTCGGGGCCGGGCCGCGACGGATCTCGAAGGTGCCGGGCCGCAGGATCGCGTACACGGCCTCGCCGCCGGTCTCGATCCCCACCACGACCTCGGTCTCCGGGGCGATGTGCGGCGACAGCACCAAGCCGGCGAACAGCGCGGACCACTGCGGCTGGACCGCGTCGCCGTCCTCGACGCCGCCGTACATGCGCTCCAGTCCCCAGCGCGCCAGCGCGTCCACGACGTCCCGCAACTCGCGGCCCCGGTCGGTGAGTCGGTACAGGACGGCGCCCACCGGGGGCGGCGCGTCGTACCGCTCGACCAGGCCCTCGGCCTCCATCGCCTTGAGCCGCTCGGCGAGCAGATTGCTGGCGATGCCCGGCAGTCCCCGCTTCAGGTCGCTGTACCGGCTGGGCCCCAGGGCCAACAGTTCGCGAACGATGAGCAACACCCAGCGTTCCCCGACGACGTCCAGCGCGCGGGCGACGGAGCAGTACTGCCGGTAGCTCTTCATACCTCTACCGTAGACACGGCGGTGGAGAAACGAAAGTTGCTGGTTGAAAAAATAAAGCTCCCTCTTGCAATGCCCGCCATCCGCCGCTCAGTTGCGTAACCGCGCGTTGAGGCGGGCGGCCTGTCGGGTGAGGTGGTCGCGTTCGGGGAGGCTGGGCGCCGATCGGGCGGCTTCGGCGTACAGGCGTGCCGCGGTCGCCGGGTCGCCGTCCCGCTCGTGCAGATACGCGGCGACGGCGGTGTGCCGGGGCAGGGCCGGGTCCAGCTCCGCCAACGCGGCCAGACCGGCTCGCGGGCCGTCGGCCTCGCCGACCGCGACGGCCCGGTTGAGCCGGACCACCGGGCTGTCGGTGAGGCGCACCAGTTCGTCGTACCACTCGACGATCTGTACCCAGTCGGTCTCCTCGGCCGTGCGGGCGTCGGCGTGCAGCGCGGCAATGGCGGCCTGGGCCTGGAACTCGCCCAGGCGATCGTGCGCGAGGGCCGCCTGGAGCACGTCGACGCCCTCGGCGATCAGGCGGGTGTCCCACCGGCCTCGGTCCTGCTCGGCGAGCGGCACGAGCCGGCCGTCCGGGTCGATCCGGGCCGGGCGCCGGGCGTGGTGGAGCAACATCAGCGCGAGCAGCCCGGCGACCTCCTCGTGGTCGATCCCGGCCGCCAGTTGGCGGGTGAGCCGGATCGCCTCGGCGGCGAGGTCGACGTCGCCGGAGTAGCCCTCGTTGAAGACCAGGTAGAGCACCCGCAACACGGTGGCGACGTCGCCGGGTTGGTCGAACCGGACACCTGCGACGGTGCGCTTGGCCCGGCTGATCCGCTGGGCCATGGTCGCCTCCGGCACGAGGTAGGCCCGGGCGATCTGACGGGTGGTCAGGCCGCCGACCGCGCGCAGCGTGAGTGCGACGGCCGAGGCCGGGGTCAGGGTCGGGTGCGCGCACAGGAAGTACAGCCGGAGCGTGTCGTCCACGGCCTGGACCGGACCGGGCCCGGGCTCGTCCTCGACGCGTACCTCACGCTGCCGTCGCGAGGTGTCGGCCCGGGCGGCGTCGAGGAACTTGCGCCAGGCCACGGTGACCAGCCAGCCCTTGGCGTCCTGCGGCTGGTTGTCGGGCCATCGGCGCACGGCCTCGACCAGGGCGTCCTGTACGGCGTCCTCGGCCGCCGCGAAGTCGGCTCCGCGGCGGACGAGGATGCCGATCACCACGGGGGTGAGGGTGTGCAACAGCGCCTCGTCCACGGTGCGTCACTCCCTGATGGTCGACGCCGCGGTCAGGAACGGGCGTACCTCGAGCCACTCCCGAACCGGCTGCCCACCCGCGCCGGGAGCCTCGGACAACTCGGCGGCCAGTTCGAGCGCCCGGTCGTAGGTCTCGACGTCGATCACCATCCAGCCGGCGATCAGGTCCTTGGTCTCCGCGAACGGGCCGTCGGTGACCGGCGGTCGGCCCGCGCCGCCGGAGCGCACGAACGTACCCTCCGGGGAGAGCGCCTGGCTGTCGACGAACTCGCCGGTGCGCTCGAGCCGAGCGGCGAAGTCCTCCATGTACCGCACGTGGGCGGTGATTTCCGCCGGCGTCCACTGGTCCATCGGCACGTCGTTGGCCGATGCGGGCGCGCCTCGATAGTGCTTGAGCAACAGATACTTGGCCATCGTCTTCTCCTTGCTGCGGTACGGCCGTGGTGGCCGGGTTCACTGCGGGGACGGAGCCACGGGCAGGTTCTCGACATCCTCGGCATCCCGGCGCGAGATTCCTTCTTCCGGCGGGCGTCAGGCGCGTCGGCTCTCCTCCCGCCGATCGACAACCGGGCGCGTGGCACTTCGAGATCGTAACGGCACCCTGGGTGACCGGACGGTGATCGCCGTCGCACCGTGTGTCCGTAACGTCAAGGCGAGGTGTCCTTGGACGGTGGTGGAGCCAGTCGCCCTGTCATCCAACATCCAACATCCAACATGCAATCGAGGTATTCGACACCGAACCCAGGCGGGCACGCCCTCGCGCCGCCCCGACCGGCCGGTACCGCCAACGGCGATACCGGCGCGATCGAGGCGGTTGTACATGTGCCGGCTACCGCCATCGAGGAGGGCCGGGCCCTGTCCTCCTCGATGAGCAGTCGGGGCTAGCGCAGATGCCGGCTGAAGAACCGGGCCGCGGCGTCCCCGGCGAACTGCGGGACGCCGGTATGCCCGCCCATGTTGGCCTCCAGCGTCTTCTCCTCGGAGCCGAAGGCGTCGAACAGGTCCAGGGCCGCCTGCCGGTCGTTCCCTTCGTCGTCCCACTGCAACAGGACGTGCAGCGGAATGGTGACCCGGCGGGCCTCCTCGAACATGGCGCGAGGCACGAGACTCCCGGCGAAGAGGCCGGCGGCCACGATGCGCGGCTCGACCACGGCAAGGCGAACGCCGATGGAGATCACTCCCCCCGAATACCCGACCGGGCCGCCGATTTCGGGCAGCGACAGGAGGGCGTCAAGGGCGGCCTGCCATTCCGGGACCGCCTTGTCGACGAGCGGGAGGATCAGGGCGTCGATGATCTCGTCACTGACCGGCTCGCCGGCTTCCATAACCCGGCGCAGGTCGGCGCGGGCCTGCTCGGCGGCGGCCCAACGGGGCCGGTCACCGCTCCCGGGGAGTTCGATGGTGGCCGCGGCGAAGCCATCCGCCGCGGCGTGCCGGGCCCGCGCCACCAGTCGGGGGTACATCTTGCGCAGCCCGAGCGAGGGGTGGCCGAGCAGGATCAGCGGCGCCGGTGCGGATGCGGATGCCGATGCGGGCGTCCACAGGATGCCGGGGATCTCGCCGAGGGTGAATTCGCGCTCGAGGACGCCGTCGTCGAGGCGTTGTTCCGAAGTGAATTGCATGGTCGTGCCTTTCGGGAGTGCGCTTGAACGGCGCTCCCGGACGACCTATCGCCCGACCGTGACCCCGGAGGAGAGCACCCATGTCGATACTGCGTTCACGGGTACCACCTCCTCGTTCTCTCGCACGGCCTCCGGAAAGGTAGCAGTGGCCGCCGTGGTCCGCCAGCGGGTTTTGCGGACTTCCGCCGCGCCGGGAAGGCGGTGCGTGTTCCCCTCCTTCCCGGCGAGGCGACGGCGATCGTGCGCACACCTTGACGTCAGGTGTCCATGACACGTACTCCCGGAGCGTCTTCGTCTTCGTCTTCGTCTTCGTCCTCGTCTTCGTCCTCGGTCCGGAGTTCGGGTTCCGAGCAGGGATGGTCCCTTCGGAACTGCCGGGAACAGGCAGTGCACGTACGAATGCGACCGTGTGAGGATGCGCCTGCCGGCACCGAGGGAGCCGGCCGCCTGGCAACGACCATGCGGTCGAGCCCTCCATCAGTCGGAGCATGTGACCGCAGGTCAGGGCACGCGTGATCGGATGAGCGGATGAGCGAGCGCGGCATGAGGTACGGGCCGTTGGAGCAGGTCGACGGACGCTGGGTGATGGGTGACACGCAGACCGGCGATGCCTGGTTGGAGTTCCGCACGGACGGGCTGTACCAGCACGTGCGAGGCTGGGAGGGACAGTTGATCCCCTGGCCCAGGATCATGGGGGCCAACATCAAGATCGGCGGCTCTCTTTCCAGGGCCCGAGTGACGCCGACGGGGCTGCTCTGCGGGCTGCCCGGCCCATGGAGAGGGCATGGCGGAGGGCGTCTGGATCTGACCCTCCGAAACCCGTACGGACCCTACCCGGCACGCTTCGAGCGCCACCCGAGCTGGTACAGGCTCGTCGAAGTCGACCTGGCGTGCATGCTGGTGTCCGAGACCATGGAGGCGGGCGAGGGAAGCCGGTTGGGCGACCCGGAGTGGCTGAGCCGGGCGGTCGGAGTGCTGGCTACGCGGCGTCGCCGGCGGCCACGTGAGATACGCAGGGTGCTGGCCGCGGCCCGTCAGGTCTGAGCGTTCAACGTGTGGACCGCTCACGCCCTTGCCCCGGGACGGCCCGGCGCCGTCGCCGAAGCCCTCGCCGCCGAGCCGTCCACCCACCACCTGAGGAGCCGACCACCATGCAGTACCGCACCATCGCCGACACCACCGTCAGCGCCATCGGCCTGGGCGCCATGCCGCTGTCCATCGAGCACCGCCCGGACCGGACGCAGGCCATCGCCACCATCCATGCCGCCCTCGACGCCGGCGTCACGCTCATCGACACCGCCGACAGCTACCACTGGCACGGCGACGAGATCGGCCACAACGAACTGCTGATCGCCCGCGCTCTGGCCGACTACGGCGGCGACACCTCCGATGTCCTGGTGGCCACGAAGGGCGGTCGCGGCCGGCCCGGCGACGGGAGCTGGACCGTCACCGCCACCCCGAAACATCTCAAGCGCGCCGCCGAGGCCTCCGCCGAGCGCCTGGGCGTGGACACGATCGGCCTGTACCAACTGCACAAGCCGGACCCGGCCGTGCCCTGGGCGGAATCCGTGGGCGCGCTGCGCGAGTTGCTCGACGCCGGCACGATCCGCGCCGCCGGCATCTCCAACGTCACCACCGCCCAGATCCGCGAGGCGCACACGATCCTCGGCGACGCACTCGTCTCCGTACAGAACCAGTACTCCCCCGCCGTCCGCGACAGCGAGCCCGAACTGCGCCTGAGCACCGAACTGGGCCTGGCCTTCCTGCCCTGGAGCCCGCTGGGCGGCATCCGGCGCAGCTCCCTCGACGGCGCCTCCGGGCCCACCTCCACCGGTACCGCCTTCCACCGCATCGCGCACGAACGCGGCGTCAGCCCGCAGCAGATCGCCCTGGCCTGGCTGCTCGCCCGCTCGCCGGCGGTGATCCCGGTACCGGGCGCCGGCCGCCCGGCCTCCATCACCGATTCGGCCAAGGCCGCGGAGCTCACCCTGAGCCCGGAGGAACTGACGCGACTCGAGGATGCCCTGCCGAGCTGAGGTGGTGGGCGGGTGGTGCGGTTACCGGTGCGCGGCCAGGAACGGGAGGACGATGTCGGCCATCTCGTCGGGCACTTCCTCCGCCAGGTCGTGGCCGGCGTCGAATACGTGTCCGGTGACGTCGTGGGCCATCAGCCGCATCTGGGACTCGTTGCGGTCGCCGATGAACGCGGATCCACCGAGCGCCAGGACCGGGATGTCCAGTTTCTGCCGCGCGGCCTGCCGGTTCTGTTCGGCGTCGACGAGCATCGCCCGGTAGATCGAGAGCATCGCGCGGATGCCGCCGGGCATCGAGTAACAGCGCACGTATTCGTCGATCGTGTCGGGGGTGGCGCTGTCGGGCCGGCTGCGCTCGAACTTGATCATGTAGGTGATCAGTTCGCGCTCGTGTCCGGCGATCAGCATCTCGGGTACGTCCGGCTGGAAGTAGAAGCCCAGATGCCACAGGTGCATGCCGCCGGAGACGTTCTCGGGGGTGAGGGCCGTATGGTCCTCGAAGCCGAATCCGGGGAACAGCGCCTCGGCGAACACGAGGGCCGTGACGTGGTCGCGGTGGCGCGCGGCGAGCTGGTAGCCGATCACCGCTCCCCAGTCCTCGCCCGCCACCGCGTATGTCTCGTGTCCGAGGCGGGCCATCAGTTCGGCGATGTCGTCGCTCATCGTCGCGGAGTCGTAGCCGTCCGCCGGGCGGGCGGAGTCGCCGAGACCACGCAGGTCGGGCACGACGACGGTGTAGTGCGGGGTCAGCTTCGGCACGAGGTGGCGCCAGTGGTAACCGGTCTTGGGCACACCGTGCAGGAGCACGAGCGCGGGTCCGGACCCGGCGGTGCGGTAGTGCAGACTCGTTCCGTTGACGGCAACTCGGCCGGTGTGGACGGGCGTTCCGTCGTGGTCGATCATCATGTCTTCCCATTTCTGGTTTCTGGTTCTGGTTCTGGTTTCTGGATCGCTCGATACAGTTTTTGGGCAGGGAAAATCAGCCGAGGGCGGCCAGGGCAACCTCCACGAGGGGTTCGAGGGCGTGCACATCCGGGGTGGTCTTCGCGGAGACGAGCAGTCCGTTGAGGAAGGTGACCAGGAAGGCGGCCAGCGTGTGCGGGTCGTGCCGCGCCGCGATCTCGCCCCGTTCCGCCGCGACCCGCAACACCTCGGCGAGCGCATCCCGACTGGCGTCCTGCGTGTCCCGCACGATGCGCCGGATCGCCGCATCCGCCGGCAGGCGCTCGCAGGCGGCATTGACCACCAGACACCCCCGACCGCCGTCTGCCACGGCGATCCGGATCCGCTCGACCAGCATCGTCCGGATCGCCGACCGGGCGTCCGCCCCCTCCTCCAGGCTGCGCAGGGCCTCCGCCGCGAGGGTGGTGCGGTAGTGCTCCAGCGCCGCCCGGTACAGGCCGTCCTTGTCGCCGAACGCGGCATACAGGGACCCCTGCCCGATCCCCAGGTGCCGGGTCAGGTCGCGCACCGAAGTCGCCTCGTAGCCACGCGTCCAGAACAGCTCCATCGCGCGGCTCACCGCCGCCTCTGTGTCGAACTCCCGGGTCCTCGCCATGACTCCACCGTAACCTATCTGGATCGATCGCTCAAGAAAGCGGTCGCGGCCATCAGGCGTCACGCCGTCGCAGGACCACATAGCCGCCGATCAAAGCAGCGGTGGTCCAGGCCAACAGGATGGCGAGGGCGGTCCCGGGGCCGTAGTCGGGGCCGAAACGGTCGTCCCCGGGCGCGCCGGCGATGTGCATCAGTTCCAGGCCGGCCTGGTCGGGCAGATACTGGAGAACCGGTTTGAGCACGGGGACGTTGCCCAGTCCTTGGGAGCCGAGGAACAGCAGCGGCAGCAGCAGGCCGAGGGCGGCGGCCGAGCTGCGCACGATGGTCGCGATTCCCATGGACATGGCGCAGATCGAGGTCAGGTACGCGACCGCTCCGGCGAGCGCCGACGGAATCCCGTCCGCGGTGAGGGTGGTGCCGTGTGGACCGAGGAGTACCTGTGCTCCGGCGAAGGTGGCGAGGACGGTGGCGATCGAGCCGGCGAGGGCAACCAGCGTGCCGGCGAGCAGCTTGGCGCCGTAGAACATCCCCCGCCGAGGCACCGCGGTCAACGACCCGCGAATCGACCCGGACGAGTACTCGGAGCCGACGAGCAGCACGCCGAACACGACGAGGGCCAACTGCCCGAGGGTCACGCCGTACAGGCCAGCCATCAACGGGCTGAAGTTGACGACGTGTTCGATGTCGCCGCGCCACTGGTACGCGACGAGGGCACTGACCCCGGCGCTGAGCGGGAGGGTCGACAACAGTGCGAGACGGGTCGAGCGCACGGTCCACATCTTGATCCACTCGGCGGCGAGCAACGCCCCGGACCGGCTTCCGCTCATTGGTGCGCTCCCCCGCTCGGGTGCGCTCCCTCGCTCGAGTGCGCTCCCCCGCGCGACCCCGCCCGGTGTTCGACCGCGTCGGCCGTCAGCAGTAGATACGCCTCCTCCAGGGACACGCTCTTCCGGGCCACCTCGTGCACCGCCACCGCGTGCCGTGCGGCGAGTTCGCCGAACCGCTCTGCGGTGGCCGCCACTTCGAGGCTGCCGTCCGCGGGCTCGGCGACCGTGATCCCGGCACCGGCCAGCACGTCGCGCAACCGCTGCGGCTCCGGCGTGCGCACCCGCAATCCGGCGTCGGAGTGTCTGTCGATGAACGTGTTCATGTCGGTGTCCGCGAGGAGCCGACCGCGGCCGATGATGACAAGGTGGTCGACCGTGAGCGCCGCCTCGCTCATCAGGTGACTGGACACGAAGACGGTTCGCCCCTGTTGCGCCAGGTCGCGCAGCAGCCGGCGGATCCACAGGATGCCTTCCGGGTCGAGTCCGTTGATCGGCTCGTCGAGGATCAGCACGGCCGGATCACCGAGCAGTGCCGCGGCGATCCCCAACCGCTGACTCATGCCCAGCGAGAATTCCCCCGCCCGCCGGCGTGCGGCATGTTCCAAGCCGGTCAGTTCGATCACCTCGCCCACCCGACGTGCCGGGATCCGGTTGCTGCGCGCCAGGCAGCGCAGGTGGTCGAGCGCGGTGCGTCCGGGGTGCACCGCCTTGGCGTCGAGGAGTGCGCCCACCGTGCGCAACGGGTCGTGAAGTTGCCGGTAGTGCGCGCCGCAGATGTGTACCTCGCCCGTCGTGGGGTGGTCCAGGCCCAGCATCATGCGCATCGTGGTGGACTTCCCGGCTCCGTTGGGGCCGAGGAAGCCGGTCACCCGGCCGGGCCGTACCCGAAAGGTCAGCCCGCCTACCACGGTGGTTCGTCCCTGACGTTTGGTCAGGTCGGTGACTTCGATCATGCGGGACATGGTCGGCGACCCGGCGCGGCGCTCGCGTCCGGCTCGGGATGGACCGTACTTTCTCCGCCCCGGGGTGGGATACCGCGCGTCGCCGGCGGTGGACATCCGACCGTGGGGGGAGCAGTCGCCCCAACCGGTGAGCGGAGGTGGTGCGGTGTACGCCCTCGATAGGGTCGAGCGGTGCAAGCAGGTACGGCCGCGGACTTCGACAACCCTCCGATCCTGGCCCGGCGGCTGAGCCGGCGCCGGCGAATACTCCTGGACGGCGTGCTCGTGCTCGTCTACGCGGCCACCCTGCTGGTGGCCGGGCCGACCGGCGTGTCCTCCTCCGCACCGCCGTCCTCGGACCCGGCCCCGTGGGAGCGGCTCGTGCTGATCGCCGCGACCGCGGCGCCGGTTGCCGCACGGCGGATCAAACCGTTGCCCGTGTTCGTGGTCGTGCTTGCGGCCACCGCGGTGGCCGTCATGCGGGACGAGGCGTGGGATCCGTTCCTGCCGGCGGCATGCGCCCTCTATACGGTCGCCGTCACCGTGCCGTTGAACCGTTGGTGGCAGCGCTGGTTGCCCGGCCTGGCCATCGCCGTATTGACGGCCGCCGGCGTGGTCGCGGCGATCCGTACCGGCGGAGGCGACCACTGGCGCAACGGGCCGGGCCTGCTGTTGCTCGGCTTCGTCGCGCTGCTCGGCGCCTGGCAATTGGGGCGCGCCGCGAGAATGCGGCGAGCGTTCGCCGCCCGGGCGGCCGAGCAGCTCGCGCAACGCGCCGTCACCGAGGAACGCCTGCGGATCGCCCGCGAGTTGCATGACGTCGTCACACACAGCATGGGCCTGATCGCGGTCAAGGCCGGCGTCGCCAACCATGTCCTGCACGTCAGACCGCAGGAGGCGCACGACGCGCTGCGCGTCATCGAACACACCAGCCGCACCGCGCTGAACGACATGCGCCGGATGCTCGGCGTACTGCGTACACCCGAGGACGCGCGGCAGGCGGCGGACCTCGGCCCGGCGCCGGGCACCGCCGCTCTCCGCGAACTCGTGCGGCAGGCCGACGCGCAGTTGACCACGCGCGGTGTGGAGGGTGTTCCCGACGCCGTCGCGCTGACCGTCTACCGGATCGTGCAGGAGGCACTCACCAACGTCGCCAAACACGCCGGCCCGGCAACTCGCTGTCAGGTGGTGGTCGATGCGAACGGCCACGAGGTCCGGCTCGACATCGTGGGCATGCGCGAACGTGTCGCCCTCCACGGCGGTACCCTCACCGCCGGACCGCGCCCCGAAGGCGGCTTCACGATACACGCGTTCCTGCCGTACGAGTACAACTTCGACTACGACTACGACTACAAGGAGGACGCGTGACCGAGCCCGACGACCATCCCGACGATCGTCCCGGCGACCCGATCCGCGTCCTGATCGCCGACGACCAGGCGCTGTTGCGCGGCAGCCTCCGGGTGCTCGTCGACACCGAGCCCGGCCTGATCACCACCTCGGAGGCGGCAACCGGCACCGAGGCGGTACGGCTGGCCCGGCGGGATCGACCGGACGTGATTCTGATGGACGTTCGGATGCCCGACATGGACGGCATCGAGGCGACCCGGCAGATCTGCGGTTCCCCCGAGAACACGAACGTCAAGGTGCTCATCCTGACCATGTTCGATCTGGACGAGTACGTCTACGCCGCCCTGCGCGCGGGCGCCAGTGGGTTCCTGCTCAAGGACACCCCACCCCGCGAACTGCTGGCGGCGGTTCGGGTCCTCGCCGCCGGGGACGCGTTGTTGGCACCGGCGGTAACCCGGCGCCTGATCGCGGAGTTCGTCCATCGCCCCGAATCCGTACACCCACCACGTCACAGCCTGGACGGCATCACCCGGCGCGAACACGAGGTCCTCACCCTGGTCGCCCGCGGCCTTTCCAACACCGAGATCGCCGAACGCCTCTTTCTGGGCGTCGCCACCGTCAAGACCCACATCGGCCACCTGCTCGGCAAGCTCGACGCCCGTGACCGCGCCCAATTGGTGATCGTCGCGTACGAAAGCGGCGTGGTCACGGTGGCAACACCACCGAGCGGCAGCTGAGACGCGCCGTCCAGCGTCGGGAGTGGAGTCCTCGGGACCACTCGTGGCCCTCGGACTCGTTCGTGCAGCCTCACATCCGGGATCTCAGCACGTCGACCTCGCAGCCCGGTGCGGACGGGTCGAAGCCGTGCTCGACCAGCCAGCGGACCGCCATCAGGCTGCGCAGCGACCACCACGCGCGGATCACGTCGAGGTCGACGTCGGTGCCGTAGCCGGCGACGACGTCGCCGAGGTGCTCCTCGTACCCGAGCGTCAGGACGGCGAGGTCGTACAGGGCATCGCCCCGACTCGCCTCGGACCAGTCGACCACGCCGGTGACCTCGTCACCGTCGACGAACACGTGGGCGACTTGCAGGTCCCCGTGCGTGAACACCGGTGTCCACGGCCGCAACGCATCCTCGGCGACGCGGCGGTTGCGCGTGACCAGGTCGGTGGGCAGGAAGCCGTTCGTAACGAGGCGGGCGCATTCCACGTCGAGGGCGGATGCGAGTTCGGCGACGCCGCGACCGGGCCATGGCGGCAGTGGCGCGTCGTGCAGCTTCCGTACGGCGGCACCCGCCGCGGCCCACGCCGCCGGCGACGCGGTCGACGGCTCGCCGAGGCGGCCGAGCGCCGTGCCCGGGAGGGCGGCGAGCGCGAGCACGGGCGGCTTCCGCCACAGGACTTCCGGAGTCGGGATCGGCGCCATGGCCATCGCCTCGACCTCGACGTCGGTGCGCCTCCGATCGGCGTCGATCTTCAGGAACACGTCACCGACGCGCAGGGTCGCGCGCTCGTTATGGGCGACAACGACCTCGACATCATCCACGTCGACGATTATCGCGGCACGACCGCCGATGTCGCCGGGGTTTATCGCGGGCGAGCACCCGACCGACCGGACCCGGCCATGCGTGAGCGATGAGTTTGGCCGGCGGATCGGGTCTGCCCTGGCATGACTCGAATCATCGCCGACATCTCGGTCTCTCCCACCGGCTGCGTCACCGGGCCCGACCCCGGCCCGGACCGTCGTCCCGACCCCGGCCCGGACAACGATCCGGGCCGGGGTCGGGACGACGGTCCGGGCACCGGCCGCAAGGCCCCGCACACGTGGGCGTTCTCCGAGGGCCCCCGACGACCGCCGGGTCCTGCGCGAGCGGACCGCCCGCTCGGGCGCCGGGACAACACTGTCCGCCAGGACAACACCGTTCACCTACGACGTCTGCCGGTGATCCGATGACCACTGTCAATGCCAATGAAATCGCCTTGGGCATCGAGTCGTTCGGTGCCGACGACGCGCCACTGGTCCTGCTCGCGGGCGGGACGACGATGCTCTCCTGGCCCGACGCGCTGTGCGAGCGCCTCGCCGCCGGCGGGCGCCGGGTGGTGCGCTACGACCTGCGCGACAGCGGGGAAGCGACGACGACGGATCCGCAGGCGCCCGCCTACACCCTGCGCGACCTCGCCGCCGACACGGCGGCCCTTGCCGACGCGCTCGGCGGGGGACCCGCGCACCTCGCGGGGATCGGCGTCGGCGGGATGGTCGCCCAGGTGGCCGTGCTCGACCATCCGGGCGCGTTCTCGGCACTCACCCTGGTCGGCACCCGCGCGGTCGCCCCCGGCCCACCCGACGACGACCTCCCCGACCATGACCAGGCGACGATGGGTCGGTTGTTCGCACGTCCGATGCCCGATTGGACCGACCGCGAGGCGGTTGCGGAGTTCGCCGCCGGCGGCGCGGAGATTCTCGGCGACGACCCCGCCGCCGCGCGCACGATCGCCGCGCGCATCTGGGACCGCACGCCCGGCACCACACCCCCCGTCCAGATGGCCAACCAGATGCGCATGGTGTTCTCCAGGCTCGACTGCCAACCCCGCCGGCGCGAGCGCCTGCCCGAGATCGAGGTCCCCACGCTCGTCGTGCACGGCCGCCGCGACCGGTTCTTCCCCGTCGGCAACGGCGAGGCGATCGCGCGCGAGATCCCCGGGGCACGGCTGCTCGTCCTCGACGAAGCCGCCACCGCGATCCCCTTCAGGACTCCTGGACTTCGAGTTGCCTCGCGGCCGCCGCCACGGTCTGCGCGAGCAGGACGGCGATGGTCATCGGGCCCACGCCACCGGGTACCGGCGTGATCAGACCGGCTCGGGTGCGGGCGCTGTCGAACTCCACGTCGCCGACGTTGCCCGGGTTGTACCCCGCGTCGATCACCACCGCGCCGGGCTTGATGTCCTCGCCCCGGATCAGCCGGGGCCGTCCCACGGCCGCCACCACGACGTCTGCTTCCCGAACGAGCGCCGACAGGTCCGCCGTTCGCGAGTGGCAGTACGTCACTGTCGCGTCCTTCGCGAGAAGCAGCATCCCGACCGGTTTCCCGAGGATCGCGCTGCGTCCGACCACGACAGCGTGCTTGCCGGCGAGTTCGACGTCGTACGCCTCCAGCAACCGCATGATCCCGCCTGGTGTGCAGGACACGAAGCCCGGCAGTGCGAAGCTCATTGCGGCGAAGGAATGCATCGTGACCCCGTCGACGTCCTTCTCCGGGGCGATGGCCTCGAACGCCGCTCGCTCGTCGACGTGCGGGCCGCAGGGATGCTGGAGCAGGATGCCGTGGACTGCCGGATCATTCGACAGGGCCGTGAGCGTGTCGATCAGTTCGGCGGTGGTGGTGGCGGCCGGCAGACCGACGAGTCGGGACTGGATGCCCGCCTTGGCGCAACGGGCCCGCTTCATGCGGACATACGTGACCGAAGCGGGGTCCTCCCCCACCAGGACCGTCGCCAGACAGGGACTGGTTCCGGTGCGCTGTGCGATGTCCGCCGCCTTGACGGTGGCCTCTTCGACGATGCGTCCGGCGAGGCTGGTGCCGTCCATGAGCTGAGCCGACCGAGTCGGAGTCATCGTTGCCCTCCAGGCGTTGTTGACCAATCGCCCAGGCGCACGGCATCGACTTCCCGTCAGGCCGCTCCCCGGTGGTGCTCCACCTCAGCGCCAGTCACGGCCCACACCGAACTGTAGTAGATGCCTCATCCGCACCGGGCCCGATCGGCGTCCTCGACCGGAGCGACACACGAACCGCCGTCCCCCGGTCGGGAGTTCTCCGACCGCGAGGCTGTTCTTCACTTCGGTCGGCGTCACCCGGACGATCACCCGCGCGGTCGCGTCGGGCTCCGGCGGCGGGGCCTCGCCGAGGTACCTGAGCGGGAGTGCCGGCGGAAGCTCCTTCGCCTGCGCTCGCGTCCTGGCGGTGCCCTGCCCATTCACAGGCGGGGAGCTGGCGGTCGTGCCTTCCGCGGTGCCGTGTTGCCGGGTACGGCTACTGTGCCGGTCATGTCTGGTGATCTGCGGGACATCCGCCCGCGTGCCGAATCTGCCGTGGCCGTTGGGTGGTTGGCCGATCCGGGGTTCCTGGTGAACGAGGACCCGGGATCGGTGACGGCGTTGCTGGAGGCGGCGTCGGGTCCGGCGGCGCGATTGGTCGCGTCGGTGTACCGGGCCTCGACAGACCTGGATCGTGACGTCACCGCGGGGGTACGCCGACAGCTGCTGGCGCTGGAGGCGGCCCGTCATGGGGAGCGGAAGCTGTCGGCGCGGATCACCGCGGTACCGGTGCCGGACGAACCCGCCGCGCCGTGGGGCGTCGAGTGGGCCACCGGCTCCCAGCTCGACCGGTCCCTGCGTCGTATTCCGACCGGCCACACCGAAGTGTTGTTGGCGGTGGCGACGGCGGTGCTCGACGGCCGCCCCATGGCGGTCACCGGCAGTTGTGACCGGACCGTGCGGGTATGGGACCTGACCACCGGCCGGCAGCTCGGCCGACCCCTCACCGGCCACACCGGCGAGGTGGGCGCGGTGGCGACGGCGATGGTCGACGGCCGCCCCGTGGCGGTCACCGGCGGTTCCGACCGGACCGTACGGGTGTGGGACCTGACCACGAGCGAGCAGATCGGCGAGCCGCTCACCGGCCACGCGGCTGCGGTTGGGGCGGTGGCGACGGCGGTACTCGACGGCCGTCCCGTCGCGGTCACCGGCAGCGGCGATGACGGGGTGCGCGTGTGGGACTTGACTACGCGCGAGGGGATCGGCGAGCCGCTCACCGGCCACACCTCTGTTGTGTACGCGGTGGCGACGGCGATACTCGACGGCCGTCCCGTCGCGGTCACCGGCAGCCAGGACAACACCGTGCGGGTATGGGACTTGACTACGCGCGAGGAGATCGGCGAGCCGCTCACAGTCGCCCACTCCGGCGCACCGCTGTGGCCGGACGAGGAGGGGGTACGAGCGGTGGCGACGGGGGTGGTCGATGGCCGCCTCGTGGCGGTCACCGGTGGCCACGACGCAACCGTGCGGGTATGGGATCTGACCACGCGCGAGCAAATCGGCGAGCCACTCACCGGCCACGACGGCTGGGTGTTGTCGGTGGTCACGACCACGATCGAAGGCCGCCCCTGCATCGTCAGCGCAGGCGAGGACTGGACGCTCCGGGTGTGGGATCTGGCCACGGGCGAGCAGGTCGGCGAGCCGGTGATCGGCCATGGCGACAAGGTGCGGGCGGTGGCAACGGCGGTGCTGGACGGCCGTCCCCACGTGATCGCCGGCAGTCAGGACGGGATCGTGCGGGTGTGGGACCTGCCTGCGGTTCGGCAGGTCGGCGAGCCCCGGACCGGCCACACCGACCAGGTGAACGCCGTGGCGACGACGGTGGTCGACGGCCGCCCCCTGGCGATCACCGGCGGCAACGACGGCACGGTACGGGTGTGGGACCCGACCACCGGCCGGCAGCTCGGCCGGCACCTCGCCGGCCAGGACGAAGGGGTGTGGGCGGTGGCGACGGCGGTGGTCGACGGCCGCCCCCACGTGATCGCCGGCTGCTGGGACGGGATGGTGCGGGTGTGGGACCTGACCACGGGCGACCCGGTGGGTGAGCCGCTTGCGGGTCACGACGGCTGGGTGTTGGCGGTGGCGACGGCAGTGGTCGACGGCCGCCCCTTGGCGATCACCGGCGCCTTCGATGACGTACGGATCTGGGACCTGACTGCGGGTCGGCAGGTCGGCGAGCCCCTGACCGGCCACACCGGCGAGGTAAACGCCGTGGCGACGGCGGCGGTCGAGGGCCGCGCCGTCGCGGTCACCGGCGGCGACGATGGCACGGTGCGGATCTGGGACCTGACCTCGCGCGAACAGATCGGCCAACCCCTCACCGGCCACACCGAGCAGGTGTTGGCGGTGGCGACGGCGGCGGTCGAGGGCCGCCCCGTCGCGGTCACCGGCGGCAGCGACGGCACGGTGCGGATCTGGGACCTGACCACGCGCGAACAGATCGGCCAACCCCTCACCGGCCACGCCGACGAGGTGAACACGGTGGCGACGACGGTGGTCGACGGCCGCCCCCTGGCGATCACCG
This sequence comes from Embleya sp. AB8, assembly GCF_049739465.1. NCBI lineage: Bacteria > Bacillati > Actinomycetota > Actinomycetes > Kitasatosporales > Streptomycetaceae > Embleya > Embleya sp. AB8. Next base: position 67,630 of record NZ_JBMHHY010000024.1, read on the forward strand.
GCGGCGACGATTGCACAGTACGGGTCTGGGACCTGACCACCGGCAACCAGGTCGGGCCGGAATTGCTGTTCCCGCAGCGGGTCTTCGCGGTGGCCGTGGTGCCGGATGGCCGGTTGGTGGTGGGCTTCGGCTGGGAGGTCGCGGTGTTGGCCCACCGTTGACCGGGCCCCGCACGAACGTCGCGCGGTACGAGCCACTCGCGAGGTCCGGGTGCTGGACCGCACGGTCGGTCGGTCGGCCGCGACCTGTTGCGCCGCTCCCCGCACCGCGTCGAACTCACCCTGGCCGGCCAAGCACTGCCGACCCGCGCCCGCCGACTCCTGGACGACGTGGTCGACGTGGTCGACGCGATCTCCACCACCCGATCGGTCGGCGGCGAACTCGCCGGATGGATCGCCCGCTTCCGGGAGAGCAGCCCGCTCGCGCCCGAAGCCGGCCGACCAGGCCGTCCGCACCACCTGAGCCTGCCGGCGTTCGGTCTGCGAGACGGCGTACTGCGGGTCGTCCTGGACGGCGAACCCGTGCTGGGCACCGTCGAGTTCCTCCTGCCATCCGGCGCTTTCCCCGTGCCCGCGCAGATCGAAGCGCAGCGAGGGGTCACTTGGATTCGAGTCGTCCCAGCGGGTGGCCGTCGGCGAGAACCCTCTGGGCCTTCTCCCAGTCGGTGTGGTCGATCCCGGTGACGTGGCGCAGGTAGGCGAGGGTGACCTGCTGGACGAGAGCGACGCGGCCGGGATCTTCGTCGGTGGTCTCCGCCGCCTGATAGCCGGAGATGCCGCCGAGGAAATGCTCGGCGCCGTGGACGGTGAGAAGGCTCTTGTTGCCGCGGCTGAGGGTGTAGGGGTCGGTCGTCCAGGCCGGTCCCCGGGTGGAGAGCGGGAGGTCGTCCTTGTCACCGGCGACGACGAGTCCGGGGGCGGTGATGTGGGAGAAGTCCTGATCGCGTAGCCAGGGAAGGTTCTCGTGGGCGAAGGGGGTCAGTTCGTCGCCGCCCTTGCCGGCGGTGGCCATCTGGATACTGGCCATGACCCGGGAGTCCGACAGGTCCTCGGCGATGCCGGTGTGCGGGTCCTTGACGCGCAGGCCCACCAGGATGCCCGCGGTCTGGCCGCCGAAGGAGTGGCCGGCCGCGACGACACGGCTGTGGTCGACCCGGCCGACCAGGCCCGGCACGGACGCCTCCAGAGTCCCGAGCTCGTCCAGGATGCGCCGCATGTCGTGCACCCGGTGGCGCCACAACCGGGGCCTGCGGGGATCGTCCGCGGCCAGGCCGAGCCGCTTGGAGTCCAGGTGGGTGGCCTGGACGACCACGAATCCGCGGGAAGCCCAGTGGTCGACCAGCGGCGCGTAGCCGTCCAGGTCCGAGCCGAACCCGTGGGCGAACAGCACGAGGGGCAGACCGGTGCCGGTGGCCGGGGCGGAGACGCGTACCTGCAGGTCCGCACCGCGCTGCGGTTCGCGCAGCACGAGAGGCTTGACCGATACGGTCGGGGTGGGCTCGGGACCGGTGAGACCGGTCGCCTGGTACGTGATCATGCGTGTGCCTTTCAGCTGCGGTGCGAGGTTCAGGCGGTCTTGAGGTCGAGGATGCGCTCGGCGTTGAGGCCTACGGCGCCCCCACGACCGAGGGCGGGGCCGATGCCCGCGGCCTCGGCGGCGTCGAGTGTCCAGCCGTGTTCCTCCACGCCGATCACCCGCCGGGCCGGTGCGGTGTCCTCACTCATGGAGCAGTCCGTTCGTTCGCTTCACGCCTATGCGTGACCTCACTGGATGAATCACCCGGTACCGAGCACGTCACCTACGCTAAAACTTGACGTTGACGTCAAAGGCAAGAACCTGTGGCTCAGGTCACAAGAAGGGAGCCGAACATGCGCATCGGGGAACTCGCCCGTCGCACGGGCGTCACCACCCGGGCCCTGCGCTACTACGAGGAGCAGAACCTACTCGCCTCCGAACGCAGCAGCAGCGGCCAGCGCCACTACGCGGAAGCCGCCGTCGACCGGATCCGCGTGATCCGTCAGCTATACGCCGCCGGCCTGTCCAGCAAGGCCATCGCCGAGCTCACGCCCTGCGTCATCGACGGCAAGGCCACACCCGAACTGCTCCAGCGCCTGGCCGTGGAGCGCGACCACCTCGACCGGCACATCGCGGACCTCGCCCACACCCGGGACCGGCTCGACTCCGTCATCGCCGGTGCCTCTTCCAACATGCACACCGGCGCCCCTTGCCGACGGGATACGACCACCCGGACCGGCATGGACCGCCTGTAGCCGGTGCGCCCGCACCGCTGCGACCCTGGGACCGGCCTCCGCACTCCACGTCGCGCACTGCCCGAGGTGCGGCACCGAATACCCGGGCCCGTGCGGCTCACCCCCGACCCGCCCCGCCCGACGTGACCAGCAGTCACGGCGTGCCGGTCTCCGGCTGCGCCCAGTACGCGAACTCCTCCCGGCAGCCGGCGACCCACCGTGCGAGGACCGCAGCCTCGCCGGGCTCGCGGCTCTCGCGAAGCACGTGGAGTGCGGTGACGTCTCCGCGGCGGGCAACCCACGGCGGGCTGCGGATCTGTATCGCGATCACCTCGCGCCGAATGCCTTCTCACGGCGCGATTACGGATACTTCCTCGCCTTGATGGCCGGCACTCCGGCCGCTGCCGGGGAACCGACCCAGGCAGTCGAGGCCGGCCACGAAGCGCTCACGATCGCCGGCTCGACGGGGTCCGTCCGCACGTACCGGGAATTGGTACGCCTCCTACGCCGCTTGGAGCGTTGGCGCGCACACGGGCGTTCGTGGCCTGTGCGCGCGGATCGGTGCGAGACCTGTCGTGGTCAGCGGTGAGTGGTCACCCATTCGGTGACGGTCTCGACGACCTGTGCCTGCCAGCGTTGGGTCTGTGGGTCGGCATACTGCGGGTCGTCGTGGACGGCGAATCCGTGCTGGGCGCCGTCGAGTTCGACGAGTTCGGCCTTTCCGCCGAGGTGTCGGACGTAGTGGCGTGAGCTGTCGATCGGGATGAAGGTGTCGGCGGTGCCGTGCACGAACAGCGTCGGGATGCGGATCGCGGCCAGTTCCTCGTGGGGGTGGAGGTGGAAGACCTCGTTGAGGAGTGGGCAGCCGAGTCGGAACGTCGGTGAGTGGGCGAGGAATCCGCGCTCGGTCAACGCCTGGGCGGCGTCGGTGTCGAGGTGGTCGTCGTGCCAGTAGGGCTTGTCGGTGACGAAGCGCTTCTTGTAGTCGAGCAGCGGGTTGAAGAGGATCAGGCTGCGGAGGGTGCCCGGGTGACGGGCGGCGTAGAGCGCGCTGACACCGCCCCCGAAGCTGGCGCCGATCAGATGGACCTGGCCGCCGGCCGTCTCGTTCGCGACTTCGACGGCGGCCCGGATGTCGTTGACGATGCCGGCCAGGGTCAAGTCCTCCTGCCGACCGGCGCTTTCCCCGTGTCCGCGAAGGTCGAAGCGCAGCGAGGCGAAGCCGGCCGCCGCGAGTCCTTCGGCGAGGCGGCCGAAGAAGCCGCCCTCCTCGCGGGTGACGCCGCCACCGTGTACCAACACGACGGCGCCCAGGGGGTCTTGGTCCGGACGCACCAGGGTGCCCTGGAGACGGAGGCCGTCCAGGCTCCGGAAGATCAGGTGGGGGTCAGTCGACGCGATATGTGGCTGAATCATCGGAAGAACCTCCGTGGACAACGTTCGGCCTGAGGGGCGAAGTTCGGAAGCGCGCCGAGGCCCCTGGTCCGGGGCCTCGGAGCCCCGGACCAGGGGCCTCGGCAGCAAAGCCGCTATGCGACGGTACCGAGCGCCCGGATCAACGGGACCGGCTCTCCGCAAGTCGAACTCGATTCATGTGACGGACACTTCGGTGGCGATGGACCCAACGCACTGGGCGAACGCGGCGGTGCCGAACAGGAGGGCTGGGCCGACTGGAATTTTCGAGTCGCGTACGGCAACGGCGGTCGGAAGGCTTGCCACCTCCACGCATTGGTTATTGTCATTGGTGTAAGTACTGGTACGCCACGTGGCGTTCAGCAGCGTCGTGGCCTTGAGCACGGCGTGGTCCATACCGGTTCTCTCCTTCGGCGTTGATCAGCAGGCCGAGCCCACCGATGGGCACGTGAATCGTCTCCCGCAGGATCTCACGTTCGGTGCATCTGCCCAGCTATGGCAAAACGCCTCCGGGAGAATCGCACGCTGGTCGGATGCTCGGTACCGGCCGATCATAGGAAGCTGCTGAGAAGGTCACGGCTTTCGTCCGGACCGAGCGCCGCGTTGCGCAGGTCTGCGAATCGGCTTTGATAGCTGCGTACTACCAGCGGCGTTGCGAACACATCGGTGCCTGCCCTCGATTCGCCAAAGGCCACATCGGCCTCGCCGTGTGGCATCTCATACACGTTGAACGTATTTGATCGAATACCATCCTCTCCCGCCTCGTAGGGAATGATCAGAATGGTCACGTGCTCATGTTGATCGACCATGTCGAGCAGGTGGCGTAGCTGAGCCCTGTGCGCATCCTTTCCTGCCACGACGAACCGCAGAGCCGCTTCGGTCACGATCGCTTCGAGTGCGAGTGGTCGTGGGTCGAACAGGCGCTTCTGCCGCCGCAACCGAAGCTCGGTATACCCGTCCACCTCGGTGCGACCGAGGTCGTTACTACCCCCACCGGTCACCGCAAGGGCGTATGCGGGCGTCTGGAGAAGGCCTGGGATCAGGACGGTTTGGTAGTCGGACAGCCGTACAGCGGACTCCTCAGCCTCCAGCAGTCGCGCATACCCGACACCGACGTTGTACGGCATCCACCACGGCTCCTCGGCTTCGCGCGCCTGCTGTCGAAGCCGCTTCAGTTCCGCGTACTCCTCGTCGCTGAGCTGGTATGCGGTGGCGAGGGTCTCAAGGTTGGCCACCGTAGGGATGCGCTGTCCGCCTTCGAGGCGACTGACTTGGGCCTGCGAGCAACCCAGGCGCTTCCCGACCTCGGTTCCGGTCCAGCCGCGATCCTCGCGGTGATAACGCAGGAGCCTTCCCAAGGTGCGCCTGCTGTTGCCATCCATGGCCGGTTTCATCAATTCACCATCCCGTAAAGCCTGTTCGTCGGAACGCGTCGAACGCGATCCCCCCGATCGATCGTAGCCTCGGTCACCGGACGCCTGGGATGGGTTAGGTATCTTTTGGTATATCCCAGAATGGGGCCTGATTGGCTTGACCTGGCCCTGCGTACGGAACGAGCCTATTCATCGTGGCTGCGAGCACTGCCCGTCCACGCAAGCCTCCTGTCGTACGACGCAGTTGCCAGCTGCGCGCCGACGCCACCAGTACATCATGATCGCCCTTCCGCAAGGGGTTATTCCGCCATGCCCGAATTCACGACCAAGGCGCCGCCAATGGCCCTGGTCGAGCTGCCGATGACAGTCCACGCCCCCAAGCAGGCCCGCGAATACATAGCGGCGGTCTGTGCTGCGGCGGGCTTGGAGGCAGACATCGTGGCAATGGTCCTCATCGTCGTATCCGAGTTGGTGACCAACGCGGTCCGGCACGTGGGGCACGGACTGGTGTCCCTCGACTGGGAGTTGCGCAACGGGCGGCTGATCGTCGACGTCGGGGACGATGCGCCGCAGAAGCTGCCGCACGCACAGTGGGTCAGCGATGACACCGAAGGTGGCCGGGGGTTGTTGCTGGTGCTTTCGTTCACCGAGCAGTACGTGGTGATGCGGGCCGACGGACACGCATCTCGTCCGCCCCGGAAAATCAGCCGTGTTGCGTTTCCGTGCTCCATCGCGGGCCTCGGACGGGCGTTCGCACGGCGGGTGGCGTAGACAGCCTTGATCGAGATGACAGCAACTCGCTTCATTTCCAGGTCAGTTCCCTGCGATCACACTCCCGGGAGCCCCCAAGTGACAATCGCCAAGGTCTCAATCACGCCGTCCGCACCCCCCGCGCAGCCCGAGCCCGGGAGTTCGCGGTGGTGGCCGCGCCACGATCTACCCGTTCGGCGGGTCTCCGTACGGGAGTTCTGGGGGACCGCACACACCGAGCATGCTGCGGTGTGTCTTGCCGAGATACTGCGCAAGGAACTCCCCGCCGACGAAGCGGAGTCCGTTCCCGCCGCGCGAATCCAAGCCCTCGCGCGCGCCGTCAGCAGCTGCGGCCACGTCGATGACGTCGGGCGCCTCGCTCTCGTACTGTGCCGCGCGCGACCCGCGCCGCGCGGCGGTGTCCGGCACTGGGCACCGGCCCGGCGCCGCGTCGGGGCCTGGATCGTGCCGTTGGTGGCGCTGCCGCGATTCGACGAAGTCCACTCGCTGATACACGACTTCGATCGGCGATTCCGGAGTGGGCAGCCGCATCCGGACGGATACCGGTTATTCCTGTTGCTCGGGCGGCCGTTGCTACTGCGGCCCTTTCGGCTACCGGCTTCGCCCGGCGAGGGCCCGTCGGATTCGTAACGCCACCCTCCGCTCGTCCATCTCTCACCGACCACCCCCGGAGTCCTGCCATGTCCATGCGCGAGCCGCGTTCCGGCGGCGTTCACACCCTCTCCCCCGCAGATGTCGTCGCCCTCACCAACGCCTCCGACGCCATGCGCCGCTACGCGCAGCGGGCCAATCTCGCGGATCTGCAACTGGCCCCGGGGCTCACCGCCGACGGGCTGTGCCAGGTCGCCTGGACCGTGCCCGGCCTGCCGATCCCCCCGGACTTCGCCGTCGGCCGCAATCGGGACGCCCACCTGGTCGGCGTGCCGAGCTACCTGGGCGAGTTGGACGCCGCCACGCATACCTGGCCGGTCGGCGATCACCGTGCCGGCTCCGGGGAGTTCCGCCCCGATCCGGTCGTGGACGACATCCCGACGGCCTTCAAGGAGTACCCGACCGGGGCGGGTACGGGGGCCATGGCCATCGGCATCGTCGTACCCGACGTCCACCTGGCGGTGACCGAGAGCGGCGTGTTCCACACGATGGTTCCGTTGCAGCCGATCGTCGTGGACATCGGCTACAACCTCGGCGTATATCTGGCCTCCCTCGCCGGACCCGACCAACAAGTCCCGTGGCAGTGGTGCGAGACCACGATGGCGAGCTACTGCAACGCCATGGTCGCCGCGTTCGCGATGCGCGCCGCCCACGAATGCCCGTGTCGGCGTACGATCCGCGACCATCTCCCCCGCTGGGCCACCGTCCACGCCTGCGCCGCCGCCGTGACCGGCCGACCCGGCCGCCTGCCCACCACGCGCGCGCCCGCCGACCAGCCCATCCCCTGAACGGGTGGGGCCCGTCGTCCACCCTTCCGGCGGGTCCCACCTGCCTTTCCCCGCCCGGTCCGCCCGGCCTGCGACCGCGCGGGACGTGTCCTGCGCCGTGGCAACGCAGGACACGAGCAGGAAGCGGCGTCGGTCTCGCTAGGACCGGCGCCGCTTCACCCGATACCCGGCCGGTGTCGAGTCCGGCGTGAGTAGTAGGAATGCAGGAAGTACCGGCGAGAGTGATCGGGGCAGTGACGCGGAGTGGGTAGTCCTGTCCGCGGCGGATGGCCCACCCCACGCACGGCCTGGGCCCTTTCCGGTCACACCGGCTTGATCAGTCGGACCTCGTCCACTCCGAGCAGCCCCGACAGTGGAACCTTGGCGACGCGCTGCTTCGGGTCGATCACCAGGCCGGCGGCGCGGACCCGGTCGAGGAGGAGTTCGGCGAGCGGCATGACCAGGTGGCGTCCCCAGCAGCGTTCCGAGGCGTGGCCGAAGGGGAGGTATCCGGGGGTGTTGTCGGGGTCGAGTTCGTCCCAGCGTTCGGGACGGAACTCGTCCGGGGCCGCCCACAGCGCCGGATCGCGGTGCGAGAGCAGCGGAAGCAGCAGTACGTCGTCGTCGGGACCGATGCGACTGTCGATGGCCGGGTACTCCGGCGAGGCGTTGCGCAGAAGGTTCCACGACGGGGGCAGCAGTCGCAGGGACTCGTGGATGATGTTCCGGTTGGAGGTGTCCTCGTCGAATGCCGCCCCGAGCCAGAGGGCGTTCGCGACGAGCGTCGAGACGGTGAAGCAGACCGGGGCGGCGGCCCTGCGGTAGATGCCCATCGCATAACGGCGGTCCTGGTAGCCGGTGGCTTCGGCGACGCGTGCCGCGAGAGCGGTCAGCGTGTCACCGGGCCGGGGCCGGCCGGGCAGTGCGGCACCCACCGCGATCACCGACCAGGTGAGCTTGGGGGTGAGTTCGAGGTTGCGGCTCATCAGGAGACGCAGCCGGCCGGGGTCTTTGCCGAGAATCAGGTCACGCAGGAAGAGATGGCCGGTGAGGGGCCAGGGGCCGGTCAGGTCCACGTCCTCGGGCAGAGGTCGCTTGAGGGCGTCGCGTACGTCCGCGCCGATGGTCCGCATCACGGACGAGCCCTCCATCCGGGAGATGGAACGCCCGTGCAGTGGTTTGAAGGTGGGCCGTTCGGTCTCCGTGGCACGGCGGGAGGCCAGGATACGGTCGGCGACTTCGGGTCCGGCGATGCCTACGGTGTCCGGTTCGAGCCGGAAGACGTCCTGGCCCACGTGGTCCCGGAGCAGCGCGGCCAGCCGTGGGGAGAACACGGTGGTGCGGGACTGTGGCAGGGAAAGCAGCGACATGGCGTTCTTCCGGAGTTCTCGAAGACGGCTCGGGCGCTGCTCGGGGAGGCCCGCCCGGTTCCCGGAGGGGATGCGCGAAGGTGAGGCGCGAAGGTGAGGCGCCCCCGTCGTGCGGTGGGCGAAATCGACGCCCGGTGGGCGAAAACGACGCCGGTCACACGACGGGGGTGCTGGAAGGGTCGGCTCAGTACCAGGCGTACCAAGCCTTCGACTTCAGGCTCTGCCGCTCGGACACCGCGTTGCGGATGGCGAAGAGAAGCTTCGTCACTGCACACCTCCTTGTGGAGCGTCATCATGGGAAATGCGACGCGGTGAGGTCGTTTCCCATGGCGATCGTGCCCAACCGACGGTCGTGCCTTTTCACCCGGAAGAGGGTTCACAGCTCGAATGAGCGTTCCCGGGTAAGCCCGTGCTCGGCTGCCGTCGACAGTGGGAACGACGACCGCAGCACAGGACGGCAAGACTCGTGTAACACCATCACCCAGCCGCACCGCAAGGGCTGTCACCAGGGCAGACGTGTGGTCGCCAGGGTGTCGAACGGGGCGTACCGGGCCGACACTTGGTCTTCTCCGTGACCATGTCACCGGTCTGCGACAGCGATGTCGTGGACCGACGACTCCCGTATCCCCTCGGCTCACCGCGCCGCCATAGTGATCACACAAGCACCGGGGAGCCGAAACCACCTCGGCGCCAACCACCACTGGATACCAAGGGGTTCCTCATGTCCGGCAACCGTCGCAAGGCCGTCCTCGTCTCCGCCGCCATCGTCGGCGGCGCCATGCTGATGACGGCCTGCCAGGGCACGGACTCGAACTCGAACTCGGGCGCCGCGCAGGCCCCTCCGCCCGCCGCCCCGGCCGGCACGGCGGCCACCTCGTCCGGCTCGGCGACCACGGGCGGCAATCAGGGCAGCAATCAGGGCGGCGGGCAGGACACCGCCGGGAAGGATTCCACCGGAAAGAGCTCCACCGGGAAGAGCTCCGGCGGGCAGGGCACGACCGCCGGGACCGGCGCCGCCGGCGACAACGACACGATCGGCAAGTGCCGCACCGACGACTTGAACATCACGGCGATGGACAACACCATCGGCGGCGACGCCGATCGCAGTGTCGCGGTAACGATGAAGAACATCGGCCACAACTGCACGATGTCCGGATTCGCGGGCGTCGACCTGCAGACCAACGCGGGGCCGCTGTCCGCGAAGCGCATCGGCGCGCCGGCAGAGCCGTTCATCCTCAAGAGCAACACATCGGTGTCCTTCGGCATCACCTACCCGACCAACGACACCGGCGGCTCCGGCGTCCGTATCACGGGTCTGCTGGTGACCCCGCCCGGAGAGACCAAGACGATCACCCTCCAGTGGCCGGGCGCCGCCACGCTGCCCGTCACGGACGGCGCCGGCTCTGGGGTCAAGGTCGGCCCGATCGGAAGCGCCGGCCAGGGCGGCTGACCTGCAGGCTGACATCCAGGCGCGGACGGCCCGGATTGCCCGGGGCCAGGACGACGGTGCGGTTTCGGTGCGGGTGTGGGCCCCCTCTCTCCGGTGTCGTCGCAGGGCTGTCGAATCGTCATTCGAGAGAACGAAGGAGCGTCCCCATGAGTCGCAGTCGCCGCGAGGAAGCCCAGAGAAAGCGTCTGGGCCGCAGACTGAGGGGCAAGCGGGGTCGCAGGCGCGGCAACGCCATGTTCATGTTCCGGCCGTCGATCGGTTCCCTGGAAGTCCTCGAGTGGCGACTGACCGAGCCGGGCCGCCCGGAGGCGCAACGGCTCCTGGAGCGCGTCACGGACGCGCTGAACTCGAACATGACCCTCGTCTACGGCGTGGACCTGGGACCGCGGGAAGGGGCAACCTTCTTCTCCCAAGCCGCCCTGTCGTTCGGCCGACCCTCCGGCCTCGCCGTCACCCACGGCCACGACGATCCGGACCCGTCCGACCCGTCCGACCCGTCCGACCCGTCCGACCCGTCCGACCCGCCGGACAGCCCCGAATACGCACGCCTGCACGCCGCTCTCGCCGCGCTCGAACGGCAATGGCGCCACGAGCTCCCGCCCTACCCCACACGCATCGTCCTTCGCGACATCCGCGAACGTCGCGAAGGGCAACTCCGGGCACTCTTTGACTCCTTCACCGCCACCCACCCCGGCCTCACCGCCACCATCCGCCGCTGAGCAACACCACCGCTGCCGCTCCATGAACCGGCTCCTGCGGGAACCGGACCGCGCTGCAACGCTCCTGCCAAGCGTGATCAAACGTGGTGCACGCGGCCCAACCCAACCCGGCGGCGGACCTACGCGGTCACAGCCCTAGCCGTGGAAGGTTGTCACCGCTTCGAGCGCGGCCCGCTCGGTCGTGACCTGGTTCACCGGTGCGCTCTCGTCGGCGTAGCCGAAGGAGACGCCCACGAGCAATTGCCCGCCGGTGACTCCGAGTTCGGCGCGGACCGTGTCGGCATAAAAGCTCAGCAACCCCTGCGGACAACTCGACACGCCGTACGCGGCCATCGCCAGGAGCAGCGTCTGCGTATAGGCACCGACGTCGGCTGCCAACCGAGCTCCACCGTCCCCGGTGACGAACAGGAACGCGGCGTGCGGCGCGCCGTAGAAGCGCAGGCTCTCCGCGTCGTAGGCCGCCCGCGCCTGGTGATCGTCGGAACCGATGCCCAACGCGCCGTACAACCGGGCACCGAAGGCGGCCCGGCGCGCCCGGTGCACCTGGGAGTACATGTCCTCGGAATACGGAAAGTCGACCGAGGTTCGGTTCGCGGCGTGGGCCGCCTGCAAGGCGAACGCCAAGCGCTCGCGAGTGGTGCCGCTCGCCACCTCCACCTGCCACGGCTGCGCGTTGGAGTTGGACGGCGCGGCGCCGGCGAGCGAGAAGATCGCCCGCATCGTGTCCTCGGGCACGGCTTCCGAACGGAACGCCCGGGTCGCGTGACGGCCGCGGATCAGCTGCTCCGCGGAGTCACTCAGTTCACTGGGGGCCCACCGGCTCATGGAACACTCCTCACTCCTCGACGGCAAGCAATGTAAACGGGTTCGTTTACATTGCGAGACCGTAGCAGGCGGCGTCCTTCGAAGTAAACGCAGTCGTATACTTGGTGAATGAGTGCGACGTGGATGAATGCGACGACTACGGCATCCGAAGGGCGGCGGGGGCGGGGCGGACGAGAGCGCATCCTGGCCGCCGCCGCCCGGCTGTTCGCGGCCCAGGGCATCAACGCGACCGGTATGGAACAGGTCGCGGAGGCGGCACCGGTGTCCAAGCGCACGCTCTACGCGCATTTCCGGACCAAGAGCGACCTGGTGATGGCCCACCTTCAGGACCTGGCTTCGTCGGGGGCCACGTTGGAAAGCGTGCTGACCCGCGAGGACACCCCTGCGCTGGAGCGGATCCTCGGGCTGTTCGAACCCATGCCGGACACGACACCGGTACGCGGGTGCCCATTCATCGATGCGGCGGCGGAGTTCCCCGATCCGGACAGCGCGGTCCACTCCTACGCCCGCGAACAGAAACTGGAGATGGTGCGGTTGGTCACCGCGCTGGTGACGGAGCTGGGCTGCCGCGAACCCGCCGCACTCGCCGAACAATTGGTCACCCTCGCGGACGGGGCAGCCAGTCGTGCCATGGTGCTCGGCGAAGCGGACTACGGCCGACACGCACGGACCGCAGCGCGGACCCTCCTCGCCCACGCCCTCCCGAACACGGCCTGACGCGAAGGGTTTCCGCGCCGCAACCGGCCGGCCCGTCGGCCCGTCGGCCACCCGGCCGGTGGTCCAGCGGCGCGATCCGGGCGGGTGTTCCCGAACGCCGGCAGCGTCCCAATCAAGGCCCGGCCCCGCCGGCGAGTCATGGTCAAGACCTGTGGTTCGACCGAAGTTCGGCCGGAAGGCGGCGGCCTCCCCGTGTTCGACTGTTCGACGGCTCGTCGACTCAGCCGATGTCGATCTGGAAGAGGAGCCGGCTCTCGTCGCCGTTCTCGGTGTACAACTGCCCGTTGAGGATGGATGGTTCACGGGCAGGCGTGATGGATATCGGACATTTCCCCGGGCTGGTGCAGCCCTGGCCGGTCAAGCCGGATCTGGGCGGGAGCACAGCTGCCACCCCGGGACGGGTTTTCAGCCAGGTGGTGATCGCCTCGACCTTGTCGCGGCATTGCATGGCAGTGGTGCATGCGTCGGATGCCTTGTACGTCACTCGTACCTTCCCGGCGCCGATGCCGGTCTCGGACTGTCGGGTGAATCCGGCGGGTTCCTGGAGGTCTCTGGCGGCGCGCAGGTTGACCTGGGACATGCTGGTCGCCTCGTCGGTACGGCCCCTGTCGTACATCACATATCCGACTGCCGACCCGCCCACCGCGAGAGCCAACACCGCGACTGTGACCAGCATGATCCAAGTGGGCCCCCTGCGGCGTTGGACCGGTGGCGACGCGGAGTTCGGGGGCCGACCCGGACGAGGTGGGGCCGTCGGCGCCTCCTGGTGAGGCGCCGGGACGGGCTCGTCTCGCCCTGTGTGCCGATCGGGGGCGAGTGGCGCCAACACCGCCTGGAGCTGATCGAGGGTCAGCCGCTCGGCCGGGTCCCTGCACAACAGGCCCCTGAGTACCGGTTCGAGGGGGCCGGCGTACAGGGCGGTGGCGGGCTCGTCCGTCGCGACCGCGACGAGGACCGCCCCGGGGTTTGTGCCGGCGAACGGGGGGCGGCCCTCCACTGCGGTGTACAGGGTTGCGCCCAGCGACCAGAGATCGGATTCGGCTGTGGCCGGCAGGCCGCGTACCTGCTCGGGGGCCATGTAGGCCGGGGTCCCGACGAGCATGCCCGAGACGGTCAGGGTCGCGTCGCCGGCGACGGCGGCGATGCCGAAGTCGGTCAGCACGACCCGACTCTCTTCCAACAGGATGTTGGCGGGCTTGATGTCCCGGTGGGTGATGCCTGCCTGATGAGCGGCGCGAAGTGCGTCCAGGATCAGTAGCCCGATGCGGGCCACTTGCTCTCGGGGCAGCGGCCCCTGCGCGGCGATCAGGTCGGCCAGGGACCCACCGTGCACCAACTCCATGACGATCCAGTGGTGTTGGTCCGCATCGGTTATTCGGTCATGGACGGTGACGATGCCCGGATGCTTGAGTCGCGCGGCGGCGCGGGCCTCCCGGTCCAGCCGGGTGATCCAGGTGTCCCGCTCGGCGGCGGTGAGGTGCTCGGGCAGTCGAAGCTCCTTGACCGCCACTTCACGGTCCAACTGCTCGTCATGAGCGCGCCAGACGGTACCCATACCGCCCTGCCCCAACTTGCCGATCAACCGATAGCGGCCTGCCAACACCCGCGCAAGATCCTCATCCATGGCAGTGAATATAGGCCCGCGAATATACGCCCCGTCCGATCAAGTGCCCTGAGGCCGACGCCCAGTTGACCACCTACGGTGTCGAGGGTGTTCCCGAAGCCGTCGCGCCGACCGTCCACCGGATCGTGCGGGAGGCACTCACCAACGTCGCCAAGCACGCCGGCCCCGCTGCCAGGTGCCAGGTGCCCGCTGCCGGGTGATGGTCGACGCGAACGGCTACGAAGTCCGACTCGACATCCGTCGACGCAAGGTCTCGATGTTCGGCCGGTCAGCCGGCGTTGATGACCTCGCCGCAGGTGATCGTTCCGTTGAGCGTGACCGTCTTGCCGAGTTCGTAGGTGGCGAACACCTCAGTGCCGGTCAGCGTGACCGTCCAGCTGTCGCCGGTCTTCGTCGCCTTGATGCCGGTCGCGTCGTTCTTCACGTAGCCGCCGACGTGGGCGGCGGTGCTGACCGGCATCATCCAGCCGGTGCCCGACTGGACAGCGGCGACGCTCGGGCCGCCGGCGTTCTGGTCCGACGGCGCCTGGAAGGACTCCAGTTCGCCCTTGATTACGGTGCAGGTGCTGTCGGATGCCTTGATGGAGCCGGACTCCGCGCCACTGACGGTCACGTCGGCGCTGCCCTTGCCGGACTTCGCCTTCGGGCCGGCGCCGGTGCCCGCTGCCGGGGGTGTTGCCGGGGGCGCTGCCGCGTCGGTCTTCGCAGTGCTCGACGAACCACATCCGGCGAGGAAAATCAGCGTCGCGCCGGCCATGAGCCCCGTGAGGGCGCGTCGCCGGTGGATATCGGTCCGTGACATGCTCTTGCCTCCAATCTCTCGTGTGAGCACCCAGTGATCACTGTGCGGAGTATCGCAGGCGGTCGTCGGTCCCCGGATGGCGGACCGGGGCTCGGATACCGACCTCCGGAATTCAACCGCCGAGCTCACCACCCGCTGCTGACCCGTGGCTCATCCGACCGGGCCGTCCAAGGTCGTCCGAGTGCGTCCAAGGCGCTGGTGGGACACCTGAGCTTGCGGCCAGGCTCGGCTCCGAGACCGCTTCGAGCACCACTGCGGCTCGTTTTCCGTACGGAACCCAAAGGTCCCCTACGGAATCCTCACCAGAAGGGGAAGGGACGAGACAGATGCGCAAACCATCGGTGCGTCAGTACGCGGCTGTTGCCGCGGCGATGATCGCCTTCAGCAGCGCCGGCGCAATCATGGCCGGACCGGCTTCCGCAGAAGACTTCAGGTGTACCAACCAACGCTGCGATCAGCTCAACACCTGGAAAAATGGCGCGGTTTCGGACATCTGGTTCCGCGTCACCGACGGCTGGTCACAGGCTCTCGCGAACATGCAATCGGGCGGCGGCTACGTCCAAGCACTCGCGCAATGCGAGAACGGGAACTGGATCCTCGCCGGCGGCAAGAGTTACGACAACAGCAACGCGTCCCACATCGACTGCGGCAACGCGGGCTACCGCAACACCCTCTACGGAAACGGTGCCTTGTACACGTCGTCGTGATGAACCAGCCGCCCACGTCACACCTCTACGGGAGTAGAAGGCATTGCCTCGCATGCGATGTGGTGCGGGAATCACGCTGGCCGTAGCCGTCCTCATGGGTGCCGCCGCCTGTGGCGGCACCCATGAGCGCGCGGCCGGCGATCCCGCCAGGATTCACCAAGATGTGCTCATGCTCGCCGAGTTGTTGCCGAAGCAGCAGGCCGACGACATCCGCGTCGGCCTGGCCGGCCGAAAGGAAGCGCTTACCCAGGAGTGCATGTCGGGCAAGGGGTTCCGGTACTACCCGCAACCCGTCGGCTCCCTGCTGGATCTCCATGGCAGCGTGGACCCGACCAGCATCGCCGATGCGCGCAGCCGAGGCTTCGGGGTGACGTCGATCCCGCAGTTCCAGAAGCAGGCACCCGACAACGACACCTATTACAAGTCGCTGCCCCAGCAGCGCCGGCAGGACTACTCCTCCGCCCTGTCCGCCTGCGTCACCTCGGCGGGCCGGGGCGCGAACTCCGAGCAAGGGCTGGATGCCGCGCAGTCTCTGTACGCGCGGATCGAAGGAAAGGTGGAGAAGACCAAGGAGTACCGGGACGCGTTGACCACGTGGGCAAGTTGTTCGGCCGAGGCCGGGTATCCCGGATACTCGAGTCGCGACGATCTTGTGGGTCGGCTCGCGAAGCGCCGTCAGGACATCGCGAGGAAACCCTCCACGGGGAACGGCGTCATGGACGCGAACTCGATGACGGGCCTGCAGCACGATCCCGATTTCGCGCGACTCCACGATGACGAAGTGGCCGCCGCGGTGGCTACGTTTCCGTGCTCTCAGGCAATGACCGCGGTAAGGGCCCGCCTGATCACTGGTCTCCTGTCGACCTGAGTCCGGATCGTGGGCAGCGTCCGCCACTCGGGCGCGAACACCGGCGCGGCGTACGTCGTGGCGGTGCCGATATCGCGGAAATCGTCCACGGCGATCCGGTACTTGCCGGCGTGCGGATATGTCAGATGGATCGAGTCGGCCGTGCCGAGAGCACGCACATGGAAGCTCGCGAGGATCATGGTTCGGTGCCGGCGGGAGTCGGTCACATCATCGACGATCCGAAACGTGTCGCCTTCCGTATCCGTCGCCTCGACACGGCCGGGACAGGTCGCGGTGAGCATGACGCTGAGGATCAGGGTGTCCCCGGCGGTGACCGGTGAAGTGATGGGCAGGACGACATCGGAGCCGGAGCGGGCCTGGGCTGCCGTCGCCGGGCGCGCCACCCGTGCCGGGGATCCCAGCGCAACGGAGCCTTCGTCGGCCCGGGTGTCGGGTGACGGGCCGAGCCCGATGGCGCCGGATGGGCAGGCCCGCTCCTCCCCCGGGTAGCGAGCCGGGGCGCTCTCCGCCGCCCTGGTCGGTCCGAGCGTACCGCCGACCCCCACGGCGACACCGAGGGCGAATGCGATCGTGTGGGTGAGGGTGCGCAAACGGCGACCGGACCCGCGGACCCGCGACCTTCGGGACGACACCGTGGCCGGATCGTCACCGGGGGCCGTCGCTTCCGGACGCCCGGTCGCTTCCGGGTGCCCGGTCGACTCGGGGCGCCCGGTCGATCCTGGGTGCCCGGTCGACTCCGGACGCCCGGTCGACTCGGAGTGCCCCGTCGACTCGGAGTGCCCCGTCGACTCGGAGTGCCCGGTCGACTCCGGGTCGGGTAAAGGCTCCTGAGCCCCCTGCTCGGGTGTGTGCCCCGGCTCGGAGGCGGTGCACGAGGCGGGCGTCAACAGGATCCTGGTCCAGGTGCCCTTCCACTCGACCAGTCCGACAATGCCCCGTCGCGATGACCCGTGATCATCGAGTCGCCGGATCCTACGGCGGCAGCCCACCGCGTCGACAGACGGCAATCAGCCACGGTGCAGGAGGCGTGACCGGGGGTAATCGCCCAGTCGGGCCGCCGGATTGGTCCGTGATCTGGCAATACCTTCCGACACCTCCCGACACCTCCCGATACTCCGATGCGCAGCGTCGGCACCTCCGACCCGAACCCAGGTGCCACGCAGCCCCGTCCGCCAAGTGACGTTGGACGGAAGCCGAACTCCCCTCACTCGTCGAGCAACCGCCACGCCGTCAGCGCAACCCTGGCCCGGAACAAGCCGGTTGGCGTGGTGAGGTCGATCCGGAGCATCTTGCCGATCTGGTCCAGTCGACGCGAGACGCTGCTGTGGTGCAGGTGCAGGAGATCGGCGGCCCGACGCAGCGAATCGGTGGCGCAATAGGCGTCCAGGGTCGCCAAGTCCTCCGGGATGCGCGCGAGTTCGGCGATCGCGACGACATCGGCGTGGTCTCGTACGGCATCCTGCGGGATCTCTGCGTGAGCAGCGCCGACGCGCCCAGTTCCTCGTAGCGGACGATCGGGCGGGACGCGGTGGTGAAGCGGAGGGCGGTACGGGCCTCGCGCCAGGATCGATCCGGGCTGTCGGCGGCGCCGATACCCGCGCGTACCTCCGCCGGGAACCGGGCCATATCGACCGCGCCGGCCAGGATGACGCCCACGTCGGCCGGCGGCGCCGCCTTCACCGGGCGGGCCGGGCAGATCAGGTCGCCGATCCGGGCCGGCGGAAGCCGCGAGCGTACGGCAACGGCACGCACCGGCAGGTCGGCGGCGAAACCCAGGAGCCGCAACGCCCGGGCCCTGGCCGCCTCGTCGCTGTCGGCGCTGATCGCGAGTTCGACCAGCGCCGGGTCGGCCATCGTGGTCCGGGCCGGGCCGTACCGCGGCGCGCGGCGGCCTCACCGCAGCGTGTCGGCCTCCCGGACCCGGTGGAGATGGATGAGGACGTCGTAGGACGGGCCGAGCGCGATGTCGTCGAGCGGATCCGGGAATTGGGTGCCGATCTGGCGGGTGGGGCGCGCCGTGTCGAGCCAGGCCCGGGCCGCGGCCGGGGCGTTGCGGGTGTCGAGGAAGTAGTCGCGGTAGCGGACCTGGTCGAGGGTGTACTCGTTGGTGCCGGGAGCGGCCGCGTCCACCGTGAACTTCTTCCACGGGCCGACGAGGCTCCGGTCCTGGGACAGGAAGGAGCCCTGGTCGAAGGTGGTGGCGATGGCGAGATACGCGTTGCCGAGCGTCTCGCGCAGGAACGCGCCCTGCACCTTCGGGTATGCCTCGGGCCTGGCGCTGACGTATCCCACATGCCCGTCGTGTGCCGACAGGAGTATCCGGTGGCCGGTGTGTCGCTGCCACCAGGCGATGTTGTCGGCCATCAGCCGGTCGCGGTAGAGCTGCGCGGCGGCCGGCGCCTCGGGGTCGTCGAAGTCGTGGCCGAGGAACGTGGCGGTCTGGGCGATGGACCGGGCGTGCTGCACCGTCCACTCGAACTCCTGGCCGCCCGCATCGCGTTGGCCGGCCAACAGCTCCAGGGCCTGCCGGGCGTTGGCCGCCAGGCGCTGCCGTTCCGCGAGCGGTCGGGACAGGTACGCGAAGACGTCGTCGAGGGGGCGCAGGCCGGTGTAGAGCTCGGTGAAGCGGGACAGCAGCCGCGGGTGGTGCCGGCCGACGTAGCCCGTCACCCGCTCGAAGAAGGCGTCGCCCATCCTGGGCGCACCGGCGTCGTCACCCATGAAGTGGACCCGGCGGCCGGGCCGGCGTCGGTTGTGGTCCCGCATCCACTCGATCAGATGCAGGAACTCCCGGCGCTCGAACGGCGATCCGCCCAGGGCCTCGGTCACGACCCGGCGCGGGGACGAGCAGGGCCCCCGCCGTGGCCGCGACCGCCACCAGCAGTGGGCGTCGCCCGATCGTCGTCTTCTCGCTCATGCCGATCACTCCTCGACTCGAACAGTCGGTCAGTCGGTCAGTCGGTCAGTCGGTCAGTCGGTCAGTCGATGTCGATGTCGATCACGAACTCGGCTCCGGCGCGGTCGCGTTACGCCTGCGAGGTGCGCTTGGCCCCAGGAGAATTCGGCGAGGTCGACGGCGTCCCGGGTCCGGTCACCGATGACAAGTTGCGCCCGGGCCGGGGAAGTTGCCGGGCGTCCCCGACGGATCCCAGCCCATCACCCGCCCGACGCCTCCTCGTCCGCCCGCGGAAGGAGATCACAAAGGGGACCAGGGTCCTGCCACGGCACCCGAAACAGGACCCTGGTCCGGAGTTCGATCACGGGCCCGATCACGGGCCCGATCACGGGCCCGGGTTGTAGTCCGGTCCGCAGCAGCGGTGGTGACGGCGGAGCCGCCGCCGGACGCGCGGGGAGGAGCGGTTGTGGCGGCCGGGAGCGCGATCGTAATACTGACGCGTTGGTAGTTCGTAGTCGGTAGTACGTAGTTGCTGGTTGGCAATAGCCCTCCCCTCGGCAAGGAACACATCCCCGTGCGAATCAATCGCGTTGCGACGGCCCTCTCCGCCGTCGTCCTCGGACTCGTCACCGTCACCGCCTGCGGAGGTGGTGGAGGCGGCAAGGGCAACAGCGGCGACAAGAAGGCCAAGGACGTCAACGGTGACAAGGGCCCTGTCCAGGTCACGAACGCCGACAAGGACTCCCTGACGCTCACCAACGAAGCGGTGGCGGCGTTGCAAGGTGAGGACTTCAAGCTCACCGGGGACATGGTGCAAGACGCCTCGCGCGCGGATTTCGACGTGTGCGTGCACGCGGGTCGGGAGCTTCAGGGCACCATGACGATCCGGGACACGAAGGCCGAGATCACCGTGGTCGGCGGGAAGCTCTACCTCCGCGGCGACGAAGCGTTCTGGCGGAAGACCGGTGCCTGGACGAAGCTGACTCAGGCTCAGATCGACAAGCGGGCCGCTTCGTTCGCGGGCAAGCAGCTGATGAAGACGGTCGACGACAACGATCCGCTCGAAAGCATCGGTTCGATCTTCGGGGATCCGAAGCAAAACACCTTCGACAAGGGCACGACATCCGAGGTCGACGGCAAACGCGTCGTCGCGCTACAGGCCGCCGACTCGGACCAGAACACCAGGACCATCTACGTCCTCGCCGAAGGCAAGCCGTACCCCGTCAAGGTCACACACGACGGCCCGAATCCGGTGCGCCTCACCCTCACCCCCTCGAAGCAGTCGTGCACACCGGTTGCACCGCCCGCCGACCAGACAATCAACCTCGACGATCTCGTCGCCTGATGCTCTGACCGCGAAGGTTCACCGGGTTCAGCCGAGCGGGTGTTGAGTACTCCGCCGGCCAAGCGGGACGGTGACGGTGACGGTGCACTTCAACGGGCTCCACGGCTATGTCACGGATGTCGACGGCAACAAGATCGAGTGTGGCCATCGGCGGCCATCTGGCGCCGAAACCGTTTGATGTGGGCATCCGCAGCAAGTCTCATGCCGCCTTGGCGGCGCCGGCAGTCGTACGGGACCTGCGCGAGCACGGGGCACCCGCGTCGGCGGAAGAGCTGGAGCAGTTCGAGACCGACGTACCGTCCGGGTTCGTCCTCGCGCGGGCCTCGGCAGGGCCGGCGGACGGCACCAGCGAACGGCACCATCCGCGGGGACGTCGGCCACCCGGACCAGATCAGGACCCGGTTCGGCCGGCCGCGGTGGGACATGGAACCCGCCGACGCGGACGTGTACTTCGGGAAGGTGCTGCGGGGCTCGCCAAGCGGCACCCGGCCGGCCCGGCCGCAGGCGCTGACCACGTACTTCATGTTCCTGGAACTGCGGCACAAGGTCGCCCGCCACTGCTGTCCCGCAGGGAGGACGCGGGAGGTTCGGGTCTTGCTTCAGGCGGCGTCGGGCCCCTGCTCCGCCGCGGCGTCGTAGGCGGCGCGGGCCTCGGTGACGGCGGAGCGGTGGCGCTCGGCCCAGCCCACCAGCCCGGTCAGCGACGCGTAGAGCTCCCGCGCGATGGGCGTGAGGCTGTACTCCACCTTGGGCGGAACGGTCGGATACACGGTGCGTATGAGCAGCCCATCCCGCTCCAGCCTGCGCAGGTTCAGGGTGAGCATCCGTCGGCTGATGCCGTTGATGGTGCGCTCAAGTCGGGGTGGTGGTCCAGGCCGCAGCCGACGGAACCGGCCCCGCAGTGGGTACCCGGGTGGTGGCCCTGATCTCGGGGGCGTTCGCCGAGCGCGTCGCGATCGACGTGGGTGCGCTCGCCGAGACCCCGGAGACGGTGGACTTGGCGGCGGCGGTTGCGTTGCCGGTGGCCGGAGTGGCCGCGCTGCGCTCGCTGCGGGCCGCCGGGCCGGCGCCGGGCACGAGGGTGCTGGTCACCGGCGCCTCCGGCGGAGTCGGCCGATTCGCCGTCCAGTTGGCGGCGCGGGCCGGTGCCCACGTGATCGCGTCCGTGGGCTCGGCGGCCCGAGGGGAGGGGTTGGTCGAGGCCGGCGCCGACGAGGTGGTGATCGGCCTGGCCGGACTCGACCGGCCGGTCGACGTGGTGATCGACAGCGTCGGCGGCCCGCAGCTGGTCGCGGCATGGAACCTGCTCGCTCCCGGCGGCAGTGTGCAGAGCGTCGGTTGGACCTCCGGCGAGCCGGCTGTCTTCCCCCCGTATGCGACGGTCGGCCCGGCCAAGTCGCTGACCTCCTTCGTCATCGAGGGCGACGCCGGTGCGGACCTGGCCGTCCTGGCCGAGCTGGCCGCGGAGGGAGCCCTGACCGTCGAGATCGGCTGGCAGGGCTCCTGGGAACGCTTCGCCGAGGCGGCCGAGGCGCTTCGCGGGCGTCGGATCTCCGGAAAGGCGGTTCTGGAGGTGTCACGCAACGGGCGGCACACGCCGGGGCTTCCTCCGCAGGACTCGTTCGTCAAGGCCGTGCGCATTCATGAGGGCGGCGGCGCCGACATGAGGCGATGACGCCCGCGGCCCCGGACGCCTCTTCAGCAGGCCGTTGGCGCCGGCGACCATCGATAGGTTTCCTCGGCCCCGACCAGGGCGATGGGGCCGCCGCCCTTCCGGCGAGCCGGTCATCGGCTCGACCGGCGCCGACCCGGCACGCCGGCCGGGGCTGCGGTGGGGTGGCCAACCCAGCCGATGTAGGACTCCGGTGGCGACCGGTCCGGCGCCGCCGGATCGTTCTGCCGGTCGGGGCGGGTCTCCGCGCGATGAACCGGGGGAAGAGGACGAAGTCGTGGAGGTTGCGCGCGGCCGTCCGCAGTTCCGTGCGCGCGAGCCGCAGCCGCAGGTAGCGCTTGACGGTCTGCCTCAGCCAGGGCTGGGTGATGCCGGTGAAGTCCAGCGGCGCGACGCGCAGCCGCTCCTCGATGTTGTAGCCGAGCCGGTCCGGGCGCCACACGTCCCTGTCCCACGGGCCCGGAGGGTGTTGGGGTGTGTCCCGTCGATCAAGGTGAGGTTGACGGTGCCCTGGTGGATACGTTCTCGCCGGTGTCGGCCGACACATTGCGGGATCGGCCGGATCGCTTGCCGAGGAGCGTCAACGCGGTGATCAGGGCGAGAGCGGCGAAGATGCCGGCTGCCCCGAACGCGGCATGCTGCCCGGAGGTGAGTGCGAGCGGTGTCGGACCATCGATCGCGGACGTGCGGGCGGCGGCGACGCTGGTGCAGATGGCAGCGCCGAGGGCGGTGCCGACGGCGAAGGAGGTGTCGGCGAGGCCGGCGACCAGGCCCGAGTCCTTTTCGGTGACGCCGGTCAGCGCGGCGATCTGTGCACATACCGTGACGGCGCCCATTCCCGCCCCGAACAAGAACAGGGCCGCCGGCACAAGAGTCATCGGGCCACCGGCCGGTATGCGGGTGAGCAGCAGGCAGCCACAACCGAGCAGGACGGTCCCGGCGGCAGCCACCCGCCCCAGGCCGAGCCTGGGCACGATCCGTTGGCTCAGCAGTGCGCCTGCGGCCGCGGTGACGGTCATCACCGCGGCCACCAGCCCGAATTGCGCCGCCGGCCGGCCGAGCACCTGCTGCACGAAAGAGGTGAGGGTGACGAGCATGCCGTCGACGGTCATGCCGGCCAAGAGCAGGAGGAGGTTGCCGCCGATCAGCATGCGCGAGCGCAGCGACTGAAAGGAAACGAGCGGGGCCACCGATCGCTTCTCGATCAGGATGAACATCCAGACCAGCACCGCCACGGCGGCCAGTAGCCCGATGCTCTGTCCATTCGCCCACCCGGATGTCGGCACCCGGGTGATCACGTATACGAACAGAACGAGTGCCGGGGCGATGGTCAGCGCACCGGGGATATCGAAGGAACGGGAGCGTGCTCGGTCCCGGCTTTCGTGCAGCACGGCGGGGGCGAGCACCAGCACGAGGGTCCCGACCGGGACATTGACCCAGAACACCCACTGCCAGCCGAAGAGATCGGTGATGATGCCGCCCACCAGTAGACCGGCGGTGGCACCGAACCCGCCGATGCCGCCCCAGATACCGAGCGCCTTGTTCCGCTCGATCCCTTCGGGGAAAGTGTTCATGACCATCGACAACGCAGCCGGAGCGATGATCGCGGCCGAGACGCCCTGCACCGCCCGGGCGGCCACCAGGGCCTGGATGGATGGAGCGAGCCCGCACGCCAGCGAGGCCACGACCCGCAGCACCATCCCGGCGATGAACACACGCCGACGGCCCAGCAGATCCGCAGCGCGGCCGCACAACAACAGCAGCCCGCTGAAGGCCAGCGCATAGGCCGTCACGGTCCATTGGATGGCAGGACCGTGCAGGCGAAGGTGGCCTTCGATCGCGGGCAGAGCGGCAAGCAGGCTGGTGCCGTCCAGAATCGTCATGAAGAACGCCGTGCCCAGCAGCGCCAGCACCTGCCAACGGCGAGTCTGCGAAAGGTTGCTCGTGGTCGTCACTGTTGCTCGATGCTGCGCAGCAGTTCGACGGCGAGCGCGTCAAGCCACTTGCCGGTGCCCTGCTCGCGCCAGCTCGGTTCTTCGCGGCCGTCGAGGAAGGTGCTCTGCTCGGTGAGCAGCAGCCGGGTGCCAGCACCCTCGGGGAGGAACTCCACCGTCGTCAGCGACACCGTCGCAAGGTCGGGCCCCTCGGACAGAGTGGAGGTGTAGACGATCCGCTCGTCCCGGACGATGTCGCGGTACCAGGACTCGAAAGTCAGCACCGGCCCACCGCCGGAGCGGCCGCGGTTGACCTCCCGCCCACCGACGCGGAAATCAAGCTCGTGCTCGGCGTCGAGGCCGGCGAACCAGCGGGCCTTTGCTTCGGGGACGGCCCACGCGGCGAACACTGTGGCCGGTGCGGCCGCGTAGCGGCGTTCGAGGGTGAATGTGGCATGCGTGACCACGTGATCGGTCATTGTGTGCTCCCTTGATCCGGGCTGTCGCAGTGTTCGGTCAAGTAGTCGCCGAGGCGATCGAGGCGGTGTTCCCAGGCAGTGCGCTGCGCAGCGATCCAGTCCTCGGCCATGCGCAGCACACCCGGCTCGATGTGGCAGGTGCGTACCCTTCCGGCTTTCTCGGACCGGACCAGTCCGCACGCCTCCAGTACCTGTAGGTGCTGCATCACCGCCGGCAGCGACATGGCCAGCGGCCGGGCCAGCTCACTGACCGAGGCAGGCCCGCGGATCAACCGCTCAACGATTTCCCGGCGAGTCGCGTCCGCCAGCGCTTGGAACACTCGGTCCAACGAACCAGCTTGGTTAAGCATGTGCCTAACTATTCGATGCCGGCAGCGAATAGTCAAGCATTTGGTTAACTTTTCTTCCCGTCGTCACGACTGCCCTGCCCCCGCGCGCGCCCCCGGCTGTGCAGGAGCCGGCTGGGGGCTAGGCCATCACCGAGCAACGGTGACGGCGTCGGCGTGAGCGTGAGCGTCGGCGTGGGAGGGGCGGTCGGTGGGCCGCCCGGACGGTTCCGACGGTCGGGCAGGTCGAGGGTCGCGGTGAAGCCGCCGATGTCCACCAACGTGACGCCGGAGTCGGCGATTTCGGTCACCCTCCCGGTGACGACCTGGCCTCGGTGCAGGGTCTTGAGGATGGCCCAGCGGCGGTCGCTCGGGGTCGGGTCGGCGGGATCGTACTTGGTGATCCGGTAGATGTATGGGAGCGCGTCAGCGCCCGCCGGACGCCGACCGGGCCGGCGCGTCGGCCCGGGGCGCCGCGCTCATGCCACCGGCCGTTCCGCGGCGACCGTGAAGTAGTCGAGGCTGCCTTCGTGGTAGGCCCGCAGGAAGTTGCGGGGCCAGGTGCCCGGCTCCCACATGCCCGCCAGCCAGCGGTCCCAGCCGGGCCACACCGACGCTCCGATCGAGGTGACCCGCACCCCGGCCAGCCCGGCTCGTTCGAGACTGCCGACCAGGAAGGGGATGGTGTGCGCGACGTCCAGGCCGTCGGCGAACGTGTCGAGCAGCTCGGCCAGTCGCCCGGCCCGCGCCGGATCGGCGTCGGGAACGAAGAAGCCGGCGACCTCGACTCGGCCGCCGGGCCGCAGCACGCGTCCGACCTCCCGAGCGAACGCGCCGAGGTCGCGGAAGTGTTGGGCGGCTTCGATGCTGTACAGACGGTCGAACTCGCCGTCACCGAACGGCATGTCCTCGGCCGCACCCGGCACGAAGCGCAGCTGCTCGGGGCGGCGGGCCAGCACGTCGGCGTTGATCCGCCCGGCTCGTTCGAGCTGTTGGGGATGGATGTCCAAACCGGTGACATGCGCGAAGCCGTACTCCCCGAGCGCCACCGCGGCGCCGACCCCCAGCCCACAGCCGACCTCCAGGACCCGCAGTCCCTCGGTGGGTGCCAGGGCACCGAGCACGTGGCGGTACATGGCCCGCTGACTGGTGATCCGGTCGTGTTCGGTCAACGGCCGGTCGAGGTCGATGCCCTGCCAATAGCCGAAGTTGATGAACCCTCCGCCGAACAGGGACATCGAGCCGAGATCGCCCGGACCGTACGCTTCCTGGACTGCGGGCGGGATCGGGTGCGGGGTCGCCCCGGAACGCTGCGTCATCTGTTCCACTCCCGCGGTGAAGAGCGCACGCCGCCGCTCGGCGAGCGCATTTCGGGTACCGGCGCCTTACCACGCCGGCAGGGAAGAGGCGCATGGCGGACGGCCGATGACCGACGATCGATTACCGATTACCGATCACCGATCACCGATCACCGATCACCGACGCTGATGGCCTTGCCGCCACGTCGCCCATCCCTCAGTCGCGTTACCCAAGGTGATCGCGCGCGAACCGCCCGGCGATACCGGTCATCCGCCGACCCGCCGGGCAGGCTCATCGCGGCGGTCGAGCCCGGCGCCCTCTCCAGCGCAGCAACTCGCCTGCCGCTCCCCGTCATCCCCACCCACCGTGCCCGCGCTCGGATACTCGTCGTGCCGCCGGAACCACAACCCGCTCTCGTTGCGGCCCAGCGGAGCGCGGTCGAGCCATTGGTACATGCCCCACAGGGCGTCGATCCCACGCTCGTACGCCGAGTACGTGTGGTAGACCACCCCGTCCTCCAGGACGAACGCGCTCACGCCGGGTCCCTCTCGCCGGTATGTCTCCCAGCCCACGCCCACACTCGACGCGAACTCGTCGAAGATCGGCATCTCGACCCCCTCCGGCGGGCGGAAGTCGCGCTCACGGTAGTTGTAGTCCACCGCACCCGCCTGCCACTCCTCGGCCGTATGCGCGGCGTGGAAGTCGTAGTTGAAATCGCTCCCGTACGACGACGCCCACGGGAAGCTCCACCCCATCCGCCGCTTGTACGTCGTGAGCTTCGCCAGCGGCGCCCTCGACACCGCGCACAGCGTGACGTCGTGATTGGCGAGGTGGATCACCGAACCGTCGAAGCCGTCCGCCATCGCCGAGCAGGAGGGGCATCCCGCCTGATAGTCGGGCCCGAACATGAAGTGATGGACCAGGAGTTGCGAGCGCCCGGCGAAGAGATCGGCCAGTGTGGCCGGGCCTTCGTCGGTCTCGAAGCGATACTCCTTGTCCACCCGGACCCACGGCAACTCCGTGCGTCGTCGGGCGAGTTCGTCGCTGCGCCGGGTCAGTTCCTTCTCCGCCTCCAGCAACTCCAGCCGGGCGGCGAGCCACTCGTCCCGGGTGCCGATCCTGTGCGTGCTCGTAGTCATCGTTTCTCTCCACTCGTTCCGTCTCGGATCGCCGGCCCACGAGCAGCGCAGGCCGACGGGCAGCACACACCGACCGGCGGCCCAAGCCGACCGACAGCCGAACCAAGGAGCAGCCCAAGCCAAGGGGCAGCGCCCCACGTCCGCACTGCCCCCGTCCGCACTGCCCCCGTCCGCGCTGCCCCAGTCCGCGCTGCCCCCGTCCGCACTGCCCCCGCTCCGTCAGCGGGCGTCCCGCTCCGCCGCCTCGGCGATGCGCTTGATGGTGGCCAGTCGCCGGTCCCACTCGGCCGCCAGCCCCGCCATCCAGCGCGCCGTGGCGTCCAGCGCCGCCGGCCGTACCGCGTACCGCACTTCGCGGCCCACCCGGCCGCCGGTCACCAACCCCGCCGCGTCCAGCACGGCCAGGTGCTTGACCACCGCCTGCCGCGACACCGGCAACCGCTCGGCCAGGGTCGTCGCGGTCGCCGAACCCTGCGCGGCAAGCAGGTCGAGCAGTTGGCGCCGCGTCGGATCGGCCAGCGCCACCAGCACGCTGTCCACCCCCTCGGCGGCGCCGGCCCGCTCCTGCGTCACGCCGCCGGCTGTTCGGCGCGCGTCTTGAGGGCGTCGAACACCTGGGCCCAGCCGCCGGTGTTGTCCCGCACCGCGCCGCTGCGCAGTTCCTCGGACCCGGCCAGCGACGCGAATCCGCTCTCCACCACGCGCAGTCGGGTCCGGTCGCCCTCCGGGGTCAGGGTGAACTCGACGAGCGTGGTGTTGTCCTCGCGCAGTTCCTGCCCGCCGAACGCGCTGGCCCAGCGGTACGCCAGATAGGTCTGCGGCTGCACCTTCTCCACCCGCACCGGGAATTCGCCGTATTCGGGATGCTTCGCGAGCATCGTCTCGCCCTCCGTGGCCACGGTGCCGGCCACGGACTCCGCATCCACCCAGAAGCCGGGCTGGGCCACCAGCGTCCACACCCGCTCCAGGGATGCCTCGATCAGGGTCTCGCGCTCGATCCGGTCGTCACTCATTTCCGGGACTCCTTCGTAACTCTCGTGCGTAACTCTCGATCGCGGCTCCATCGTCACCGTCACGATTACCGCAACCCCAGAGTTGCACATCAACCATCGAGGTGCAACCGGGGGATTGCACCTGGAGTCGACCGGGCTCACGGCGGCAAAAACGTCTCTCCCACCCGGAACTCGATCCCACCCGCACACGACTACTCGAATGCGCGCGCACACGGCGCGTAACCTTTCGACGCACGCCCCACCCGTACGCCCCCGCTCCACCCGCTCCACCCGCTCCACCCGCCCCGAACGAACGAAGGAAAGACCACATATGTGCGGAATCACCGGCTGGGTCTCCTTCCACCACAGCGCCCTCCCGCACCGCCCGACCCTCGACGCGATGACCCGCACCCTCACCCGCCGCGGCCCCGACGCCGGCGGCGCCTGGCTCGACGAGCACGCCGCCCTGGGCCACCGCCGGCTGGCCGTCCTCGACCTCACCGGCGGCGCCCAACCCATGACCGACCGCCCCGACAACCCCGAAGTCGTGCTCACCTACAGCGGCGAGGTCTACAACCACCACCAACTGCGCGCCGAACTCGCCCGCGCCGGACACGAGTTCCGCACCCGCAGCGACACCGAGGTGGTGCTGCGCGCCTACCAGCAGTGGGGACCGGCCTGCGCCGAACACCTCGAAGGGATGTACGCGTTCGCCATCTGGGACGTCCGCCGCGCCCGCCTGGTACTGATCCGCGACCGACTCGGCGTCAAACCCCTCTACTGGGCCCACATCGACGGCGGCATCGCATTCGCCTCCGAACCCAAGGCACTGTTCGCCCACCCCGAGATCGAACCGCGCGTGGACGCGGACGGACTGCGCGCCGCCTACGGCCTGCTCTTCGACACCGGATCCACCGTCTGGACCGGGATACGCGAGATCGAGCCCGGCTCGATCCTCACCCTCGACCGCGACGGCATCCGCGAACACCACTACTGGCAACTGGCCGTACACCCACACCCCGACAACCGCGAAGCCACCGTCCAGCGCGTCCGCGAACTGGTCGAACACGCCGCCCGCAGCCAGCTCGAAGCCGACGTACCCGTATGCAGCCTGCTCTCCGGCGGCCTGGACTCCACCGTCGTCACCGCCGTCCTCGCCGACGAACTACGCCTGCGCGAAGGGCCCGACGCCCGCATCCGCTCCTACGCGGTCGACTACACCGACCAGGCCGAATCCTTCACCGGCGACATACTGCGCACCGGCCACGACACCCCCTACGCCGCCGAGGCCGGCCGCTTCCTCGGCACCGACCACGACACCGTGGTCCTGGACCCGCACGCGCTGCTCGACCTCGACCACCGCCGCGCCGTGGTCGCCTGCCGCGACTCGCCGATCGGCGTCGGCGACATGGACACCTCGCTCTACCTGCTGTTCGGCGAGATCCGCAAACACTCCACCGTCGCCCTGTCCGGCGAGGCCGCGGACGAAGTCTTCGGCGGCTACCCGTGGTTCCACAACCCGGCCGCACTCGCCGCGGACACCTTCCCCTGGCTCCTGGTCACCGGCGACGAGGCCGCGATGCCACTGCACCCGGACCTCGCCGCGACACTGCGCATCGGCGAATACCGCACCGACACCTACCGCACCGCGCTGGCCGCCGTACCGCACCTGCCCGGCGAGGACCCCACCGAGCACCGACTGCGCGAGCTGCGGCACCTGTCGCTGACCCGCTGGTTGCGCCAACTCCTGCACCGCAAGGACCGGTTGAGCATGGCCCAGGGGCTGGAGGTGCGCGTCCCGTACTGCGACCACCGCCTCGTCGAGTACGCCTACAACGCGCCCTGGTCGCTGCACTCCTTCGACGGCCGCGAGAAGAGCCTGCTGCGCGCCGCCGCCGGCGACACCCTGGCCCCGCACTCGGTCCGCCACCGGCCGAAGAACCACTACCCCGCCACCCACCACCCCGACTACAACCGCGGCCTGCAACACCTGGCCCGCGAAGCCCTGGACGCCCACGACGGACAGGTCCGCGCGCTCACCGACGAAACGGTGATCAAGGGCTGCCTGGACACCCCCGCCGACCAACTCCCGTGGGGCCACCGCCTGCGCCTGGAACGTGTCGTCGACCTCGCGCTGTGGCTGGACGAGTACCGCCCGCGGATCACCGTCTGATGCGCACCGCACCGTCCCGCGCGTACCTCGGCGTCCGACGGATACCGCACCGAACGACACACACTCACCGTCCGACACGCACACCGAACCACCACTTATCCCGGAAGGCACCATGCACGAGAACGACCAGCCCGTGAACAACCCGGAAAACAACCCGGTGAACAACCCGGAAAACAACCCGGTGAACATTCCGGCGAACCACCCCATGAACGACCCCGTGAACCACCCCGAGCCCGTCGAGCTGTACGGGCCCGCGTACAAGCGCGACCCGTACCCCCTCTACACCAAGCTCCGCGACGCCGGCCCGATCCACCGGGTGCGCTTCCCCAGCGGCGTCGGCGCCTGGCTGGTCACCGGCTACGACGCCGCGCAGGCCACCCTCACCGACCCCCGGCTCGGCAAGAACCACGACCTGGGCAACGACCGCTGGCGGGCCCTCGCCTCGATCATGCCCGAACCGCAACACAGCCGGCTCCAGGTCCACCTCCTGCACCAGGACCCGCCCAAGCACACCACGATGCGCCGCCTGGTCACCGACACCTTCGCCCCCCGCCGGGTGGAGGAACTGCGCCCGCGCATCCAGGAGATCGCCGACGAACTGGTCGACGCGATGCCCGCCACCGGCGGCGCGGACGTGGTCGCCTGCTTCGCCGCACGCTTCCCGTTCCGCGTCCTCGCCGAAGTGATCGGGCTGCCCGCCGAGGCCGCGTCCCGGTTCCGCCGCGAGTGGTGCAAGGTGGTCCAGCCGGTCGGCCCCAAGGACCCCGGACGCCCCGGCTACGAGGCACTCCTGCGCGAACTCCAGCGCTACATCACCGACATCGTCGCCGACAAGCACAACCACCCGGACGACGGCCTGCTCGGCCGCCTGGTCACCGCGCACGACGCCGGCGACCTGACCCGGGAGGAGCTGGACTCGATGATCTTCCAACTCCTGGTCGCCGGACAGGAACCCGTCACCAACCAGATCAGCACCGCGCTGACCACCCTGCTGCGCCACCCGGCCCACCTGGCCCGACTCCGCGACGACCCGGCCCTGTTGCCCGCCGCCGTCGAGGAACTCCTGCGCTACGACAGCGCCTTCGAACTCACCACCTGGCGCTTCCTGGCGCAGGACGACGACCTGCACGGCACCACCGTGCCCGCCGGCGACTCGGTGATCGTCTCGCTGTGCGCGGCCAACCGCGACCCGGCCCGCTTCCCCGACGCCGACACACTCGACTTCGACCGCAGCCCCAACCCGCACCTGGCCTTCGGCCACGGCATCCACTTCTGTCCCGCCGCCACCCTGGCCCGCGTCGAACTCCAGGTCGCCCTCGGCACCCTGCTGGCCCGACTGCCCGCGCTGGCCCCGGCAGCCGCCGCCGACGAACTCGACTGGATCCCCGCCGTACTCGCCCGAGGCGTCGACTCCCTCCCGGTGACCTACGCCGACCGCACCTGACCAGCCAACCCCCGCAGCGAAATGACCGAGCCGAGGCGCCACCGCGCCGAGGTGCCCTGCCGTTCTGCACCGTGGAGATCCGAACCATGCCCGCCACCCCGGCCCGCGCGGATACCCCCGCCACCAGCGCCGCGATCCTCGAACTCCTGCTCCCGCACCGCCGCGCCGCCGAGCCGCACCCGGACACCGAACCCGCGTCCGTCGCCGACTTCCCCGAACAGCTGGAGCGCATCGCCGACTTCGTCGACCGTGACGAACCCGTCGAATTCGCACTGCCCGCCTTCCCGTGCAAATCACCCAACCCGGCCAAGGTCCTGGGCCACCTGCCCGACGAGGGCGAACGGCTCAGCCTGGCCTTCCTGGACGGGCTGTGCACCTCGATCCAGGCCATCCACCCGCCCGGCGCCCGGATGTTGATCTGCTCGGACGGCCACGTCTTCGCCGACCTGGTCCGCGTCCCGGATCCGCATGTCGACGCGTACACCGACGAGTTGCGCGCGATCATCGCCCGCGACGGGCTGAGCCGGCTCAGCGTGTTCGACCTGCGCGACGTCCTGGACACCCGCAGCCACGACGACAAACGTGCCTGGCTGCACGCCCGCCACGCCCCGACCGTGGCCGACCTGCGCGCCCAAGTGCGCACCGACGAGGACACGTTGCGCCTGT
Source organism: Embleya sp. AB8 (assembly GCF_049739465.1). Taxonomy (NCBI): domain Bacteria; kingdom Bacillati; phylum Actinomycetota; class Actinomycetes; order Kitasatosporales; family Streptomycetaceae; genus Embleya; species Embleya sp. AB8. The sequence continues at coordinate 100,301 of NZ_JBMHHY010000024.1, forward strand.
ACCGGGGCATCACCAGGTTTCTGTTCGAGGACACCTTCGACTTCCCCGGCACCCGATCCGCGCTGCAACGGGACTGTCGTACGCGCGCCTACGGCGTCATCCAACGCAGCCGGGCGTGGGGCGACCTGGTCGCCGAGCACCACCCGCGCGCGGTCCGACTGTCCATCCACCCGCAACGGCGCGGCGCGGACAAGTTCGGGATCCGACTCCTGGACGCCCCCGACGCGTGGGCCACACCCTGGCACACCACGGTCCTGCGCCGACCCGACGGCCACCCCCGCCTGGTCCATCGGGCCGACGCCGAACGTATAGGCATACTCGTGCACCGAGACGGACGCCCCAGCCACTACCGGCAGTTGACGACCGTGTAGCGGCGAGCTCGAAGTGCGGCGACCAGACGGCTCGGTGACCGAGCAGCCGAGTGGCTCAACGACTCGGCGGCTCAACGGTTCAGCAGCTCAGCCGTGCTGGTCGTCGCACAACTCGCCGCCGCCGTTGCCGTGTTGCCGCCGCAGCGGCGACCCGGTGTCGGGGCCGGTTCAGCCCGTGCCCTCGCCCGCGGCGGCGGCGTGCGCAGCCAGGCGCGCCTCGATCTCCTCGCGCACCGGCCGGTAGACCTCCTCGGCCGCCCGCATCCGGGCCACACACCGCTCCCAGGACCGGCGCGAACGCGCCTTGCGCCCCGGGATCAGGTCGTAGCGCCACCGCCGGATCGTCACGTGATCGGCCATGAACCGCGACACGGTGCGAATCCCGTGCTCCCAGCGGACATTCGACTGGGCCGCGCGCAGTTCCTGCTCGAACACGACAGCGGCCTGCGGCCAGCGGGCCTCCTCGTCGGGGGTGGTGTCGAGGTCGGGTCTGCCCCACGCGACCGTGGTGAACTCGTAGATCCGAAACTCCAGCCCGTCGGGCACCCGCACCCACGTCAACCTGTCCCACGGCTTCGGGGCGAGCCGGAAGGTGCGGTGGGCGATCAGGGTCATGACGCTCCTCGGCGCGCGGAACCGACGTATCGGCCCAGCGTAGAGCCCCTCCCCCGGCCCCCGCCGGCCGCCCCGAGCACGACCGGCGGAGACGGGGCGAAGGCGGAGACACCCGTCACCGCGCAGCGTCGGCGAGCCGAGCCCAGACGGCCGCACGCACCGTCAGCACCGCATCGTCCGGCGGCGGTTGCTCTCCCGTACCCGGTACGTGCCCACCCGCCGCGCGCAGTTCGGCCGCCGGCTCCTCGACCCGGTCGGCGGCACCGTCCCCGAACACCCGGGTATCCAGGACCACACACAACACACCACGCCCGGCGCCGCCCTCCCCGGCCCGCGCACCGACCAACGCCGCCGCGAACGACTCGACCAACAGCCCCACCAACGTGCCCATCCGACCCCGCCGGGCAACAACGCCCGCGCCGCGCCCGGATCGGTCGTCTCGCCCCGTCCGCATCCACGGCCACGCCCACCGGCAGGGCGGTGCCCTCGCCCCGATGCCGCGTCAGGTCGGCCATCGTCAGCGCCGAGGTCACGAAGTCGGCGGCCGGCACGCCACCATGGGCGCGCGGCAGCGCATACGCCACCGGATTCGTCCCGAACACCGCGCCATGCCAGCCATGCGGCACGGTGATCGCCGGTGCTTGAGCGAAGACGATCGCTCGGCGCCGAGCGGGTACATACCCTGCCCCGACCGGCGTTCGCCGGCGAGGACTTCGGCCACATCCCGGCCCGGGTCCCCGGCGCCCTCCTCCAACTGGGCACCCGCGTACCGGACTTGCCCACCCCGGTACCCAACCACTCACCCCTGATGCGGATCCACGAGGACGCGCCGGCCACGGGCGTCGCCCTGCCGGCCACCCTCGCGCTGAGCTGAGCTGACTCGAGCCGGTCCGACCCGAGCCGAGCGGGCTCCGTCACACGTGCAAAACCACGCCCCGGTGCGCGGCGAACGTGTCGAACACGTCGAGCGGGAGTGTGGCATCCACGGCCTCCGGCCGGTGTCCCGACGGATTGCGGAACTCCACCATCCCGTCGCGATGCCCGGTCACCAGCACCAAGTGCCCGCCGCGTCCGGGCGCGGGCCGCTCCGGACGGCGGATCTCGCAGTGCACGGAGGCGATCACCAGCCGGCCCAGGTCGAGTTCGGCGACGAGCCGACCCGGGCCCAGCTCGGTGACCACCTCCGCGGGCAGCGCGTGCTCGGCGGCGACATACGCCGTGAACGGCCGGTAGATCAGCCCGTCCACGCTGCCGTCCTCGTTCCGCACGTATCCGCCGTGCGCCAGGCAGCCGGCCAACAACTCGTGCAGCGTGGGCGCGTGGCCGTCCCGGGCGTAGAGGGCCATCCGCAGACAGGCCATCCCGCACACCCGCGGCGCCCAGTAGGCGTACGTGGCCCGGTCCGCCGCGCCGCTGGTGGGCCAGTTGTCATCCTCGCCGGGCGGATGGCCCTCGTAGACGATCGCGTTGATCAGCTCCGGCGATGCGAACTGGGTGATCGGCGGGATCGCATGGCGTGTGGTTCGGCCGAGCAAACCGGTTCCTTCCACTGGTTTTTCCACTGGGTCCTTCCAATGGGCAGCCGCCGTGCTCACGCGGCGGCGGCGTCCAGCAACAACCCGGCCAGTTCACGCGGCTGGGAGAACATCGGCCAGTGGCCGGTATCCAGGTCGACCCGACGCCACCGCTCGCTTGTGGCCAGCAGCTCGGCCACCTCCGCGCGCGGCTCGTCACCGTCGAGCAGGCACTTGATGTACATGGCCGGCAGCTCGCCCATCGACCGGGCCAGTACGGCCGGTTCGGTCAGCGACGCGCCCGGGTGCGGCGTCGAGCCGCCGACGATCCGGGCGATCTGCTCGTCGGTCAGGCCCTGGTCGACAAAGTCCGCCGCCGTCAACGGCGCCCAGAACCCACCGTTGGCGGCGATCGCGGCGGCAAACTCGGCCGGCCCGGCCCACCCGGACGCGAACGACTTCCCGTCGGTCGGCACATTGGCGTCGACGAACACCACACGCCGCAGCCGCTCGCCGATCCGCTCGGCCGCCTGACCGACCGGGATGCCGGAATAGCTGTGCCCGACCACGACCACATCACGCAGATCGCCGCGCTCGACCACGTCGACGATGTCCTGCACGTGGGTCTGCTGCCCGACCGGCTCACCCCGCCGCTCGGCCAGCCCGGCCAGCGTCACCGGATGCACCCCATGCCCGGCCGCCCGCAACTCCGGCACCACGTCGTCCCAGGCCCACGAGCCCAACCAGGCACCGGCCACCAATACAAGATCAGTCATCGCAGCACAATACCCAACGCCTCCGACACCGCCGGTTCAGCCGAAGGGGCGCCGAACACCTCGGCGGTTCCCGGGTGGTGCGCGGCATAGAATCGGCGGCATGGCGACGCGGCTTGTGCAGATTGCGATGAATGCTCGCGACGATTCCGCCCTCGGCCGGTTCTGGGCGGAGGCACTCGGCTGGAGCATTTCCAGCGAGGAACCCGGCGTGACCAACCTCGAACCCGAGGGCATCACCTATCCCGACCCCATCGCCGTCTGCATCGACATCGTCGCCGTGCCGGAACCCAAGACGGTGAAGAACCGCGTGCACATCGACCTCGCCACCACCTCTGCCGCGCATCAATCGGACCTGGTCGCGCGCCTGGAGAATCTCGGTGCGACGCGAGCCGACGTGGGCCAGGGCAACGTGCCGTGGACGGTCCTCGCCGACCCGGAGGGCAACGAGTTCTGCGTCCTCACCTCGCGCTGACGCGGACCCTCTTCATCGGGTGACGCAGTACCCACAAACACCGTTCGTCGCATTATCCCGTCCCACCCGCCCGTCATCCGAGGGTGGGCCGCCGCTCGCTCCCGGGTTCACGCGTCCGTCGGCCGTGACGTCCTCGGCTCGGCGCGGGTGACGAAGGGGATGTTGCCCTCCGGGAGGAATACGACGAACTCTCGGCCGTCGGCGGCGACCACGCGGGCCAGGCCCAGTGCGCTGCGGGCGTTCACCAGTGGCCAGGTCGATTCGCGGCCCTCGATGATGCGGTCCAGCTCCGCGTGGTATCGGATGATCCGGTGGGCGGGGCCGTCGACCCACAACCGCACCTCGGCGCCCCGGCGCAGCAGCTCGAGCAGTTCGTCCCGCAACGGGCGCGGCACCGCGTCCTCGAGTCGGCGGTGCAGGCGTTCCTGGACGCCGGGTTCGGTGGGCACGGCCGCCGCCCGCCGCGCGCATTCCACGCATGCGTCCGGTCTCCGGAGGAAGAACGGGTGTCGATACACCGTCACCCGCTCCCGCGAGATCCCGCACAACGTCGCGTCGCCGGTCAGCGCGTGCTCCACGTCCGGCGCGGCCGACTCGCGGCATGCGGCGAAGAGCGGCCTCTCGCGTGTGGTGGCGAACGACCAACCCTGATCCCCCGGCCTCGACATGCCCTCAGCGTGGCACATCGCGCGCGACCTCGAACGGCACGATCCGCTCGAATGCACCGATCACACTGATCGCACCGATCACCCCAACACGCCTGCACCGCAGCGGAATCGGCGTCCCGATTCGATTGTGGAAAACCGGCATGCACGCTTGGAACTCTGCGTTATTATTCAATTACATACCGCGACACGACGATGGGCTGGTGGAGTTCGCGAGCCGACCACGACACCTCGGGAAGGGAGTTCGCATGGGATTCAGGGATTGGTGGCGCGATCGACGAGCCGCCAAGTACCACGATCTGGACCGGCGCATCGAGCATCGCAGACGGATGGAAGCCGCCGCGGGCGTCGCCAGCATCCAGGTGTACTGCCATCAGGACACGTGGGCGTTCATCCACGAACAGGCCGAAAGGGCACCGTTGTCCCTCAACGGCACGTACATCCCACCACGCGCCGAGGACGTCAGCACCACCAACGGGATGATCGAAGCCCGCGTCTCCGGCCCGCAATTGGCCCACCTCATCGCCACGATGAATCTGGCCAATCGTTCCGGATTCGGCGTCAACGGTGCGATAGCCCGCCGGGTATACAGCGAACTCGCCCGTGTCGTCGACGCGATCGAACCCGACAGCGACCGCAGCCGCCCGGTCCAGCCCATCGTCCTGGACGACCGCTGACCCGCCGATCAACGGACCCCGCAACCCGACAGCGGCCCGGCGGCCCGCCCGGGGGTCGCCGGAGCGCATATCGAAAGCCGGTTCAGGCTCCGGCGACGACACTTCCGGCCCCGGCGACGGCACTTCCGGCGCTGGCGAAGGCACTTCCGGCTCCGGCGTCCGCACTTCCAGCTCCGACAAACGCCGTTCAGGCGCCCGCGCGAAGGCCGTTCACGCCCCCGGCCCCGGTGCGCGGGAGTCCGCAGTCGTCGCGTCCGCACCCCAACTGGCCAGCAGGCGAAGGTTTTCGGCGGCGGTGGAGTCGGCCGGTGCGTGGTACATGGTCAGGACCTGCTCGGGGTCGTCGGGCAGCCGCAACGACTCGAACGGCAACGTCAGGTCGCCGACCAGCGGGTGCTGCAGGCGCATCGTGCCGTGGTTCTTCTCCTTGACGTCATGCCGGGCCCACAGGCGGCGGAACTCCTCGCTCTTCACCGAGAGTTCGCCCACCAGCGCGGACAACTGCGGGTCGTCCGGGTAGCAGCCCGCGTCCAGGCGCAACGCACCGACGATGTCGGCCGCCTTGGACTCCCAGTCCAGGAACAGCCGCCGGTAGTCGGGCCGCAGGAACACCAGCCGCGCCCAGTTGCGTTCGTGCGCCGGCAACCGGTCCCAGTCGCCGAACAGCGCCGCCGCCATCGGATTCCAGGCCAGGATGTCCGTACGCCGCCCCGACACATACGCCGGCACCCCCTCCAGCGAGGCCAACAACCCCCGCAACGACGCGCGTACCTGCTGCCGTCGCGTCGACACGTACCGATCCCGGGGCTGGTGCCGGCACTTGGCCAGGTGGGTCAGGTGGGCACGTTCGGCGTCGGTCAGCCGCAGTGCCCGGGCGATCGCGGTGAGCACCTCGGCCGACACGTTGTGCCCCTTGCCCTGTTCGAGCCGGGTCAGGTAGGCCACCGACACCCCGGCGAGCTGAGCCAGTTCCTCGCGGCGCAGTCCCGGTACACGCCGGTGCCGCCCGCCGGTCGGCAGCCCGACGTCCGCCGGCCCGAGGCGGGCCCGGCGGCTGCGCAGGAACTCGCTGATCTCGGCACGCGGGTCGAGCGAGTGCTCACCGCCGCCCGGCTCCGCCGCATACGCCTCCGCCGCCGCCCGCTCCGGCTCCCCGCCCTCCCCACCACGCCGATCGTTCATGACCGCCATTATTCCTGGTCGTACGCACAGCGGTACGAATGAGACTGACCCTGGCAGTAGTAGGACCACCGGTCGTAAGCAGAGCAGGGCTCTGGGCGATCGGCCCGCGCTGGGGCAGGCTCGGTACCGGCCGCCGCCGCCGATGAACGACGGATCGGCCGCGCGCACGACCACGACCCCGGGAGACCGCCGATGAGCACCGCCGCCACCCCAACCGCACCGACCACCACCCCCGACGACGCACCGCGCGCCCAGCGCAACGGGCGGCCGGCGACCGTCGAGGACCTGACGCCTCTCGCCTTCGCGGGCTATGCCCACTTCACCGCAATGCAGGTACGCGACGGCCGGATCCGCGGCCTGGACCTGCACCTGGAGCGGCTGCGCTCGGCCTCCGTGGAACTGTTCGGCCTGGCGCTGCCCGACGAGCGGGTCCGGGCGCTCCTGCGTACGGCCCTCGCCGACGGTCCGGCCGACCGGTCGCTGACCGCCACCATGTACTCCTCGGCAGGCGAGTTCACCGCGCGCGGCGTCGACACGGAGCCCGACGTACTGGTCCGTACCGCCGCACCCCACAACGGCCCCGCCGGCCCACTGGCCCTGGCCGCCGTCGAGCACGAACGCGACCTCCCGGCGGTCAAGCACGTCGGCGAGGTGGCCAAGACCTACCACCTGCGCCGAGCCGTCGCCCAGGGCTTCGACGACGCCGTGTTCGTCGACCGGCGGGGTCGACTCAGCGAGGGCACGATCTGGAACCTGGCCTTCTGGGACGGCACCGCCGTGGTCTGGCCGGTGGCCGACCTGCTGGGCGGCATCACGATGGCCATCCTCCGCCGGCAGTTGGACCGGCTCGGCGTCCCGCAGCACGACCGGGAGATCACCCTCGCCGACCTGCCGACGCTGAGCGGTGCGGTGGTGATGAACTCGTGGACGCCGGGGGTGGCGGTACACCGGATCGATGGCGTGACCGTGCCCGAGGCGCCGGGGTTCGTCGAACTGCTGCACCGGGCCTACGCGGCGGAACCGCTCACCGCGCCGTAGGGCGCGTAGGGCGCCGCGACGTCGGGGGTGGGGGTCGGTCGGTCGCCCCCGCCTCGGGCCCTACCAGCCCTACCGGCTCTACCGGCTCTACCGGCCCGAGGCCCCGGCGCCGGCCCCGATCCCGGTCCCGATCCCGGCCCCGATCCCGAGGAAAGGCGTGACCTATCCGAGCCTCGACGCGGCGGCTGCTCGGGCACCGGCCTCCTCCACCGCCGTTCGCTGATTCCTACGATCACCCTCATGACCGTCACCCATACCTATGAATACGAATGGCGAGGCGACTTCGCCGACGTCGACCTCAACGCCCTGCACGCCGAGGGCTTCGACCACCCGCCCGTCGACATCGGCTGGTCCGCGCGGGTGCGTCGGCACAGCCTCGGCTGGGTCTGCGCACGGGAACCCGGCGGTCGGCTGGTCGGGTTCGTCAACGTGGCCTGGGACGGCGGGGGCCACGCCTTCGTCCTGGACACCGTGGTGGACCGGCGGCACCGAGGCGGCGGGATCGGCGCCGCGCTGGTCGCGGTGGCGGTGCGCGAGGCGCGGGCGGCGGGGTGCGAGTGGTTGCACGTCGACTTCGAAGGCCACCTGAAACGCTTCTACTTCGACGCCTGCGGCTTCGCGCCGACGGACGCGGGCCTGATCCCGTTGCATGGGGCCGGCGGCGAATAGCCGCCCGTCGGGCAAGCGTTCCGCCGCCCCATCCCCTGCGCCGGGTCAGTTCGTCCGGAAGCCCCGCCGGTGCCCCCACCGGACCAGCGCGGCGAACTCCCGGTAGGCGCGGCGGTGTCGCTCCCACGCGTCGGGATCGTGTCGGTATTGGCTCCCGGTCACGGCCACCCGGCCGGCGAGTTCGTCGCGCAGACCCCACCAGGTCAGCAACTCCAGTCGGCCGTGCCGCTCCCAGGCGAGCCGTTCCTCGCGAGTCTGACCGATCATGAACGCGCTGCCCGAACCACGGGCCTGGGCCTCGGCTTCGGCCAGGTAGCGCGGGATCAGCACATTGGCGATCGCCTCGTCGGCGAAGGCGATCATCACCTGTTCGGGAGTGGGCGTTCGGTACGCCCACGCCGCGCCCGCCGGGCGACGCGCCTCGGCCGGGCCGTCGCCCACGCGCGCCGCCGGGACGGTGGTGTCGGCCACCGCCGAGCGGGCCGGCGGGCGGCGCCGCCGGCGCGGCAACCAACCCATCCAGCGCATCAGTTGCCGAGTCATCACGCCTCCGCTTCTCGGCGCGCGTCGGCCGTGGCGCACCGCACGGCCAGCGTCTCACTGCCGGGGGGCGCCGTTCCAGTCGCCCCCGCGACCGCCGTCACCCACTCGTGGCACGCCACGCGCGATCTTCCGGAAATGCCATCTCTTCCAGGTGGATTGACCCTAAGGTCGGGACAAGTTGCCTTTTGGAAGGGATTTCGATTTGAAGCTCCGCAATGCGGCCGGTGCCGCCGTGGCCGCCGTCGCGCTGGTCCTGTCGCTGCCCGGCACGTCCGTGGCCGCCCAAGGCGCGTTCCACTACAAGTACGTCGACGACGACGGCCACGAGCGGCACGCAACCCTGCACGACCCGCACAGCGGCAGGTGCATCAACCTCTACGGCGTCGGCTCCGACAAACTTGAGCCGGGCTACGCGCCGCACAACGACACGGACAACTGGGCGAAGGTCTACGTGGGCGCCGACTGCAAGGGCGCCGAATGGCGCCTGAAGCCGCACGGCAAGCCGGCCACGGACGCGCTCAAGCTGCGCTCCGTCCGCTTCGGCGACGCCGACTGACCCTGCTCTTGCCACGAGCGTGCGCCACGGCGACCGCCGCCGTGCCCGGCCCGGATCGAACGATCCGGGCCGGGCCGATGTGCAAAAGTTCATCCACCGCTCAGCTCGTCAGGCCCGCGAACATGCCGGGCTCGTAGGAACCGCCCCGCTGATGCACCGTCACCGCAAGCCGGTTGGCCGCGTTGACCAGGGCCACCAGGGCGACCAGCGCGGCGATGCGGTCGTCGTCGTAGTGCTCGCGCACCTGGGCCCAGGTCTCGTCGGACACGCCGTGGTGGGCGTCGGCAAGCCGGGTGCCCTCCTCGGCGAACGCGAACGCGGCCTGCTCGGCCTCGGTGAACACGGTGGACTCGCGCCAGGCGGCGACCAGGTTGATCCGGGTCGTGCTCTCCCCGGCGGCGGCGGCCTCCTTGGCGTGCGCGTCGATGCACCAGCCGCAGCCGTTGATCTGGCTGACCCGCAGCGACACCAGCTCCTGCGTGCCAGTCGGCAGCGGCGACTGGGAGATCACCTGACTGGCATTGAAGAATCGTTTGCTGAACCTGGCGCTGATCTCGTTCTCGAACAGGTTGAAACGGGGTTCCATGACGTCGTCCTCAATCGTGGTGGTGCACTTGGTCCGGCACCGGACGAACAAGAGATGCCGGCGACCCGCCGCCTGTGACGGAGCTGCGGTGTGACCTGCGCCACCGCTCCCGGGTGTCACAAATCCGCGCGGACCGGCGTCTTGTGCGCGGGGCACCGCCGAGAGCGAACAGGCAGGAGCAACTGGTGAAGAGCGAGCACGACGAACGCAATGAGCGCGGCGAACACGACGAACACGGCGAGCACAACGAACGCGGCGAACACGGCGAGCACGACGAACGCAATGAGCACGGCGAGAGCGGCGAACCCGGCGAGAACAGCGAGCCCGCAGCGGACCCGGCCGGGCAGCCGCCCGCCGCCGATGGTGGGCGCACCGACCCCGCCACCGAGACCTTCGTCGCCCATCGCAACCTGCTGTTCACCGTCGCCTACGAAATGCTCGGCTCGGCCGTCGACGCGGAGGACGTCCTGCAGGAGACCTGGCTGCGCTGGGTGGGTGTCGATCTCGACGCGGTCCGGGATCGGCGTGCGTACCTGGTCCGGATCACCACTCGCCAGGCGCTGAGCCGGCTGCGTACGCTCGGCCGCCGCAAGGAGTCCTACGTCGGCCCCTGGTTGCCCGAACCGCTGCTGACCGCCCCGGACGTGGCCGAGGACGTCGAACTGGCCGACAGCGTCTCGATGGCGATGTTGCTGGTGTTGGAGACGCTCACGCCGACCGAGCGGGCGGTGTTCGTGCTGCGCGAGGTGTTCGACCTCGGGTACGACGAGATCGCCGAAGCCGTCGACAAGAGCCCGGCCGCGGTCCGCCAGATCGCCCATCGGGCCCGGGCCCACGTCGCGGCACGTCGACCGCGCGGGTTGGTTTCGCCGGCCGAGACCCGGGACGCACTCGACGCGTTCCGACGGGCGGCCGAGACGGGTGACCTCCAGGGCCTGCTCGACATCCTCGCGCCGGATGTCGTCTTCCTGGGCGACGGCGGCGGCATCAGGCAGGCCGTTCTGCACCCGGTCGTGGGGGCCGACAAGGTGGCCCGCCTGCTGACCGCCGGGCTGGGTCGGATGGCCGCCGTCGGCACGCTGCGGCCGGCCCACGTCAACGGCTACCCGGCGCTGATTCTCGGGCACGACGGCGCGATCGACACCGTCGTGGCGGTGCGCATCGACGACGGGCTCATCACCGGGCTCTACGCCCTGCGCAACCCCGAGAAGATGTCGCACCTGCGACAGGAGACGACGCTGCGCCGCTGAGGCCGGGGCGCTCGGGAACGAATCGGGCACGAACACGACGTGCCCGGCGCACGATCGGGCGGGCTCGGCGCTTCGGCGCTTCGGCGCTTCGGCGCTTCGGCGCTTCGGCGCTTCGGCGCTTCGGCGCTTCGGCGCTTCGGCGCTTCGGCGCTTCGGCGCTCACCGGTGGCGATCGGCGAACAGGTCCTCCAGTTCGGCCGCGTACAACAGGGCGGCGTCGAAGGCCATTCCGGTGAAGTGTCCGGCGAGTTCCAGGGACAGGACGCCGTGCAGCCGGGTCCAGAAGACCAGGGCCCGATGCAGGACGGCGGGCGACGCGGGATGCTCGCGCGCCCACTGCCGGTGGTCCGCGAGGTCCGCGAGGTGTGCGTCGAGCGGCGACGCGGCGGACTCCGCCAGGCCATCTGCGAGGCCATCCGCAGGGCCGTCGGCAGGCATCACGGCGGTGCAGGCGTCGAGCATGATCGCCATGATCCCGTCGGCGATCGCGGTGACGTCGTCGGGCGCGTGGTAGCCGGGAACGGGCGTGCCGAAGATGAGGAGATATCGCTGCGGATCCGCCAGGGCCCAGTCGCGCAGGGCGTACGCGAGCGCGGCCGGATCCGGGCCGGCCGACGCGCCGGCCGCGCGGAGGGTGTCGGCGAGGCTGCGGTAGGCGTCGGTGACCAGCTCCGTGATCAGCTCGTCGCGGCCGGCGTAGTAGCGGTAGAGGGCGGGTCCGCTCAGGCCCATCCGCTTGGCGATCGCGTTGAGCGAGAGCGCGGAGGCTCCGTCGGTGGCGATCTGCGCCCAGGCGTGTTCCTTGATCTCCGCGCGCACCTGGGCGCGATAACGCTCGCGCGGGGTCGCCGTATCGGTCTCCGCCATGCCATACCCCTCGTCGAACCTCGGCAGCTACACACTCAAGTTCCAGTGAGAAGGTATCACGAAAGTTCTTGACGATGGCCAATCACGAGCGCTACAACTTATAACGAACGGCAAAGCACCTAAGCATGCACGGGAAGCATGCACAGGAAGCCCGCACAAGAAGCAAAAACAAGGAGAAGGTCATGTCAGTCTCGACAACATCCCCCGCACGGACCGACCGGCGTATCCCTCGGGCGGTGACCATCTCCGCCTGGGCGGTCCCCGTCATGGTCCTCGCCCAGTTCGCCCTCCTCGCCGTGGTGCCGGTGGCCATCGCCCTGTACGGCGCCCTCACCCGAGTCCACGACCGAACGATCCGCGCGACGGCCGCCCTCGTGGCCGTCGCCTTCGCGATCCCGCTCACCGTGTGGCTGGTACGACCCGACGGCGCGCAAAGCCTGTCCAAGGACATCCACCCGGCGTTCGTCGCCCTGATCGTCGCCGCGTCCGCCGCCCTCCTCTTCACCATCCACCGGCCCCGCCGACCCTGAAGACTGTGCCGACGCGGTACACGACCGGTTACTGGTTATGCGCACGTCTACGTCTACGTGTACGTGTACGTGTACGTGCTCAGCGCCGCTACAACTCCGCGTAGCCGGTGAGCAGTGCGGTCAGGATGTCGGCCAGCCTGGGTTCGACGTCGACGATGCAGTGGGACAGTTCGGGATCGGTCTCGTAGAAGGCGCGCAGCCGGGTGCCGGGGGCGGCCATCTGCCACAGGGCACCGGCCATCGACGTGGCGGTCACCACCACACCCTGCGCCTGTTCGGGATCCAGCGGCGCGATCGTGCCCAGCGTGGCGCCGATCGCCGCGACCTCCGCGATGGCGACACGCTTGAAGGCCCGGACGGTGTCGGTGGAGACGTTGCGTTCCAGATTCAGCGGGGTGTGGGCCAGCAGGTCGCAGAAGAGCGGGCGGGCCACCAGCGACCGGGCCAGTGTGTCGGCGATCGAGCGGGCGGTGCGATCCCACTCCGGCCCACCGGTGGAGGCGGGGCGAGGCGTACCGACTTCCAGGCGCCTGTCTTCCAGGCGCCTGTCTTCCAGGCGCCTGTCCTCCAGGCGGCTGCGCACCTCGGCCGACCAGTCCCGCCAGGCGTTCGCCGCCAAGCGCAGGAAGATGTCCTCGCGTGTCTCGAAGTAACGCAACATCGCGGATTTGTGCATGCCGACCTCGTCGGCGATGGCGGTCACGGTCACCTCCCGCACCCCATCCCTGGTCGCCAGGCGCGCCGCCGCCGCGAGGATCGCCTCCTCGCGGAAGCGCTTGGCCTCGGGGCTGCGAGCGCGCAGGAAGTCGGCATCGGCGTTGGTCACCACCCCAGCATAACGAAACGGGGTTTCGGTAATACGGCGACCCCGTTGCGCGATTGGTGCGGCGACACGCGCGGGTACGCCCAATTACCACAACAAGGTTGCACTAATAACAAAACTGTGTTGCGCTAGAAGCATGACTGCAGAAACCCTCACCTGGTTCATCACCGGCTCCTCGCGCGGCTTCGGCCGCTCCCTCACCGGCGCCGCGCTGGCGGCCGGCGACCGAGTCGTCGCGACCGCCCGCCGGCCCGAGCAACTGGCCGACCTGGTCGAGCAGTACGGCGACCGGGTGTTCCCCGTGGCGCTCGACGTCACCGACCGGCCGGCCGCCGTGGCCGCCCTACAGGCGGCGGTCGACCACTTCGGCGGGGTCGACGTGGTGGTCAACAACGCCGGATACGCGAACACCTCGGCGATCGAGACCACGCCCGAGGACGACTTCCGCCGTCAGTTCGACACCAACTTCTGGGGGGTCTACAACGTCTCGACGGCGGCGCTCCCGGTCCTCCGGGCCCAGGGGGGCGGCACGATGGTGCAGTTCTCCTCGATCGGCGGCCGGGTCGGCAGCACGCCGGGGCTCGGGTCGTACCAGGCGGCCAAGTTCGCCGTGGACGGCTTCACCCGAGTGCTCGCGGCCGAGACGGCGCCGTTCGGCATCAGGTGCCTGGTGGTGGAGCCGGGCGGCTTCGCCACGGACTGGGCCGGAGCCTCGATGCAGGTCCCGGAGGTCGCGCCCGAGTACGAGTCGACGGTCGGGGAGATGGTGCGCCTGTTCCAGAGCGAGGTGTCCTCCCAGGGCGACCCCGAGCGGGCCGGTGAGATCCTGGTCCGACTCGTCAGGCAGCCGGCCCTCCCCTCCCACCTCATCCTCGGGGCCGGTGCCGTCGAGATGGCGCAGGGCTACTCGCGCAGCCAACTGGAGGAGGCGGCCAGGTGGGAACCGGTGAGCCGGTCGGCCGACTTCGGTCAGGATTACCCGGCCGACCCCGCCGACCCGGCCGCCGTCGCGCGGGAAGCCGGGGCGTAATAGGGCAGTTCGCGGTCAAGGCCACGCTCTTGACCGGCGCCGCCGGCGGCCGGGCCGCTGCGCCGACACGACTGTGACCGAGCGGAACAGCGGAACACCGGAATCGGGGTCGGACCGCCACAGCCCGCACCGGGAAGTGGCGGTGCGGGCGGGCGGGGGGGCACTCGTTTCGGTCTCGCGCGCGATGGGGAGCGGGGGCGTTGTCGTGGCCTGACTCGGCGTCAGCCGGAAGGCGTGGCGCAGTACTCGGCGTTCAGGATGGGGAGGAGGGTCTCCGCTCCCCACGTGGCGTTGTAGTTGAACGCGAGTTGGTGGCGGCCGTCCTCGGTGGTGGCGACCGCGGAGATCCACCCCACGGCACCTCCGTCGTGGAACCACAGCGTGGTGCCGCAGCCCAGCGTGAACCGTTCGATGCCGAGCCCGTAGGTCGCGCCCGGGAACTCGGGGTTGTCGACGGTCGTCTTCATTTCCGCCAACTGCCGCGCCGGCAGCAGCTTCCCACGCATCAGAGCCCCGTAGAACCGGTTCAGATCGGCTGCGCTGGAGACGATGTCGCCGTTGCCCCAGCCCTGCGACCCGTTCATCTCGGTGACATCGTCGATCCGGTCCGGCTGCGCCGCGAAGAGCTTGGAGTAGCCTCGGCTGCTCGGCTTGGGCAGGCGGATCCGGTCGCCGGGGTTGGACGTCGCCTCGAGCCCGAGGGGTTCGATGATGCGGTCGTGTACCTCGTCCTCGTACGACCTGCCGCCGGCCTCCTCGATGATCAGCGCGGCCAGGACGTCGTTGGTGGCGGAGAACGCGTGCCTGGCACCGGGCTTGAACGACGGTTCGTGGGAAAGGGCCACGTCCACGCGCCGCTCGGGCGTCAGGGTGTCGTACCGGTGCCGGAGGTAGCCGTCGCCTTCCAGGTACGTCTCGCCGTATTCCTTGTCGGCAAGGTAGTTGAACAGGCCGCTGGTGTGGTTGAGCAGCTGCCGTACGGTGATCTCGCGGCCGTCGTTGCCGTTGCCCCGCACCAGGCCGGGCAGATGGCGCTCCACGGTGTCGTCGAGCGCGAGCCGGTTCTCCGCCTCCAGCTGGAGAAGGACGGTTGCCACGAATGTATTGGTGAGGTTGCCGACCCGGAATCGGTCGTTCTTGCCGCGCGGCGCACCCGTCTTCAGGTTGCCCACGCCCGACGCCGACTTCCAGACTCCGTCGGCATCTCGTGCCGCGGCGGTGACGCCGGGGACCCCGGCCCGTACAGCCGCGTCCATCGCACGTTGCGTCCCCTGGTGGCCGACCGTCGCGGCAGCCGGATCCCCCGA
The DNA here is from genome assembly GCF_049739465.1 of Embleya sp. AB8. Classification (NCBI taxonomy): domain Bacteria; kingdom Bacillati; phylum Actinomycetota; class Actinomycetes; order Kitasatosporales; family Streptomycetaceae; genus Embleya; species Embleya sp. AB8. Next base: position 115,772 of record NZ_JBMHHY010000024.1, read on the forward strand.
TGCCCGGGCGGGACCCGCGAAGGCGGTGGCCACCAGCGCGACCGCCGCCAAACCGACCACGGCGGCCCTTGATCTCTTGCGTATCGCCATTCCCCGCTCCGCTCCTGAGAGTCGTCTGTACTCGGCGCCATGCCGTAGAGCTGTGCCGTAGCTGTGCGGTACTCGTGCGGTCCTTCGGCGGCAGCGTAGGTCACCGGTGTTGCGCGTGGGGCGCTTGCGCCGCAAGAGCAAAGGCGACGACGAAGACAATGACAACGGCGAAGACGAAGACAAAGACAAAGACAAAGACGACGGAGTGATCGAACAGCACGCCCGGAAGCTCGCGGGACCGGCGGGCGCGGGTCACCCGGCGGTGGCTTTCCCGGTGGCGGCTCTCCGCACGGGACGGCCGGCGAGCGGCGGAACGTGATGGGTCACGCTCGCCGCCGGCGCCCACGGTTGAACAGTGGTGCGGGTGTGCCGAGGCGTCGCTCCCGTGTCTCGGCGCCGGGACACCCCGACCCGCGGCGTGTTGCGGCCGTTCAGCCTATCCGGGCTCGGCCCCGGCCTCGGCCGTCAGCGGTAGCCCGTCGTGTCGGCCGGCTTGCCCGGGTCCTGTACCTCGACGATGTATCGCCACGCGTCCGGGCGGCTGCCGTCGACGTCGGTGAACCCGTACTCCCTCGCCATTTGCCCGCTCGACAACGAACTGCCGTTCCAGCGTGCCACGTTGGGGTCCGAGGCCAGCGCCGCGACCGCACGGCCGACGTAGGTCGGACTCTCCGAGATGGCGAAGTGCGGCTCCTTGGTGAGCGCGTCCCGCCAGGTCTCCTCGGTGACGCCGAACAGGTCCAGCATCAACTCGGACCGCATCCACCCCGGCGTCACCACCACCGCGGTCCCGCCATACGACGCCAATTCCTGCGACTGCGCGAACGCCAACCGGATCACCGAAGTCTTCGCCAGGTCATAGAACATCGAGTTCCGGTAGTGCTCGGCGTTGTACTCGGCCGTACCGTCCGTCATCTCCACCACGAGCCCACCCGGCCGCCGAATCAGCAGCGGGAGCGCGTAGTGACTGGTGATCAGATGCGTATCGATCGCCAACCGAAGGATCCGCAGTCCCTTATCCAGCGAGTGCTCCCACAATTTCTCGTTCCACCCGAACAGCCCCTCGCCGCCCCAGATGTTGTTGATCAGGACGTCCAACCGGCCCTGTTCACGGTCGATCCGCGCCACCAACGCCTCGACCTCGCCCGGCACGAGATGATCCACGCAGACCGCGATCCCACGCCCCCCGGCGGCATCCACGAGTTCCGCGGTCTCTTCGATGGTCTCGACCCGATCGATCTCCGAGCGCTGCTCCCGCGTGCTTCGTCCCGTCACGTAGACGGTCGCCCCGGCACCCCCCAACTCCACCGCGATAGCCCGCCCGGCCCCCCGAGTCGCCCCCGCAACCAACGCAACCTTGCCACTCAATGCCTTCGTCATGCGCCCATCCTCACCCCCAATCCCTGACAACCTACGTCAACAATTCCCGGCGAGTCGGCGCGCGAATGGGTGGGGTGGAGAGCGGGTGAGCGGGCGAGCGGACGGGCAGGCGAGCGGACGAGCGGGCGAGCGGGCGAGCGGGCGAGCGGGCGAGCGGGCGAGCGGGCGGACGAGCGGGCGGACGAGCGGACGAGCGAGCGGACGAGCGGACGGACGAGCGGACGAGCGAGCGAGCGAGCGGGCGAGCGGGCGAGCGGGCAGGCGAGCGGACGAGCAGGCGAGCGGACGAGCAGGCGGGCGAGCAGGCGGACGGGCCAGCGAGCGGACGAGCGGGCGGGCGGGCGGACGAGCGAGCGGACGGGCGAGCGGACGAGCGGACGAGCGGGCGAGCGGACGGGCGAGCGGACGAGCGGGCGAGCGGACGAGCGAGCGGGCGGACGGGCCAGCGAGCGGACGAGCAGGCGGACGGACGGACGGGCGGACGGACGGACGGACGGACGGGCGGACGGGCAGGCGGACGGGCGGACGGGCGGACGGGCGGACGGCCGTACGGGCAGTCGATCAGGCGGGCGCGCGGCCAGGTACGCGTGTGGGTGGCCGGGCGAGGGGCGCGGGCGGGTGGGCGCGCGGACGGGTCGAGGGGGTGACTCGGTTGTCGGCTGCGGTGGTTCCCGGGGTCGGGCAGAACCATCCGAATGAGTGCGTTGCGTTAGCCTTCGTCACTTTGTGCTTACACTCTGGCCATGGCGTGGCGCGTGGATGTGGGTCGGCGAGGCGTGTGGGCGGTGGTCGTGCTGCTCGCCGCCGCGCTGCTGGCCCATGGGCATCTCGTCTCGGCCGCCGGGCATGCGTCGGACGGCCCTCCGTCCGTGGCAACCGCCGCCATCGTGCCCGCCGTCGCCGAGGATGTAGCGGCGATTCCCACCCTGCACGCCGATGCCCCCGAACACGCGGCAAGGCACGTCGTCGACGGTGACGCCGACGTCAACGCCGCAGCCGATCAGGCCCGGGCTGGGCACCCCCTCGCGCCCGATCCGCTCGGTCCCGCAGAGGCGTTGGCCCTGTTGCTCTTCGTCCTGGGCCTGCTCCCCGCCATCGCCCACACCCCACGGACCGAAGGCCCACCAGGCACGCCCCTCGGCCGACCCGCCCCCACCCCTCCGCACGGGCGATCCCGCAGCGAACTGGTCTGCGTCAGCCGTACGTGAGCGGCCCACCGTACGCACGCGTCGCCCGTCGAAGGCGCGCGCGTACGGCGCCGCGCCCCGCGCACACCCGCTCACGTACGCCGATCCGCGCCCTCCCCCGGGACGGATCGCGGGAAGACCAGGCAGGCCATGTACACATCACCCGCCCACACCCCACACGCGACATACACGACATACGCGACCGCGCTCCACCCCGGACCCGTCGCCGAACTCGTCGGCAACACCCCAACCCTCTGGATCGGCGCACCCTTCGCCACCCACGGACGCGGCTTCCACGCCAAGTTGGAGGGTCACAACCCCGGCGGCATCAAGGACCGTCCCGCGCTGCACATGGTCGCCCGCGCCCGTGAACGCGGCGAGCTCGCCCCGGGCGCCCGAATCGTCGAGTCGACCTCCGGCACCCTGGGTCTGGGCCTGGCCCTGGCCGGGATCACCTACGGCCACCCGGTGACCCTGGTCACCGATCCCGGCCTGGAACCGTCCCTGCACCACCAGCTCCGCGCCCACGGCGCCGCCGTCGAAGTCGTCGACGCACCCCACGAGTTCGGCGGTTGGCAGCAGGCCCGTCGGGACCGGGTCCGGCAACTGCTTTCGGACCACCCGGATTCGTGGTGTCCGGACCAGTACAACAACCCCGACAACACCGCCGCGTACACCGGCCTCGGCCTGGAACTGACCGTACAGCTGGGCCGCGTGGACATCCTGGTCGCCGCCGTGGGCACCGGCGGACACTCGGCCGGCGTCGCCCGCACGCTGCGCGCGCTGCACCCGGACACCCGCCTGGTCGGCGTCGACTCGGTACGCTCCACCATCTTCGGCCAACCCGCCGGCCCCCGACTGATGCGCGGCCTCGGCAGCAGCATCCACCCGGGCAACGTGGACCACGCCGCGTTCGACGAGGTGCACTGGGTCGCCCCGGCCGAGGCGGTCTGGGCCTGCCGCACGCTGGCCGCACACCACTACGCCGCCGGCGGCTGGTCGGTCGGCGCGGTCGCCCTGGTCGCGGGCTGGGCGGCCCGTACCCACCCCGCCGGTACGCGCATCGCGGCGATCTTCCCCGACGGCATCCACCGCTACGTCGACACCATCTACAACGACACCTACTGCCGCACCCACCACCTGCTCGACCACACCCCCGAGCCCGAACCCGACACACTCACCCACCCCCGGGAACGCCCCGTGCAACGCTGGACCCGCTGCCCCCTCGACCGCGGGACGGCGCTCACGAGCAGGGCGGGTGCGCGGTGAACCCCCAGACCCCCCAGGCCCCCCAGACCCCCGAAACCTCCCCGACCCGGCGGTGGCAGCGGCGGCAGCAACGGCAGCGACGGCAGCGACGGCAGCGACGGCGACCCAGCCTGCGCTCCTTCAGCCCAGCGGTACGGCTGTTGATGCTGCAACAGTTCACGATCAACACCGCGTTCTACATGCTCATGCCGTTCCTCGCCACGCACCTGGCCGACGACCTGGGCCTGGCCGCGTGGTCGGTGGGCCTGGTCCTGGGCACGCGCAACCTGTGCCAGCAGGGGCTGTTCCTGGTCGGCGGCGCGCTCGCCGACCGCCTCGGCTGTAAACCGGTCATGCTGGCGGGCTGTGCGTTGCGGACGGCGGGGTTCGCGTTGCTGGGCTTCGGGGTCACCCTGCCGACGCTCCTCGTCGCCGCGGCACTGACCGGGTTCGCGGGTGCGCTGTTCAACCCCGCCGTACGCGCCCACCTCGCCGCCGAGGCGGGCGAGCGCCGGGTGGACGCCTTCGCCCTGTTCAACATCGCGTACCAGGCCGGGATGTTGCTCGGCCCGGTGGTCGGCATCGCGCTGCTCAACGTCGACTTCCGGCTGGTGTGTACGGTCGCCGCCGTACTGTTCGCCGGACTCACGGTCGCACAGGCATACGGTCTGCGCCGCACGGTGCCGACGCGGACCCCGGGCGCGGAAGGCGGCAACTGGCGGGTGGTGGTGGCCAATCGGCCGTTCCTGCTCTTCTCCGCGGCGATGACCGGCGCATACGTCCTGACCTTCCAGCTCTACCTGGCCCTCCCCCTCCGGGCCGGCGCCGCCGCGCCCGGCCACGAACAGGCCCTCACCAGTGCCCTGTTCGCCACCTCGGCACTGGTCGCCGTGGCCGGTCAAACGCGCATCACCACCTGGATCAAATCCCACTGGACCCGCGAACAGGCCCTGCACCGCGGCCTGATGCTGACCGCCGGCGCCTTCACCCCGCTCCTGCTCCCAGCCATGCCGACCGGCGGCGGGGCGCTACGCCTGGCCCCGCTGTTCGTGACCACCATCGTGCTGGCGATCGGGACGGTGGTGATCTACCCGTTCGAGATGGACACCGTCGTATCGCTGGCCCGCAACCGCCTGGTGGCCACGCATTACGGCCTGTACAACACCATCTGCGGCATCGGCATCACCCTCGGCAACCTCGCCATCGGGGCGCTGTGGGACACCGGCCACCCTGCTCTTTCGTGGCTCGCCCTGACCGCAACGGGCCTGCTCTCGGCCCTCGCGGTCGCCGGGTTGAGCCGCCGGGGCCTGCTACGGCCGACCCCGGCACCCACGATCGGGATCGGGATCAGCCAAGAAGCTTGACCGCCTGGTAGTAGGTCCACGCCGTGCCGTTGCACGTGGCCCGGGCCACCGCACCGTACGGGGCACACACCCGCTTCAGGTCCTCGTACAACGCACTGTCGAGCCGCGCCTTGTTGGCGGGAAAGGCGCCGGCCGCCTTGTAGTTGCGGTATCCGAAGTCATGGCGAGCGCAGGAGTTGGCGAACGGAAAGCCGAGCGGGTTGTCCGGCGAGAAACTGCAATAGTCCGTCGACCAGTCGAAGGCGTATGCAGTCCACGAACCCTGGTGCTGCCGGGCGGAGTTCCATGCGTTGTAGCTACTCGCGCTGGTCTGCGTCCAGTTGGACAGGACCTGCGCCTTGTCCGCCGGCACAGCGTTGACGGGCGACCCCACGGCCACACCGGCGACAACCGTCATTGCAGCGGCAGCAAGGGTTGTGCTCAGCCGACGCATCAATTACCTCCAGGTTTCCGACGCACCCGGATACGGGCCGCCGCAGCACAGGGGTGTACAGCCGAACTCCGAACTCCCGCTCCCGACCCCGCAGATGCGAACCGGAACCAGGCAACGCCAGCCATCCCACAGCACCAACGACCCACGCGTCTATGGGCCACGACACCAACTCGGGGACGGGGAGGTCCAAGGCGGGTTCGCGCCGGCGGGGCGGATAAACGCGAGTTGAGGCAGGGCCCGGGCGTGGGTGGGGACATCCCCGCACGCGTGGGGCAGATCGCCATGTTCGTGGCGGCCCGCCCTCCCCCTGGGGGCATCCCCGCACGCGTGGGGCAGATACTGCCTGACCTGGGGCTCTACCGGTGAGTAACAGCGTTCCCCATCGCTTGCACCTCGCCACCGGCACGTGCTCCCTCGCCCCAGCCCTACCTCACTGCTTCAACCGCGCCGCCGCCTCCGCCAGTAACGCCTGGGCCAGGGCGGAAATTACCGTTGGGTCCTTGAGTGCGGCCACCAACGCCGCCGTGTCCACCTGCACCGGGGTCGGCGCGGCGATCTTCCCGTCGATCTCGGCCACCTTCGCCGTCAGTGCAGCCAGGGCCGGCTCCAGGTACGAGCTTCCCGAACGCAGCAATTCCCAGACCTCCGGCACGTAGCCGGACGGCAGCGCCGCCGCCGGGACCTTCGTGTGGAGCAGTTCGTCGGGTGTCACTTCGGCCTCCTCTGCGGGCGGGGTCGCACGCCCCGCGCGATAGTCGTTCGGGTCGGCGGTCGGCGGGCAGCCGTCCGGAAAGTTCGGAGCGAAGTAGCCGACGATCTTGGGGTCGTGGCGGAGGTTGCGGTGCGCGTACACGCCGTTGCCCTGGCCGCCGTCGCCGCCCGTCGGCAGCGTGTTGCCGCCCTTGGTCCATACGTACGTGTCGTCGAACCGCAGTACCAGCTCGGTGTGCGCGCCGTTCGAGAAGTTCACCCACGCCCCGACCGACGGATACTCCGACCACTGGCCACGAGCGCGCGCCCAGTCGCTGAACACGTCCACGTTGTCGACCTTGGGCACCAGGTCCGCGAGCCCGACGTCGTCGTACATGCACCAGTCGAAGATCACGCACCACGGGACGCCGTCCTCGCCGAACCGCCGCCCCCACTCGGTGTGGTTGTCCCAGCCGTCGGTGTCGTTGTGGCCCTCGTAGATGCCCTCCGGGATCGACTGCACATGGTCGACGAGCCGCTCCCACGACCGGGGCCCGGACGCGGGCGGCGGTGGTGGCGGCGGCGCGGACGGCGCGGAACCCGCCCCGAGCCAGGCCCGCAGGTCGTCGGCCGAGCCGTTGTAGACGTCGACGTCGAGCGGCGATTCGGCGTACTGGTGAAACTTCCACGGCGCCTGAACGGCCGGGTTCCCGGCGGCCCGCTGATAGTCCGCGATCCACAGGAAGTCGCCGAACGTGTCGTTCGTCCGATGCCACCAGTCCAGGTTCGTGTACATCCCCACCAGGCGGCCGGGATAGCGCCCCTTGACAGCGGCGAGCCACGTGTCCTTCCACGCCGTGCAGGCCGCGTCGCTCCGCCCCTGGTTGTAGGGCTCGAAGTCCAGCACCAGGAATTCGCCCGCCGGCAGGTCCCCGACCGTGCCGCAGAAGAAGTCGACCTCATCGCCTACGGGGTTCTCGCTGTGCATGAAGTGGTAGTGGCCGAGCGCCAGTCCGCGCCGCCGCGCCGCCGCGACCTTCGCGTGATAGGTGTGCTGGGCCGTTCGCCGGCCCTCGGTGGCCTTGACGATTACGAAGTCGGCGTCGTCCGGAATGGACGACTGGTAGTCGGAGACGTCATATCCCCTGGCCAGTGCCATACGCGGCCCTCCTCGAGCCATGAGTCGTCGCGCACCCGCCACACCATGCTAGTGAACACGTGTCGCATTGGGGCCCAAAGTCCGAAAGCACCATTGCGAACAGGCAGTTGGCACGACATCGGACCGGACCCGCCGCCACCGCCTCGAGCACGGGTCCACCTGGCCGCCGTCAGTCGCAGCCGTTCACCGTGAATGAGCATGTGCCTTTTCCCGTCGGTGGATGGTTCGAGGACAGTCGGCGCGAGCTGCGGCGATCAGGATCTCGCCGACCGACGTGCGTCGGTCGGTCGGTCGTCCGTCCGGCGTGGATCGAGGTGGACCCGCACGTGCCGGGAGAGCAGGTCGAGTGCATGGGCGATTTCCGGGCCGGTCCGGCGCCGTTCAGCGTATCGGTCTCGGCCCAGCAGGCAGTGGGAGTCCGGCATGCTGCGCGCGTACAAGAGGTTGGGCCAGGGCGCCATTTCGGCGAGCGCGCACGTGTCACCCGGTGGGCCACCGCACCGTTGGAGACGCGGACGATGAGGTGGCTGCCGATCGCCCCGGGGGATCGTGCCGGGCGCGCAGCGATGGACCGGCCTGCTCGATCTGCTGCGTCAGGGCGGCGTGATGGTCCCGCGGCAGTGCCCCGGCCCCGATCTGCTGTTCGGCCTCCGCGTGCAGAGGGATGCCCGGCGCGGTCAGCACGGATCCGGCCAGACGCCCCGCTCGGACAGGTGGAGAACGAGGGCGGCGATGTTCCAGGCGTCGTCGTCGCCCCGGTGGTGACGGCCTTCGAGTCGCCGCCCGGCGATCTCCAGGGCCCGCGCCATGCCGGGGCGTTTGCGCAGGCCGAATGCCTCGGTGAAGGCCGCTTTGGCGTTGGTGTGCTGCCGGCCGAAGGGATAGGGCGTCCCGGTGTCCTGGCACTGCCGGGTGAACTGGTTGCGGTCGTAGTCGCCCCAACTGGCCCACGGGCGGGACCCGGCGTGGTGTTCGGCCGCCAGCAGCCGACACGCCTCGGCGAAGTCGACCCCGCCGTCCACCTCGTCCTGCGTGAGGCCGGTCAACTCCGTGCAGAACTCGCCGACCGTGGACCGGACGGGACGTACCAGGATCCGGTGCCGGGCGAGGCGCGCCGCGGTGGCCAGGTCGACGACGGTCAGCCCGATCTCGATGATCTCGCTGACCGCGCCCGGCGGTTCGCCGCGGGCCCAGCAGGTGGCTTCGACATCCACGACGTTCAGGAGCCGCTCGGCGCCGGTGTTGTCCATGGCGGGAAGCGTAGGGACGAGTGGCGGCCGGAGCACCTGGGTTTTCCTGCTGCGGTGCGGATGCGGCGGTGCCGCCACCCCCGGGCGGCGCACGGCGGGGGTCGCCACCGGGAGGGACTTGGCGAGTTGAGCCACGAGGCGGGACTGGGCGGTGTGGTATTCGATCGCCACCCTGCCCTTGCCGGTGCGACAGGGCGAGCCCGCGTAGCCAGTAGCTATACGAGCGCAGGCCCATGAGTCCAATTGGACTCGTACCGGCCGGCATTCGCGGAGATCGCACCGGAAGGGCCGTCCATCGGGCCCGCCCGATCCACCCGATCCCGCCCGCCCCCGGTTGTCGTCCCCGACGAAGAAGCGCCGCCGAACCTGTCCGGATCGCCGACGCCCGCCGGGGGCGATGTGGGTGACCCTCGGCAGGGTGCCGCGCGCACCCCGCCGACCAGCCGACCAGCCGAGCAGCCGAGCAGCCGACCGGCCGACCGAGCAGGGCAACGAAAGGGAGAACCCACATGGACGTATACATCTCCATCGACATGGAAGGCGTGGCGGGCATCGCCACCATCGACCAGATCGTGCGCGGAGGCGGCGGCTACACCCGGGCGCAGGAGATGATGACCGGCGAGGCGAACGCGGCGATCGAGGGCGCGTTCGCGGCGGGCGCGGACAACGTACTGATCAACGACAGCCACGGCACGATGGACAACCTGATCGCGCGCGACCTGGACCGGCGGGCCCGGGTGATCCAGGGCAGTCCCAAGGCCCAGTGTATGGCGCACGGCCTCGGCGACAACCATTCGGTGGCGCTGTTCATCGGCTATCACGCGGCGGCCGGCGCGCCGGGCGTCCTCGCGCATACCTTCTCCTCCGACTTCGCGTCGGTACGCCTGAACAATCGTCCCGTCACCGAGGCCGAGGTCAACGCCCTGCTCGCGGCGCAGCACGGCGTCCCGGTCGGCCTGGTCACCGGGGACAACGAGGTCTGCGCGGCGACGGCGCAGGCGTTCCCCGGGGTGATCACCGTCCCGGTCAAGACGGCCGAGGGAATCACCGCGGCGAACAGCGTGCATCCGGCCGTGGCGCAGGATCTGATCCGGGCCGGCGCCGCGGCGGCGGTGGAGAAGTCCGCGAAGGTCGAACCGTTGCCGCTCCCCGAGAAGTTCCTCTTCGAGGTGGGCTTCCAGATCCCGCTGGCCGCCGAACTCGCGGCGTCCGTGCCGGGCGCGGAACGGGTGAACCCGCTGACCGTGCGCTATGCGGCGGCCGGGCCGGACGAGGTGATCGGCCTGATCAACGTCTGGGCCACGATCGCGGCCCACTCGGCGCGGTCACGGCTGCCGATGATGGCCGCGCGGTAGTAGCCGGGGTCGAGCAGTGGCGGTATGGCCGGCCGTTGATGGCGAGAGCAATCTCGGTCCGCCGGCGCCGAGTTCGCGTGTTCGCCGCCTCGGTCACCGCGGGGTGGGCTCTGCTCGGCGCACCGGCTACGCGAGTCCTGCGCGAGTCGAACCTTTTCCGGTCCCGTCCGAGGACGCGGCGGGAGCGGCGCCGGCGGCGGGGGCATGGCGCGCGGCCAGATCGCGGAACAGCGCGTTGTTGAGGTGGAAGGCGTGGGTGACCTCGCCTGCGACGCGGTGGGCGTCGTCCTCGCCCACCGGCAGGGTGTCCAGGGCGGCGCGGTAGCGGCGGCGGTACGCGCCAGGGTCCCGGATGTGTTCGAAGTGGTAGAACAGCGCGCCTTCGTGGGTATGGCCCCAGGCTGTGGCGGCGAAGCCCCGGACGATCTGGCCGCCGGCCAGGTCGCCCATGTACCGGGTGTAGTGGTGGGCCACATAGCCGGCCGGCCACTCCCGCGCGACCTCGCGTACCCGCGCACAGTAGACGCGGGTCGCCGGGAGCGGAACCAGGGCTCGGTCCCAGTGCGGCCCGTCCAGATACGCCAGGTCGCGCTCCAACGCGGGGACCCGCAGCAGCACGGGGTCCAACAGCGGGCGCACCAACGGATGATCGGCCAGGGACTCGGCGGCGGCCTCCAACTCACGGTAGACGAAGAAGAGTTGGCGCGACAGCGCGGCGAAGGACACCGCATCCAACCGACCACCGAGCAGGTTGGCCATGAACGGCGACTGCCGGGTGCTCTCATGTTCGGCCCGCATCGCAATCCGCATCCGCTCGGACAGGCACGCCGAACCCTCGGCACGACCCGCTGCGGGCCACCTCGGCTCCACGGCAACCTCCTCCAAAGTCTTCGCATACCGCGGCGTCCGGTCGGGACGCGCACACCAGTCGTACGTCCATCCGGGCCCGCGACTCGGCATTGTCACCCGACCGTCGGCGTGTCCAGACCTCGCCGACACGAACCCCCCGGCGGGCCGGCGATGTCGTGACCTCGCCCCGGAGTCTGCGATCCCGACCACCCGGGCCGGCTCACGCCCGCCAAATCGACGCGGCCCAAGCGGCCTGGCCGCCCTGGCCGGCGCGGCCGGCCTGACCGGCGCGGTCCTGCCGCAGCCGCTCGTCGCCGATCGCGGCGTTCCTCGGCCGAGCTCCCGTCGGCTTCCCCGTCGACTCGGCGTGGTTCCGGGTTGGTTCCGGGTTGGTTCCGGGTTGGTTCCGGTGCGGAGTCGGCGTGTCTGCCGACATCCGTCCCGGTCTTCGTCGCTATCCGTGCTACCTTGAACCCAGTTGCAGTTGTGGTACCCATGAACTTTGTGTGCACCTGACGGGCGTGATCCGTGGGTGCATTTTTTGTTTTACCGGTCATCTCCGGATGGGCTCCGTGCGGCGACGCGGAATCGCACGACGTGGATTCCGGTACTGCTTCCCACATGAAGGAGAACGACATGGCGACCACTGGCACCGTGAAGTGGTTCAACGCGGAAAAGGGCTTCGGCTTCATCGAGCAGGACGGCGGCGGCCCGGACGTCTTCGCCCACTACTCGAACATCGCCGCCCAGGGCTTCCGTGAGCTCCAGGAGGGCCAGAAGGTCTCCTTCGACGTCACCCAGGGCCAGAAGGGCCCGCAGGCGGAGAACATCGTCCCCGCCTGAGGTCCCACGCACCGCACACCGTGCGGGGCTCGCGCCTTTGGGCGACGGGCCCCGCACGGTGTTTTTTTGTACGCGGGCGTCACGACGCCCGGCCTCTCCGCCGGTGGTGACCGCCGCACCGCCGCCGGCCCGCCCCCGCCGCCCGGGGCCCACATCGCGAGGCCGCCGTAACACCTCGGCCCGGGCCCGAGCCCGGGCCCACCGTTCGGCCTCGGCTCCGCGTACGAAGACCCCTGACCGACCCCTGCCCGACCTATCCCGGCCCCGAAGCCGCCGGCCACCACCGCTCCCCCGTCGAGCGGCAACGTGGCCGCGCCTCGGGGCCGTTGGCATGTCCACGACCACCGCATCGGGACACCTCGGCAGAACCCTTGCCTCCAGACCTTCACTTCCCTACTCTTCTAGTACTTTGGTTCTTCGGGGAGGTGGGCGTGTTTCGACTCGATGCCGGGTCCGGGGTGCCGATCTATCGGCAGCTCATGCAACAGGTGCGGCAGGAGGTGTTGCTCGGGCGGTTGGGGCCGGGTGACCAGTTGCCGACGGTCAAGGAGGTGGTGGACGCGCTGGCGGTGAATCCGAACACGGTGGCGAAGGCGTATCGCGAGCTCGAACACGAGGGCGTGGTACACAGCCAGCAGGGGCGCGGCACGTTCGTCGCGGCCTCGCCCGCGACCCGGCCGATGGACCTGCCGCCGGCGTTGTTGGCGTCGCTGAGCCGGTGGGTGGGCAAGGCCCGCGCACAGGGCTTGACGGCCGAGCAGATGCGGTCGTTGTTGGCGGTCGCGCTCGACGAACCCGACACTCGTACCGACGATCTGGCCCGCGGGGGTGTGGCATGACGGCCATCCTGGAATGCGCCGACCTCGGGCACGGCTACCGGCGCAACACCTGGGCGCTGCGCGAGTGTGCGCTCGAAGTTCCGGCCGGGAGCGTGGTCGCACTGGTCGGGCCGAACGGCTCGGGCAAGACCACCCTGCTGCACGCGGTGGCCGGCCTGCTGCAACCCACCACCGGCACCGTGCGGATCGCCGGCGCGCCGCCGGGACAGCGGCTGGACCGGATCGGGTTCGTCGCCCAGGACTCGCCGCTGTGGCCGAGGTTGCGGGTGGCGGAGGTATTGGAGATCGGCCGGCAGCTGAACCCGCGCTGGGACATGGCGATGGCCACCGCGCGGATCCGCCGCCTCGACATCCCGCCCCGCGCCCGGATCGCCGCACTCTCCGGCGGCCAGCGGGCCCAGGTCGCACTCACCATGGTGCTCGCCAAACGTCCCGAACTGCTGCTCCTGGACGAGCCGTTGGCCAATCTCGATCCGCTCGCCCGACGCGAGTTCCTGGCCTCGATGTTCGACGCGTGTGCCGAATCGGGCGCCGCGGTGGTGTTCTCCTCGCACGTGGTCGCCGAACTGGAGCGGATCTGCGACCACTTGGTGGTGCTGCGCGACGGTCGGATCCGGCTCGCCGGGGACATCGACGACCTGCGTGACGAACACCGCGTGGTCAGCGGGCCGGCGGGGTGGGTGGTCCCCGAACCCGGAGACGGGCAGTGGCAGGTGGTCAGCGCGTACGCGGGCGCCGGCCGCAGCAGCGCGCTGATCCGACCGGGCAGCGCGACGCTGAGCGGGCCCGGATTGCAGGACAGCGAGCCGACGTTCGAGGAACTGGTCCTCGGCTACCTGGACAACACCCGCGGCGACGCGACGGAGGCGCTCACATGAATCGGCTGATCTGGCTCCAACACCGCGGCCAGGTGCTCTGGTTGCTGGCCACGCTCGTCGCGCTGGCGGGCTGGTTGTTGTTCCTCGACCACCTCGCCGACGGCGACCTGAGCGCCGTGGCCGTCCAGTGCGACCTGGGCAGCGGGCAGGTGCGTCACGTGTGCGGGCCCTTCGTCGACGACTACCGCACGCTGATGAATACGCTCGCCACGGGGCTGCCCGCTTTCGCGGTCGTCTGCGGTGCGTTGCTCGGCGCGCCGCTGGTGGCTCGGGAGATCGAGCAGCGCACCCATTTGGTGGCGTGGTCACAGTCGGTGTCCCGGCGACGTTGGTACACGACCAAGGTCGCCGCCGTCGGCGGGTGCCTGGTCCTGGCCGGGGCGGTGACCGGCACGGTGGCCTACCGGTTGGAGGGCACGTTCGGCCGCGGCGGCTCGATCACCCGGTGGCCGTGGTTCCACGCGATGGGATTCTCCCCGGCCGTCGACGCACTGGTCGCGTTCGCGTTCGGGGTGACCGCCGGCGCCGTGTTGCGGCGTACGCTCCCGGCGCTGGCGGTGTCCCTGGTCGGCACGTTGGCGGTGATCCTCGGGATCGGCGGACCGTTCGTCGCGGCCGGCTCGGACGACGACTCCGACCCGTTCTGGCTCTACCAGTTCGGGTACGCCGGGATCGGCACCGCCGTAGCGGTGGCGACCCTCGTCGCGGGCTGGTTCGCGACCCGCCGGCAGACCCCTTGACGATCCGCCGGCGTCCGATGGGTCGGACGATGGGTCGGACGATGGGTCGGACGATGGGTCAAATCAGGGGCCGAGCGGTGAGCCGGATCATGGGTCGCGAACGATGAGCCGGACGATGAGCCGGACGATGGCTCGGACCACACGTCAGATCAGCGGCGTGATCTGGTCGTCGCGGCCGAGCAGGGCCTTGCCGTAGATCTCGTAGTTGACGGCCGGCAGCGTCACCGCATGCCGCGCGGCCACCGCCGAATCGCGCCAGATCCGTTGCAGCGGGCTGGTGTCGGCGAAGCCGGCGGCGCCGTGGGCGGACATCAGCAGGTCGATCGCCTTCGTGACGTGCTCGATCGCCCACGCACTGTCCGCGCGGACCCGGGCCCGGCGCAGTACGTCGAGCCGACCGCCCTCCCGCGCGGCCCGGTCGATGTCGTCGGCCGCGCGGTAGGCGTGCAGGTGGGCGGTGTCCAACAACAGGGCGGCCTCGGCGAGTTGCAGTTGGAACGCCACCGAGTCGGCCTGCGCGGTGAATTGGGTGTAGGCGATCCCCTTCGTCGCGGCGCTGCTCTCGACCAGGCGCAACGCCTGGCGGCCCAGGCCGAGTTGGGGGCCGACCAGGGGCAGTACGAGCATCGGGACGAGGGCGGCGCGATACAGCGCCTCCTCGGGGTTCTCGACGGGGTATCGCCCGTCCAGCGCGGCGGGCAGCGACAGGATCCGGTGGTCGGGGACGAACACGTCGTCTGCGGTGAGGCAGTTGGATCCGGTCGAGGACATCCCGGCGACGAACCAGGTCTCCTCGATGCCGAGATCCGCCCGTGGGATCAGCATCATGACCTGGTCGACGACGGTGCCCTGCTCGTCCGGGACGAGGGCGCCCAATACGGCCCAATCGGCGTGCCAGGAGCCGGAGTTGTAGAACCAGCGTCCGCTCACCCGCAGGCCGCCGGCGACCTTGACGGTCTGCTCGGTGGGGACCAGCGCGCCGGCCACCCTGGCATCGGGGTTGTCCGCCCACACCTCACGTTGGGCCCGCTCGGGGAACAGCCCGGCGGCCCACGCGCAGATGTTGCACAGGGCCACCACCCACGCGGTGCCGCCGTCGGCCTCGCCGACGGCGGCGGAGACGTCGAGCATCCGGCGGACGGTACCGGCGTTGCCGCCGTGCCGGCGGGGCTGGCCGAGCTTGAAGGCGCCGGCC
This sequence comes from Embleya sp. AB8, assembly GCF_049739465.1. Classification (NCBI taxonomy): domain Bacteria; kingdom Bacillati; phylum Actinomycetota; class Actinomycetes; order Kitasatosporales; family Streptomycetaceae; genus Embleya; species Embleya sp. AB8. The sequence goes on from NZ_JBMHHY010000024.1 coordinate 131,272, forward strand.
GCGGTGAGCGCGGTGATGCTCTCCTCGACGACGCGGCGATCCTGTTCGCCGCGCGCGCTGTTCGCGGCCAGGAGGGGTTGTAAGTCCCTGATCCGGGCCAGGAGTTCCTCGGGCGTGGGCGCGGTGTCCGAGGCCTGAGCGGGGCTGATGGTCACAGCCTGCTCCCTTCCGGGTGGAGGGTGGTGGGCATGGGACGCGGGTCCGGCTACGAGCGGATTGCGCAGTCTGCCGCCACCGGTGAGCAGCTGCCGGCGACCGGGTGTCAGCCTGCGCCGCCGGCGAGCACACCGTCAAGAGCGAATCCATTTCCGGCGGGAAAGCGTCCCTGGGCCGAACCGATGGTTCCGGTCCGGCGACCGAACCGGCCCCGACGGTGCGGCACGGTGTGCAGGCCGGCCCACCCGGGCCGGCTCGCCGGGCCTCCTCCGGACCGGAATCACCACGTCCGGCGGAGGCGCCCCTCGCCCGACCTGCCGGACGTGCCTGAACGTGTGTGGCGCCATGATCGAGAACTCGGCCGCGTCAAGAACTCGGCCGCGTCGCCCGCGCCCGACCGGGATCGTGCACTCGCCCACTCCCAGTCGGGCCGTGCGTGCCGTGCCGTGCCGTGCCGAAATGCGCGGTGAACCACTCACGGCCAGGATGTACCGCCGGGTGCGGCACGGCGCCCCTGAATCCCACCCACCCGACGCCGGAACCAAAGCCCCCGTTCGGGGAGATCGCCGCGGCCGGTCCGTGACCACTCGGATGGCAAGTCGTTGGAAGACTGTCACGGCCGCCGCACCCAACCCCTGACGGCCCGGCCCGCGAAGAACGGAACACCCATGACAAGCGCGGCAGCACAGTTCCCCGCCCAGGCGACGCCCGAACCGCACGCACCGGCATCGCGCGGCGAACGCCGCACCGGGCGCTCCGACGAAACCGCCTTCGACGACACCGCCTTCGACCACACCGCCGCGGACCGGTCCGCATGACCCACGACACCACCGCGACCCCCGGTACCGGCGACCAACGAGCCGGTCTGGCCTGCGCGGCCTGCGGCGCCGACCTGCGCGCCGCCCAGGACGCCGTGGTCACCGGAGGCACCCCGGCGGCCCAACTCCTCGCCTGCCCGGGTCCCTGCGCCGAACTCCTCACCGGCGACCCCCAGGGCCTCCCCCAGGCCCCGACCCCCTTGGCCATCCGCATCGGCCGCCACGAAGGATGGTCCTGGTAACCCCCGCCGCCCGCACCGGGTTCGCCGACGTCGCACACCGCCGAGCCCCGGCGCCGGCGGCCGGATACGATCCGGTGGCCGTGCGCCGGGGCCCGTTCCCCATGGGGTCAGCAGGAGAGGTTGCCGCCGCCCACGTCGGTGCCGAGGACGCCGACGAACTTCTTGTAGAGGTTGATGCGGTCGTTGCGCTGGTCGGGGTTCTTGCCGTTGCATTCGAGGTCGCCGTTGATGCTGCGGATGGTCTCGCCGAAGCCCTTGTTGTTGACCATCGCGTCGTGCCCGGTCATCGAGCCCGCGCCGCGCTGGCTGTTCCAGAACCACAGGCCGGTCTTCCAGGACACGGCGGCGTTCCTCTCGACCTGGTACGGGTCGTGCAGCAGGTCGATGTGCAGCGCGTCGCCGGCGGCCTTGTAGTTGAAGTTCCAGCTCAGTTGCAGCGGGCCGCGGCCGTAGTAGGCGCTCTCGCCGGCCGGACAGCCGTACGGTTGGGACTTGTCGCAGTAGTGCGGGTAGTTGGCCTTGTTCTGTTCGACGACGTACTTCAGACCGCCGGTCTCGTGGCTGACGTTGGCCAGGAAGGCGGCGGCCTCGCGCTTCCTGGTGTTCGTGTCACCCGTGTTGGCGAACGCGGGATAGGCGCTCAGCGCGTCGGTCAGACCCTGGTACGTGTAGAAGGAGTTCCGCCCCGGGAACATGTTGTCGAACTGCGACTGGCTGACCACGAACGAAGCGGTGGCGCCGGTCTCCGCGCCGATGGCGGTCGAGGCGTTCGTCTGCGCGACGGCGGCGAGCGCCGCCACGGCGGCGGCCGAGGTGGCGACGGCCAGAACACGACGTACGGACATGCTGGTCTCCCTACGCGACAGGAGGGACCGCGAGACGCGGTCGGGACCGGCCAAGTCCACCAGCCGGCCGACCGAATCGATGGCGGATCTCGGCCGTTCACCCGAACGAGCCCATAAGTCATACGAGTTGGCCTCGAACCGACGGTCCGATCGACCCGAGCCGCGCGCCCGGTCCGGGACATCGCCAAAGCCCCGCGCCGGCGGCCGGATAGCCCTACCCAATCCTCCATAAGTGTCATATAAAGCCTCAACACGTGATTTTCCGAGCACTTCAGGCAACCCTTTCGTTTGCCGTCGCGTTCCTCATCGGGTTGCCGATCACGTGCCGGCTCTGCGAAGGAGAGACAAACGCTGATGCGTACCACTCGTGTTTTCTGCACCGCCGTGGCCACGGGCCTGCTCGCCGTGGCGATGGGTGGCGTCGCCACTGCCACTGAAGGTCCCGGCCCGCAGACCAAGGACGTCAAGGGCGGCGAGGGATTGTCCGGCATCATCGCCGGACACCACGAGGAGTCGGTCGCCAAGATCGGGTCCGGGCACCACCACTGCCGGCACGAATGTGACGTCGAGAAGCCGGTCAAGCCGGCCCACCACCACCACGAGAAGCCGGTCATCAACAACATCACCAACGTGACCCACATCCACCACCACGTGCACAACCACAAGGCGGAGCCGGTCAAGCACAAGCCCGCGCCGGTGGTCGGCAAGCAGACCAGGCGGCACCCGGTCGGCGCGGTCGCCGCCGGCTCCGGCGGCAGCACCCACAACGACAACACCCTGATGGGAATGGGTGCCGCGCTGGCCGTCGCGGGCGCGGGGGCCGGTGCGTTCGCGCTGCGTCGGGGCAGCCTGCGTGGCTGACGCACCCTTCGTTCGCCGCTTCGGCCGTCGCCTCGTCCTGGCGGCGGCCGTTGCGGCGATGGTGTGCGGCGTCTACCTCGCCGTACTCGGCTACCAGGAGCAACGCCCGCCCGCGGCGGCCACCGCAGCGCCCCGGGCCAAGGCCACCGCCACGGCGCCGGCTTCCGCACCCGCCGCGCCGGCCCCCCTCGCCGACGGCGGCACCAACGCGCCCCCCGCCGACGCCGGCGCATCGGCACCTGCCTCGCCGGCCCCGCAGGGCCCGATCCTGCCCCGTGCCGAACCGGTCGGTGTGGACGTCGCGGAGATCAACCTCCACGCACCGGTGACCGCGGTCGGCCTCGACGACGACGGCGCCGTCAAGGTGCCGCCGGCCGACGGCGACCGCAGGTCCGGCTGGTACGACCAGGGGCCCACCCCCGGCGAACTCGGCCCCGCCGTGATCGTCGGCCACCTCGACTCGTCCTCCGGCCCGGCGGTGTTCTTCGACGTGGGCACGCTGCGCGCCGGCGCCATCGTCGAGATCCGCCGCGCCGACCAGAGCACGGCGATCTTCACCGTCGACGCCGTCGAGCGCTTCACCAAGTCCGACTTCCCGACCGAGCGGATCTACGGGGACGTGGCCAGGGCCGAACTGCGCCTGATCACCTGCGGCGGCGACTACGACCGCGCCCACGGCGGCTACCAGGACAACACCGTCCTGTTCGCCCACCTGACCGGCTCCCGCTGACCGGCGTCGCCGACATCCACCGCGATGTCGGCGACCGGCCGTTCCCCCGCCCGGAAGCCCGCCGCCGCACCCATTGTTCAGCGTCCGTGAACGATAGGGCAGGATCCTGCACACCACGTGTCGGATCGGCGGGAATGGGCGGAATGATGGAACGGGCCGAAATGGAGATATTCCTGACGCTCGCGGAGGAATTGCACTTCGGTCGTACCGCCGCCCGACTGCACATCTCGCCCGCGCTGGTCACCCAGACCGTCAAGAAGACCGAACGACGGCTCGGCGTCACCCTGTTCGCCCGCACCAGCAGACGGGTGGCGCTGACCGAGGTCGGCCGGTGCCTGCGGGACGACCTGCTGCCGCTGTACCAGGGCATCCGCGTCGCCCTGGACCGCGCCGAACTCGCCGGGCGCGGCATCACCGGCACCCTCACCGTCGGTTTCATGGGCACCCAGGCCGGCCGCTTCGTGTCCGCCGCGCACAACGTCTTCGAACGCCGGAACCCGGACTGCGCGGTACGCGTGATCGAGGCCCAACTGCACCACCACGCGACGCAGTTGCCCGACGGTACCGCCGACCTGCTGTTGCTCCCGCTGCCCATCGAGGAGCCGGACCTGACGGTGGGTCCGGTGATCACCCGCAGCCCCAGGTACATGTGCCTGCCGACCGGCCACCGCCTCGCCGAGCGGGCCGAGATCTCGGCCGAGGAACTCGCGGGCGAAACCTTCGTCGGCCTGCCCGGCTCCGTCCCCGCCTACTGGACCGACTTCCACATGCCCCGCCACACCCCCGGCGGCCGGGAGTTCCATCGATACCCCGAACCGTGCGGCACCTACGCCGAAGTCCTGACCCTGGTCGCGGCCGGTCGCGCCATCGCCCCGGGCGACGCCCAACTCCCGCTCCTCTACCAGCGCCCGGACGTGGTGTTCGCCAAGGTCACCGACCTGCCACCGGTCGAACACGCCCTGGTGTGGCGCACCTCCGACGACCCCGACAAACGTATCCGAGCCTTCGCCGACGTGGTCGTGGAAATCGCCCCGGCCCTCACCCCACCGAATGCGACCCTCACCGGAGCGAGCCCGAGGACCGGATGACACCGGCCTGAACCGGCCCCAACAGGTCGGCTCGGCGCGCCGATCGGCGGCGACTTCGAGCCTCCGGCCTCGGGCCGCCGAATTCGGGTGCGGCCCGGCGCCCGGACGGGGGGCCGGGCGCAGGGCCGCTCGTGGGGACCGACCACGGGGGGAGTCGGCGCCCACGGGAACCACTTTTCACCGTGCAAGTGCCGCCGCACAACCCCCGGTTGGAGTACAACAACGCGGGCTCCCGGGTACTTGGCGTACGCATGGCCGTGCGGAGAGCAACCGGTGTCGGCGGATGATGTCCATCGTCGCGGCATCGAACGTCCCGCGATCCCCGGTCGGCGGCGGTCGTGGCCGCGATATCGACAGCCGCACCGGAATCACTGGAATAGGCCACTGGTTGTTCTTCGTTGCTGGTGATCATGACCACGGATCCCACGGACAAGACGGATACCGACGCCCGATCGGCCCTGACCGACGCCGGATTGGCCCTGACCGCAGCCCGGGCCGGCGCGGCCGTGGTCCGCGACATGTACGGGACGTCGCCCACGCGGTTCGCCAAGTCCGCCGGCGACTTCGCGACGGCCGCCGATCTCGCGGCGGAGGAGACGATCCTCGACATCCTGCGCGATGCCCGCCCCGACGATGCGGTGACCGGCGAGGAGAGCGGGCAGTCCGGCGCGGCCGACGCGCGGCGCCGGTGGCTGGTGGATCCGCTGTGCGGCACCTTGAACTACGCCGTACACAACATGCTGGTCGCGGTGAACGTCGCGCTGCGGGTCGGCCCGGACGTCACCGCCGCCGCGGTGGCCGACCCGTTCAACGACGAGGTGTTCTGGACCGACGGCAGCCGCGCCCACGTCCGCCGCAACGGCGTGGACGAGCAGCTCGCCCCGTCCGCCGACGCACGCCTGGTGGACCTCAATCTCGACCCGCCGTTCCCGAACGCGCCCGGCTTCCTGGCGGCCCGCCTGCTGACCGAGCCGGAGTTCATCGAGCAGCACTTCCGCCCGCGCGTGGTCTCCAGCACGCTCGCGGTGGCGTGGGTCGCGGCCGGCCGCCGGGCCGCCTATGTCACCGACGGCCCGTTGCGGGACAGCGTGCACTTCGCCGCCGGCCTCGCGCTGTGCGAGGCGGCCGGCTGTGTGGTGACCGACCTTCGGGGCGAGCCGCTGCACTCCGGCGCGGGCGGGCTGATCGCGGCGGCCGACCAGGAGACGCATGCCAGGCTGCTGGCGATGGTCGCGAACCAGACGGCGGCCGACCGGTAGGCCCGGACGCGGCGTCACGTCGAGGTCGGGTCGAGGTCAGGTCGAGGTCAGGTCGAGGATCGCGGTGTCGTCGTGGGCGGCCAGTACGCGTAGGTAGCTACCGGGGCCCTGGTCCCGGAAGTTCGGGCCGGTGGAGCCGGCGCAGGCCGACATGAACCCGCCCGGATAGATGTACGCCACGCAGCCGACCCCGAGATCGCCGGCCACGTAGGCGCCCGGCCCCTCGTCGACGCGGAAGCCCACCTTGCCCGCCGTCACCGACTGCACGGAGATCACGTACGGCTTGCCGTCGATCGGCAGCGTGACCGGGCCGAAGACGGAGATCCGGCAGGTGCCGTCGCGGCACGCGTCGAGGTCGGTGCCGTCGTCGGCGGTGATCGAGGGGGACGACGGAGCGGACGGGGACCACGGCGACGACGGGTCGGCCGTCGGCATGGTGTCCGGTGTCGGGAACGCCGGGGCCGTGGCGCGGGCCCTACTGGGTGTGGCGGCGACCAGGTCGGACCCCGAGGAGTCGCAGCCGGCGGCGGACAACAGGACCAACCCGGCCACTACGGCGGTCGGTAGGCGGCGCATGGCATCCCCCCTGGGGTCGGCCGGTCGGCCGAATCGTCCCGAGGCTAGGCACCGCGCCCCGGGCCGGTCCGGCGTTTCCCGCACGAGCACCCGAAGAGGTGAATCCGCGGCCCGGGATCCGGCGCGCGCCGGCGTTCACCCCACGGTGCCGACGCTCGCCTGCGCACCCGCCTGTGCGCCCGCCGGCGCCGTGCCGGCCCGGTGCGCGCTCGGGCTCACTCCGCGCACCCGCTTGAACGCCGCGCTGAACCCGAACGCGTCCGCGTAGCCGACCCGGCGGGCCACCGCGGCCACCGTCGCGTCGGGCTCGGTCAGCAGGTCGGCGGCCAGGGTCATCCGCCACTCGGCCAGGTAGGCGCCGGGGGTCGCGCCCACCAGGCCGTGGAAACGTTTCGCGAAGGTGGTCCGGGACACGCCCGCCTCGGCGGCCAACGTGGCCAGCGTCCACGGGCGTTGCGGCGCCGCGTGTACCGCGCGCAGCGCCGTGCCCACGATGTCGTCGCCCAGCGCGCGGTACCACGCGGGCGAGCCCGCCTGCGGGCGGTCGAACCAGTCGCGCAGCGTGCAGACCAACAACCAGTCGAGCAGCCGGTCGCGGACGATCTGCCGGCCTGCCGGAACCGCGAGGACCTGCGCCTCGAGGTAGCCGAGCAGCGCGCCGCAGTCCTCGCTGTCGGCGACCACGGCCACCGGCGGCAGTACGCGCAACAGGCGCTGCGGCACCTCGCCGCCGACGTGGTAGGTCCCGGCCAGGACGACCGTCCGTCCCGCCGCCGGCGCCGGACTCTCCGCTCCCGGCGGGGAATCCGCGCACACGTCGCAGATCAGCTCCGGCCGGTCGAGCGCGGCGAGGTCGTCGGTGAACACGAACGGCTCGGGTCCGCGGACCACCGCCGTCTCGCCCACGCCGACCCGGTAGGGGCGGCCGTCGCCCGGCCCGACGATCCAGCCCGCGCCGCGCAGCGGGATGAACAGGGTCAGCGGCGCGCCCGCGGTGAAGCGCATCGCGCACGGCGGCTCCAGTACCGATCGGGCGAGCACGGCGCCGTTGGCACGCACGCCGCGCAGCAGATCGTCGAGCGGGTCGTTCATGCGCACCACGATAGGCGGTCCGGACGAACGCACATGCGTGCCGTACGCGCGCCCATGTCCGCCGCCGCCGAGCGGGAGTTGACTGTGGTGCATGACGACGGAACAGCCGACCTCGACGACGCATGCCAACCCCGCGAGCCTTGCGGGCCCGGCGAACCCCACGCACCCAACGCACCCCACGCAGCACCCCGCGCACTCCACGCGCTCCGCGCACCTCGCGGACGAGATCCTCCTCCTGGCCGCCACCGGCAAGACCGGTCGCCGCCTGGTCGCCCGACTGCGCGCCGAGGGGCGCACGGTACGGGCCGCCTCCCGCTCCGGCGACACCCGGTTCGACTGGACCGAGCCCGCCTCGTGGCCGGCCGCGACCAAGGGCGCCAAGGCGGTCTACCTGGTGGCGCCGGAGGACCCCGCGCCGGTGGCCGACTTCGTCGCGCAGGCGACGGCGGCGGGCGTCGCTCGTTTCGTGGTGCTCTCCGGGCGGGGCATGGACCACGTCTCGGCCGAGTTCGGCGCGGGGATGATCGCCGCGGAGCGGGCGGTTCGCGAGTCCGGCGCACAGTGGTCGATCATCCGGGCGAACAACTTCGATCAGAACTTCACCGAGGACCTGTGGCGGGAGCCGCTGAGGTCGGGCCGGCTCGCACTGCCGATCGGGGCCACCCCGGAGCCGTTCGTCGACGTCGAGGACGTCGCCGAGGTCGCGGCGGCGCTACTGACCCGGGACGGCCACACGGGTCGGGTCGTCGACGTGTCCGGGCCCGAGGCGCTCACCTTCGGCGCGGCCGTCGAGACGATCGCGCGGGCGAGCGGACGGTCGATCCGGTACGTGGAGCTGACGTCCGAGGAGTACGAGGCCGAACTCGTCGCCGAGGGCTGGCGACCGGCCGACGCGGCCGGGATCGGCGCGATGTTCACCACGATGCGCGCCGGTCATCTGGCGGCCCCCGCCGACGGTGTGCGTAGGGTCCTCGGCCGCGAGGCGACGGACTTCACCACCTTCGCGATCCGCGCGGCGGCGGCGGGCGCCTGGGCCTGACCCGGGCCGACGCCGAGGGCGCGCTACGACGCACCGTGGTTCAGCGGCGCGCCCCGGGCGTTGCGGGGTCTGTTGGCGACCGGCGTGAGCGCGTCGAGCATGGTGGCCAAGTTGGCGCCGGTGCGGGCGAGTTCGGTGCGCGGGTCGGATTCGGCCAGGATGCCGGCGCCGGCCCAGAGCCGGATGCCGTGCGGGCCGGCCTCGGCGCAGCGCAGCGCGATCACCCAGCGACCGTCGCCGTGTCGGTCCATCCAGCCGATCAGGCCGCCGTAGTAGCCGCGCGGGTGGGTTTCGAGGCGGTTGATCAGTGTGCGGGCGGCGGTGCGGGGCAGGCCGCAGACGGCGGGGCTCGGGTGCAGGAGCGCGGCCAGGGTCAGTGCGTTGGGGGCGGGTGGGCGCAGTTGGGCGCGGATCCGGGTGGACAGGTGCCACAGCCGGGGGCCGGCCTCGACCAGGGGCTGTTCGGGGATTTCGAGCAGGCCGCAGATCGGCGTCAGCCGGTGGCGCAACTCGTCGACGAGCAGGCGGTGTTCGCGCAGGTCCTTGGTCGAGTTCAGGAGCGCCGTGGCCTGGGCGCGGTCGCGGATCGGGTCGTGGTGGCGTGGGGCGCTGCCGGCGAGGGGGTTGAGCAGGAGGTGGTTGCCGTGCCGGGCCAGGAGCAGTTCGGCGGAGGCGCCGAGCAGGATGCGTCGGTGTTGTTGTTGGCGGCCGGGTTCGAGGTCGACGTGGAAGACGTGCGCGGTGGGGTTGTTGCGATGCAGCCGGTGCAGCGTGGTGGTGGGGTCGACGTGGCCGGTCAGGGTGAGGCTGCGGGCCAGGACGACCTTCTCCGCGTCGCCCGCGCGGAGTCGGCGGATCGCCTCGCCGACCGCGGCCAGGTAGCCGGGGTCGGCGATGGGCGGCCGGGCGGTGCGGGCGGCGGGCGCGACGGCGACGGTGGTGCGGGCGGAGCTGCGCAGCCGGCCGATGGCCAGGACGGCCGGGGTGCTCTCGTCGAACGGGAGCGCGCCGACCACACATTGCCCCGGACCGGCGTGCCGCAGCGCCCGTTCGGCGGTGAGCGCGGCGCGGGTGAACTGGCCGGGCCCGGGCCGGATCGCGAGTGGTGGGCCGGGGTGGGCGCGCAGGATGTAGCGCGGCGTGGCGAGCAGGAAGGCGGCCGGACCGTGGTGGCGCATCGTCGACTCCTGGTGTGCGCGAAGGGGTCAGCCGCGGGGCAGCGCGCCGGCGACCTCGGTCATGGCGAAACGTTCGTCGTCGTCCGGGCCGGCCACGAGCCGGGTCGCCCATACCGCTGTCCCACGTCGTCCCTCGATCCCGACCACCCACACATCCCCGACCCTTCCCCGCCTCCGAGACACCGCCGTCCGCCAGTAGTCCAACACCCGAAGCCCCCCACCGACAGGGCGCACAGAGGTGGTGCACTCACGTCAGGGCGCACGACAACACCGTCCGCACGCCGCACGACTCGCCCCGGGGGGCACCCGAAACCCCACCCCGACCGAGCGCCACACCCACCACCCCGACCCGCCCCGACGCACCCCGGCGAGGTCGGGAATCGCCTCGGCGGGCACGACGCCGATCGCCGTCGATCGATGGACTCCCCCACGCTTTCCGGCGCCAGGTGCGCCAGGATCGTTCTCGGAGATCCGATCGACACCGATCCGAGGCGGGAGCCCGATGCACGACTTGCCTGCCGCCGCCGATGTCGATCCCGGCGAGGTCGCCCGCCGGCGACTCGCCTTCGCCGAACTTGCCACCGCCGAGCTGCGCGAGCAACTACGCCGACACGGGCGGGCGTTCGCCACCGAGGGCGACCCCACCGCGCTCCCCGACTTCCTGGCTGCGGCAATCGAGGCGCTGTCCCGTCGCACGGACGGGGAGTTCGGTACGGACGGGGAGTTCGGTACGGACTTCACCGTCTCCGTCGCCGCGATGATCGACGGCGCGGTCCTCGATCGCACCGAAATCCACCGGGGCCTCGACTTCGCCATCGCCTCGATCGTCGCGATCCACGCCCACGTCCGGTCCGGCCGCCGGGTACACGTCTTCGCCCTGGACGACGACCGCGCCTCGCGATACCACCGAATCGCCCGGGAATACCTCGACTTCGCTGGAATCACCGCCGTGCACCTGACCCCGCGCGAACCGGGGCGGTCCACGACGTCCCTCGCGGACGAGATGCGGCACAGATACTCGACGGATGTGGTGTACGCGGCGCGGGACACCTTCCTCGGGGACGCACTGCTCCTGCGCCACCTCGGCCACGACCGCTTCCCGAACGATCGACATGTGGCGTTCGTGGACGAGGTCGACACCATGGTCATCGAGTCCGGTGGTGTCGAGGTGTGCCACACCTGGTCGCCGACCGTGGACGAAGCCAGATACGCGGCGCTCGCCGAGTGGGCCGAGAAGATCGTCCGGGTCACCGACTACACGGTCTCCGATTCGCTCGAGCGTGTGGTTCGCCCGACGCCGCACGCCCTCGCCGAGTTGGCCGACCGCTTCGGCCTCACCGACCTCAGCTCGCCGACCGCACGCACGGCGCTGGCCATCGACGCGGAGTTGGCCCTTCGGGCGCTCGTCTGCTTCCACGACGGCGTCGACTACGACATCGTCGAGGAACGCGTCGAGCCGAGGCCGGAGATCGACGCATTCGGTGGTGTGGCGTTCAAGGGCGCGCTGGTCCTGGCGTTGACGGCCAAGGAGGGTTTGCCGATCCACGGCGCGGAACGGATCCACACCGTGGTCAACATCCGCGATCACCTGCGCAAGTACGCGGTGATCCGGGGCCATTGCCGGCTGATCGCGTCCTTCCGGGCCGAGTTGGCGTCGTTGTACGGGATCCCCGTCGTCGATCTTCGGCCGATGGCTTTTCGTGGCATCGACGAACAGCACGCCGAGTACATCGAGTCTGTGCGAATCCACGACGCGGGCCGGCTGCGCTGGTGGGCCGGGCTGGGCGAGCAGGAGGACAGGTATCGGGCCGAGCGGGCCAGGACATCCGCCTCGGCCGGCCTGCCACCCGCCGATGTCGCCCGGTTGCTCGAACCGGCCGCGCCCGGCCTGGCCCGGGCCGGGCGCCCGCTCCGCCGTCCGGTCACGGTGGATACGCTCGCCCTCTCCTACGCGGACGCGTACGCAGGAGCCGACCAGGCATGGCGTACGCGCTCGGCGGGCCTGTTCCGCGAGGAACTCGACCGATCCTGGTATGGACACGTCGACTTCACGGCGCGGCTCATGGAGACGTATCCGGATCGCGACGTCGACGAACTCGTGGCGCACACGGTCACGGCATTCGAGGTGTGTCTGGCGGAGGCGGCCCTTCGTGGGGTCGGGCGGGTTCTCGGGGTTCGAAGCGTCACGAGCCACACCCGTCACAGCAGACGTGCCCAGGCCCAATCACGCGGACTGCTCGAGCACTTGGAAAGCCGCAACACACTCCTCTCGGAGCAAAACACTCTTGAGGTGTCAAGTCTCAGGTTGGCGCCCTGAGGCGACCGCGGAGGACCGGGTGGATTGGGAAGAGAGGCGGCTTTGCGGGGCGGGCCGCCGCTCCGTCTATGCTCGGGCCCATGGCACTGGAGTGGGAACAGATTATCGTCGACTCTGCCGACCCCGTCGCTCTCGGGCGCTGGTGGGCCGAGGCTCTCGGCTGGGTCGTGGTCGACGAATCCGAGGAGATCATCGAGATCCGGCCTGAGCCGGACCGGATGCCGGGCCTGCTCTTCGTGCCTGTTCCCGAGGGCAAGACGTCGAAGAACCGGCTCCACCCCGACTTCCGCCCGGACGACCAGGAGGCCGAGGTCGTCCGGCTGCTGTCCCTCGGTGCCCGGCGCGCCGACACCGCGCAGGACGGGCAGCACTGGGTGACCCTCCTCGACCCGGAGGGCAACGAGTTCTGCGTCTTGAGCAAACGCAAGAGTTGAGCGGAGATCGGGCAGTTGTCCGGGCCCCGACGTCCCACACGACAACACGGACAGAATGGGCTGCCGCCCGCCGCCGAGGCGGTACCAACCTCATGCGACAGCGCAGCCAAGCAGTGCGGCAGCTCCTGATCTCGACACCGAACTCCCGCCCAAGGCGTTCGCCGCGTTGACCCGACGACGCGACTGAGGACCCCGGCTCACGCTGGGGCCCTCAGTCGCGATTCGACATCTGAACCGGGCCAACGCTGCTGAGCGTTGCCTTTCCCGCAAGAACTACCGGGATCCCTCTGCTCGGCGCGGCGCTGGTCCAGCCGGGCCAGGGCCGCCACGATCTGCGGCGCGATGAGCCCGGACTCCTGCTCCGGCTCGCGCGGCGCGAGCGGCCGCTGATGCGTTGCCACCGCCCGCCGGATCTTCCCCGCCCACAAGTACCCGCCGCCGGAGGCCAAACGGCAAGCTGAGGTTCAGGCGGTTGTGCTCGTGAACGGCCCGGCCGGGCCGAAGGACTCGGTCGCGAAGCGTTCGGCGATGCGGTGGTGGGTGGCCGGGTCCGGGTGCAGGGCGTCGGGGAGGGGGAGTTCGGCGAAGTCGGCGTCGCCGTAGAGGGTGCGGCCGTCGAGGTAGTGCAGGTTGGGGTCGTCGGCCGCACGTTGGGCGACGATGCGGGCCAGTTCGTCGCGGATGACGGTGAGCGTGAGCTTCCCGGCGGCCCGCTCGGCGGGGTCGCCCGTGGCCCGGAAGCGGATCTTGCCGGCAGCCAGGTCGGTGAGGTCCGGGGCGCTGGGGCCGGGGATGTCCTCGTGGATCGGGCACAACACCGGCGAGACGACCAGCAGCGGGGTGGTGGGATGCCCCTCCCGGATCGTGTCCAGGAATCCGTGTACGGCCGGGGTGAACGCCCGCAGCCGCATCACGTCGGTGTTGACCAGATTGATCCCGATCTTGACGCTGAGCAGATCCGCCGGCGTGTCCCGGATCGCCCGCGCGGTGCACGGATCGAGCAGCGCACTGCCGCCGAAGCCCAGGTTGACCAGCTCCACCCCGCCGAGCGAGGCGGCCAACGCCGGCCACGTCGTACTGGGACTCGCCGCGTCGGAGCCCTGGCTGATCGAACTGCCGTGGTGCACCCACACCCTGCGGCCGGTCGCGGGCAGCGGTTCGACAGGGGCATCGGTGCGCAGCGCGACCAGCCGGGTGATCTCGTTGTGCGGCAGCCAGATCTCGACGTGCTTCGCCCGATCGCCGAGCCCGTCGAACCGAACGGTGCCGACCGGCCCGGGTCGCGTCTCGACCGCGCCGGTGGCCATGTCCACCACGCACACATTGCCGCCGGCGACCCGGCCGTGCCCGACCGGCCGGCCGTCGACGAGCAGGTCGTAGACCCCATCGGGGCGCGGCGGAGCCCCCACGTACGACATCTTGGTCGGCAGCGTGTCCAGCTCGACCACGCTCGCCCGGGTCCGGAACACGACCCGCACCCCCGACGGCTGCGCCTCCGCCATCGCCAACTGCCCGTCGGCGAGCTGCGCCCGGGCCCGGGCGGGCAGGCGGTGTGGCAGGATCCCGTCCCCGGTCCACTCCAGTTCGAGCGCGCCACGCACGAGCTCGGCGGCGATGGGCGTGGTGACCCAGCCGGTTTCCGGGGACGGGGTGGCGGAGCGGGAGGCGGTATCGGGACCGAGGGCGGGACCGGGGCCGGGGTCGGGGTCGGGGTCGGGCGCGGGGTTCATGTGCCCACCTTCTCAACCCGTATAGGTGAAACGCACACGCATTTTCCTGGCGCCGCGGCCGATCAGCCGACGAACAGCCGACGATCAGCCCCGGTCAGCCGCCGACCGACGTGCCCGCCGGCACCGCGGCGGGCCGTTCGGAGGCGCCGGGCCGGCGGGCGCCGAGCAGGAGGCGGGCGCATTCCACCGGGTTGTCCCGGGCCGGGCGGCGGGTGATGGCCGGGCCCAGGGCGCAGACGTTGTCGAGGCGGTGGTGGCTGATCGCCAGCACGCTGCGGGTCAACGGGCGGTACTCGGGGCCGACCTGATCGATCAACAGGTCACCGACATCGAGCGAGGCCCGGGCCCGGGACGTGGTCTCCACGAGCAGGGCGCGGATCGCCGGGGTGTCCCGACCGGCGACCAGGTCGGCCGTGCTGACGCCGTATCGGTCCAGGTCGGCCCGCGGCAGCCAGTTCCGTCCCTCGGCCAGGTCCTCGGCCAAGTCGCAGAGCAGGTCGGTGCGTTGGAAGCCGTCGGCGAACGCCCGCACGGTGGCCGCGAATTCCTCGTCCGAGACCAGATGCGGCGTCATCCCGGTGCTGAGCATCGCGCCGGGCCAGGTGAACGTGTCGATGTAGCGCTGATATTCGGCCTCGTCCGCGAACTCGGGAGAGTCCAGTTGGGCGCGGCTGCCCACCAGGTAGTCGTCCGCCCACCGGCGCGGCAGCCCGTACTCGTGGGCCGCGTGCAGATAGGCCCGCAGCAGCGGATGCGTCGCGGTCCCGGTGTCCAACGCCGCCCGCACCCGCGTCGCCCACGCCTCGAACCGCGCCCGCCGGCCCGCCGCGTCACCGCGATCGCAGACGTCGTCGGTCAGGTACGCCATCGCGGCGCCGACCAGCGCGTGCGGCAGGAAGTGCGCCGGTGCCAATACCCGCAACGCGCCCCAACCCGCCGTCTCCCGGCGGCGCATGAACACCGCGGCGGCGGTGTAGTCGGCCCGCAGCGTACGCTCGCGCACGCCCGCCGCGTCCAGGCAATACCGCCACGACCGCATGAGTCTCCCCGCCGAATCTCACCGGCGAGTATCACCGGAAATCTTCCGATCTTCATCACGGAGAGTATCAGTCCCCATCTCGTCGGGGCCGGACCCGTACGGCAGTACCGCGCACACCGTCCAGCCGCCGTCCGGGTCGGGGCCGATGTCGAGGCGGCCGTCGAGCATCGCGACCCGTTCGCGCATCCCGATCAGGCCGTGCCCCATCCCGTCGCCGGGCGCCTGCGCGCCGCGCCCGTCGTCGCCGATCCGCAGTTCCAGCGCGTCCTCGCGATAGCGGACCACGACCTTCGCGGTGGCCTGGGGGCCGCCGTGCTTGCGGGTGTTGGTCAAGGCCTCCTGGATGATCCGGTACGCGGTGAGCGCGACGGTGCGCGACGGGTCCACCGGGACACCCTCCACCGCCAGGCCCACCGACATCCCCGCGCGGCCGACCTGGTCGACCAGGTCGGCCAGGTGCCGCAGGGTCGGCTGCGGGACCAGGCCCTCGGTGTCGCTCTGCGCGCGCAACACCCCCAACAGGCGCCGCATTTCGACGAGCGCCTCACGGCCGGTACGGGCGATCGTGTCCAGCGCCTCGCGGGCCTTGTCCGGCGCGCTGTCGATGGTCCGCGACGCGCCGTCGGCCTGGACCACGATCACCGACACGTTGTGCGCCACCACGTCGTGCAACTCCCGGGCGATCCGGGCTCGTTCGGCGGCTGCGGCGATCTGCGCCTGCTGGTCGCGCTCGAACTCGAGCCGGGTGGCCCGCTCTTCCAGTTCCGCGTAGTAGGCGCGGCGGGTGCGCATCGAGTCGCCCAGCACCCACGCGATGCCGAGCGAGACGGTCAGGAACGTGTACCCGAGCAGGCCGTCGCGCAGGCCCACGTCCAACACCGAGGACCATCGGATGTAGTAGAGCGTCGGCCCGGCGAACACGCAGGCCAACGCGATCCGCGCACCGCGCCGCGAACCGGACTTGGCCGTCGTGTACAGCACCATCAACACCGCGTAACCCGCCAGGGTGATCGCCTGGGTCACCACGAGCTGACCGGCCCCGGCGAGCATCACCACGCCGTACGCGGTCCGCGGCAACACCCGGCGCAACACCGCGCCGACGCAGTAGACCACGACAAGAATCCACGCCCACTGCAGGGCGAACCCGCTCGGCGCGTCGTCCGCCCGCAACTGGGTGTAGCTCAACAGCAGCAGCGGAGCCGTGAACACCGCGTCCACCACCACGGGATGGTCGCGCAGCCAAGCGTAGATTCTTTGCACACCCGGACGCTACGCGCGCAACCTCCCCGCAGGCGTCATCCGGGGCGGCGACCACACCCCTCCTTCCCAGGTCTCACCCCCACACATCCTTCGCCCTCCGCGCGGCCGGCGGAGATCGCACGGAAGGCTGACGACAACCAATCGGCGCTCCACCGAAGGTGGTTACCTCACCCACAACCGACGGCCGGCAGCACCGGACCAAGCCGCATCCGCATCCGCATCCGCATCCGCACATAGTCGGCCCCGCCCGGCCCCGGCCGCCGAGGCCCGAGGCACGGGCGCGGCCGTCGGTGTCGGCGGTCGCGCCGGGCGCAGGTTAGGCAAGCCTTGCTTCGAGAGTCGATCTCTGCTTGAGTTCACTCCTCAGAGGACCTGAGAAGCTGAGAAGCCGAGAACAGGAGTCGTGATGTTCCCCGAACACATACCGATGCCGACGCGAACGCGAACGCGGATGTCGCCGCCGATGCCGACGCCGACCGCCGTGCGCCCCGCCGGGGAGGGCCGGTGAAGAAGGGGCAGCTGGGTTTCCTGACCGGCAGTCACGTCGTCAACGACCTCTACCAGGGCGCCGTCCCGGCGCTGCTGCCGTTCCTGATGTCGGAGCGCGGCTACAGCTACTCCGCCGTCTCCGGGATCGCCCTCGCCGCGACCGGCCTGTCCAGCGTGGTGCAGCCCGTGTTCGGCATGCTGGTCGACCGCGCCGCCCGCGACTGGCTGGCCCCGGCGGGCTTCCTCACCGCGGCCGGTGGGATCGCCGCGGCCGGGGTCGCCGACAGCTACCTGCTCACCTGGCTGTGCGTGGCCATCGCCGGCATCGGCATCGCCGCCTACCACCCGGCCGCCACCAACCAGGCCCGCGCGGCCGGCGGGCGATCGCAGCGCGCGATGAGCCTGTTCTCGGTCGGCGGCACCCTCGGCGCCTCGCTCGCGCCGGCCCTGGTCACCCTGGTGATCGGCTCGCTCGGGCTGTCCGGTGCCTACCTGCTGGCCGTACCGGCTGTGGTGATGGCGCTGTTGTGGGCGGTCCGCGGCCCCTGGATGCGCAGCCGCGGCCACACCCCGGCGCAGCCCCTGACGGCAGCCGCCCGCACCGGCTCCGGCGGGCCGCAACTCGTGGACGACTGGCGGGCGTTCGGCACCCTGGTGACCGCGACGGTGGGGTGGTCCATCCCCTACGTCACCGTCGTCTCGCTGCTCTCCCTGCATGTGCAACGCGACCTGCACGCCTCCTCCGGCGCGGGCGCCGCGGCGCTGACCTCGTTCACCCTCGGCGGCGCGGCCGGCACCCTGCTCGGCGGCTGGCTCGGCGACCACCACGGGCGCACGATGCCCGTGCGCACCGGCTATCTCCTCGGCCTGCCGGCCCTGGCCGCGCTCGTCTTCGCGCCGACGTTCTGGACCGCCGAGATCGCCGTGGTGGTGTGCGGGATCGCGCTGTTCCTGCCCTTCGCGCCGCAGGTGACGCTGGCCCAGGACTACCTGCCCACCCGACCCGGCACCGCGAGCGGCCTCACCCTCGGCCTGGCCATGTCGGTCGGCGGTCTGGCCTCGCCGCTGTTCGGCCGGCTGGCCGACGCCCACGGGCTGCGCACCGCACTCGGGGTCGGCCTGGCCGTATTCGTCATCGCCGTCGTCGCCGGCCTGCGACTGCGCGACCGCACCCTGCCCACCGGCGAGCCGCCGACCCCAAAGCCCGAACCGGAGCCGGAGCCGGAACCGGCCACGGTGTAGCCGATCCCCACTCGCCCCCGAGCGGCCGGGCGCGGAGCGGTGACCCACCGACGCCGCCCCGGCCATGGCCCGTCCCGTAACCTCTCTGATGACCTGAGCAGGCAGGTGGGACGGGGACAGCGGAAACGGAGCACGGGCGTGACGGTTCGAGCGGTACGACGTACCTCACTGGTGGAGCAGGCCGTCACCGAGCTGCGCCGCCTGGTCGAGGGCGGCGAGTGGCCGGTGGGCAGCCGGCTGCCCGGCGAGGTCGAACTCAGCCGGCTGCTCGGGGTCGGCCGCTCCACCTCCCGCGAGGCGGTCCGGGCACTGATCGCCGCCGGTCAGCTGCACTCGCGACAGGGCCTCGGCACGTTCGTCGCCTCGATCGCCCCGGTCACCGATTTCGACCGGCAACTGCGCCGCGCCGAACTCGCGCACATCTACGAGGTACGCGTGGCCCTGGAGGTCGAGGCGGGACGACTGGCGGCGCTGCGCCGGACCCGCGCCGACATCAGCGCGCTGCGCGACGCCTTGGCCGCCCGCGAACAGGCCCGGGGCGCGGCCGAACTCGTGGACGTGGACCTGGAGTTCCACCGCGCCGTGGTCACCGCCGCGCACAACCCGGTACTCACCGACCTGTTCGCCACGTTCCTCGACGCGGTCCGCGATGCCTCCACCGAGATGGTGGCCGACCAGGGCCCGAGCCCCGAGGACCACAAACACGACGCACACGCCGCCCTGGTCCAAGCCATCGAGGACAGTGACCCCCAGGCCGCCATGGCAGCCACCCGCCACAACGTCGAACACACCCTCGCCCAACTCCGCCCCGAACGCCCCTGACAAAGCGGGCCGTGCGGCCACGACCCACTACCGGGCGCCGCTCGGTCCCGCGTCGGCCCGGGCCTCGGCCCCGGGCAGGCGGAGGGACACGAAGGTTTCGGTGCGGTGGAAGCCCAACGCCGCGTAGCGGAGGGCGGCCGGGTTGCCGGCGGTGACCGTCAGACCGAGGGCCTTGGCGCCGTCGCGTTCGGCGAGGGCCAGGGCTCGGCGGATCAGGAACGTACCGAGGCCCGCGTAGCGGGGGGCCGGGTCGCGGAAGACCTGGGTCAACCACGGCCCGCGCGGGTCGTGGTCGTTGACCAGGGCCGCCGCGACCGCCCGAGCGCCGTCCAGGACCACCGAACTGCACGGCAGCAGTGGGCCGACCACCGTGCCGTCGAAGAGCGGATCCAGGCTCTCCGGCGACGCCTCGGCATGGTCGATGTGCCCGGGCGGATAGGCCGCCGCGCACGCCGCGTACAGCGCCTTCGGCCCGACCTCGGCGGCCGGCCGCACCACAGGGCCGCGCGTCGGCGGCGGGCGCACCCAGTCGGCCCGGGTCGGGGTGCTCGCCGTGGGCCCGAACTCCCAGCGGTAGTTGTGGCTTTGCCGCCCGGCCACCGCCCCGGCCGCGACCAATGCCGCGCTCGTCACCGGATCGGTACTCACCGCCCACCCGGGCAGCACGGCCACCACCACCTCGGCCGCCCGCTCCGTTGTCGCATCGCGCACTCGCAGGTCCAGCGCCACCGCCGACCCGGGCATCGGCAGCGGTCGGTAGTCGGCGACCACCCGCCCGTCCGGATCCTCGATGGCCACCCGCCCGTTCGCCGGCCGCTCCGTCATCGACGACATCCCATCCCTCGGGTCCGGCCGAGAGCATACCGAGGCGGCGGGCGTCACCGTGGGTCGTCGTCGCGGTGGTCGGCGTGGCGGATCCGGTCCTGGTAGGTCGGGCCGAAGAAGACGGGTGACGGGCAGACGTCGGCGACGGTCAGTTCGACGTAGCGGCTCGACTCGGGATACCAGCGGATGTGGCCGCCCATCCAGTTCTCCATGCCGCGCACGTAGGTGTCGGCGTCCGTCCGCTCCTGCTCCGAAAGATCCAATCTGCGGTAGATCCCCGGGAGTTCGCCCTTGATCCGGAGGAATCGCGCCAGGCTGTCGTCGGCCATCGTGTAGGCCCGCTTCCTGGCCTCGAACCACGTGTAGTCCTGCGGCTCCTCCAACACCGGTACCAGGTTGTAGCGTTGCCCGGCCGTGAACAGCTCGCGGTTGGCGGAGAACACGTCGTTCACCCACCCGATGTGCCGAACCCCCTGCTCGCACAGCTCACCGAACCGCGCGTCGGCGACCAGGGATTCCGCCAAGGTGAACCGCCCCGCCCGCTCGATGAGGTCGAACGCCGGGCGCACGCCCGAGGAATCCAGCCGCAACTCGACGAACTCGTCGACCCCGGGCGTGCGTCCGCTCTCCCGGACGACCGCCTCCGCCACGACCGCTTCGTAGTAGTCCCGGAACGAGGCCGCACACCGGCGCACCCACGATCGTGGCATGCCCTGGCACAGCCGGTGCCACAGATCGGCCCAGGCCCGCACCCCGGGCGGCTCCTTGGCGAAGTCCGCGGTGGTATCCCAGTCGAGCACCTCCAACAGCGGGTCGATCAACTCCCGCACCGCCGCACTGCTCAACTCCGGGTGGCAGTCGAACTGGTCGTCGACCACGAAGGTGAAGCCGACGTAGTCGGCCATCAGCGTCAACTGCGTGGCGTCGCACTCCGGGTAGGTACGCGCGGCGAGCCGGCTCATCCGCCACGAGAGGTACGCGGGCATCGCCTCCTCGCCGGCGACGAGGCGGAAGGCGCGGATCCATTCGAGATGCGGTTCCTCGGTCGCGGCCAGATGCGGATTGACCCGCTCCGGGAAGGGACAGTCGAATCCGCCGACCTGCGCCTGGGCGCCGATGGTGTCCATGGCAGCCGTGCCTCCCGGAGTCGTCGAGTCGTCACGAGTGGGTGGGTAGGTGGGTGGTACGCGGGACTGAGGGAAGGCTTCCCAAAGTCCCGCGCACCTGAACCAACCGGACGGCACCGGTGGCGCAACCGGCCGGGATTTCCTCAGAGTTCGTCGTGGGAGGGATTCGGGTACTGCCAGTTGGTGTTGAACGTGTGCAGGACCCGGACGTAGCGCCGGACCTGGTCCGCGTTCTGGATCGTGCCGACGCCGGGGATGTACGGCACGGTCGGCGTCGTGGTGTTGCCCATCCCCTGGAGGTTCCAGTAGAAGTTGGACAACACGCCCCAGTTGTTCTCCAGGTTCTGCTGCCACGCGGGCAGCCCGGTCTGCCCCCAGCTCCAATCGCCGAGCGCGGCGCGGAAGACGCCCTCGAGGTCGTTGAACCTGGCCGCCTCCGAGGTCATCTGGATGAGCAACATCAGCGAGCGCGCGGTGTTCTGCGTGTTGGTGTTCGCCGAGGTCTGGTTGGCGAGTTGCAGGATCGACGCCCGGATGTCGTTCCAGTAGACCGGCAGGCTGGAGCGGTCCCGATTGGCCATGCCGACGAGGGCGTTGTAGTTGCCGCCGAACGGCAGATTGGCGTTGGCCGTGCCCAGCGGGTTCCGGTTGAAGGACGCGTCGTTGAAGAGGTACGAAACGCCGCTGCCCTGCGGGGAATACCCCACCACGTACAGGTTGTCCGGCTGGACCCACAGGTCCACGGCCCGCCGGTTGCCTGCGTCGTCGTGAGCCGACAGCGAGACCCGGACGATCCCCTCCGACTGCGACGCGTTCTGCGTGTACTGCGTGCCGTCCGGCCGGGTGTCGCCGACCGCGGCCCGCAGGCTGGCCAGGAACGTCGAGTAGGCGATGGTCTGTTGGCTGCTGGGCGCGTCGCCCAGGTCCAGCCAGACGTGGTTGACGGAACCGTCGGGGGTGTGCGCGCCGGCCGGCCCGGCGGCGGAGAACAGGCCGGCCGCGACGGCCAGCGACATGCCGAGACCGAGCAGCGTCCGACGGATCCGGCCGGGCCGCCTCGCGGCGGGTCCGGGGTGGTGGTGGGTCATGCGTCGTCTCCTTGACCGTGGTGCGGTTCGGATGGAGCAGGACTCCACGACTGTGCTCCGCCCTCAACTCACCTGTCAAGACTGACATGTCAGAACTCGCCGATGGATTCGCCGACTTGACCGACTCGATCGCCCCGACCGACCCGATGGACCCGATGGACCCGATGGACCGATTGCCCCGGCGGATCCCGGCTCACTCCGACACCGGCCCCCCGCCCTGCTCCTGACGACGCATCAACCGCTCGGCGGCCCACAACGTCCAACTGTGCAACGCCTCGAACTGGCGCAGTCCGAACTCGGCGGCCAACTGGCCGAGCGCGTCCCGCCCTTCCGGCACATCACGATCGTGCCGTTCGCGAATGCGGCGCAGTTCCTCGATCCGGCACGTCGCGTCCTCGGCGATCCGGCGCAACATCCGCAGCCCGTCGGCCGGTTCCAGCGCGTCCAGCAGAAAGACCCGCAGCACGTGCTCGTTGCGCACCTTGCCCCCGGTCGGCGGGGCGAGCAACCAGGCCTGCAACTCCGCGCGGCCGAGCGCGGTCACCGCGTATGTACGACTGTTGCGGGCACCCTCACCGGTCACCTCGACCAGGCCGCGCTCGGTCATCCGGATCAACTCGGGATAGATCCCGGAGTGTCCGGCATGCCACGCGTAGCGTCCGAGATCACGCTCGAACTCGCGAGCGAGCTGATATCCGCTGGCCGGCTCGGCCGCCAACAACCCCAAAAGCGCCATCGTCAACGACATTCGGCCAGCGTATGGACCTCATCGTTGTGACAGGTCGAATCCGTCATGTCGATGTCGTAACGGGTCGATGTCGTAGCCGGGTCGACGTCGTAGCCGGGTCGACGTCGTAACGGGTCGGTGTCGCGGCCCGCCGACATCCCGCCCGGCCCTCGTTCCCGGTCAGGCGGGCTCGGGTTCGGGGCCGGGGTCGGCCGCCGGGCTCGCGGTCGGCGTCGGGCGCAGCGTGAACAGGTGTTTGGTACCGGTGAGTTCCAGCAGCCGACGCGGCCATCCGCCCGGGGCCAGGCTGAGCGCCGCGCCGTACGAGTGTGCCCGGCTGCGGGCGCGCAGCAGGGTGTGCACGAGGGTGCTGTCGCAGAACGTCACCTCGGCCAGGTCCACGTGCACGTGCCGCGCGCCGCCCACGATCACGTCGGCGAGGGCGTGATCCAGCCGCGGCCCGGTGACCAGGTCGACCTCGCCGTGGATGTACAACAACGCCCGGTCGCCGTCGACGGCGGTATGGATCAACAGCAGCTCCGGCAGCGGTACCACGTGCCGGCGGTCCTCGCCTCGGTGTGGGCGCGCACGCGACGGCGCCGGGGTCGCGCCGCAACGGGGCTCGGGCCGGGGACGCGGTCGTCGAGTCATGTCCGACTCCCTCGCGTACCGATAGCTTGGTTCATCCACATCTGCCGGGTTGGTACTGCTCCCAGCATCGGACGCGAACCAACGGCCGTCAAGGAATTCAGGAAGACCGATTCAGGTGTCTCATTGCCGGAATGGATCGTCCTACGATGATGGGCATGAGCGACTCGGACGACACCCGTCCCTCGTGGACGTTCTTCACGAATCACGCGCGCGTGCTCTCGGCGATCGCCCGTGACCCCGAGACGCGGGTACGCGACATCGCCGCCACGTGTCTGCTCACCGAGCGCACGGTGCAGGGCATCCTGGCCGACCTGGAGAAGGCCGGCTATCTGACCCGCACCCGCACCGGGCGCCGCAACGCCTACCGGGTCATCCCCGACACGGTGGTCAGACACCCGGCCGACCGCGGCCGACCGGTCGCGGAGGCGCTCAATCTGCCGGGGAGCAGCGGCAATGGCAGAAGTGCCCATTCACTGAACGGCGCCGGCGCCGGCGCCGATCGCAAGCACCCGACCGCCGACACCGAAGAGATCGGTTCGGTCACGCGCCGCCCGCGCCGTCGATGAGTTCGCGGAACATGCCGAACCAGCCGACCGGGCCGACGACGGCTGCCCGCCCCGACGGTAGCGTGAGCGCGGGAACCGGGATCGGCATCGACGCAGGACGGGGTTCGGGTGGAGAACGTGCTCGGGACGGTGGACGCGCTGCGGCGCTATCCGGTCAAGTCGATGCTGGGCGAACGCGTTTCCGCCGTCGAGGTGACCGAGCGCGGACTCGCCGGTGACCGGCGGCTCGCCGTACTGGACCGGCAGACCGGCAAGGTGGCCAGCGCGAAGAACCCACGCCTGTGGCGGGCCCTGCTCACCTGTACCGCCGCTCTCGGCGCCGCCGCGACCACGATCACCGGACCGGACACCCGCACCCGGTGGAGCACCGACGCCGACCTCGACGAGGCCCTGTCCGCGCTCGTCGGCCGCGATGTCACGCTGATCGACACCCCGCCGCCGGACGCCGAGCTCGATCGCTCGCGGCCCGAACGGGTGTTGGCGGAGGGGCTCGACGCGGACGTACCGGCCGATGTGGTCCGGTTCGGCTCGGCCTCCCCGGCGGGCACCTTCTTCGACTTCGCCCCCGTACACCTGGTGTCCACCGCGACGCTGCGCCGAGCCGCCGCGTTGAACCCGCGCGGTGTGGTCGAGGTGGAGCGCTACCGGCCGAACCTGGTGCTGGACACACCCGATACCGGATTCGTCGACCACTCCTGGCTGGGCCGGCAGTTGCGCATCGGCGACCGACTCACGCTGCGCGTGGTCGCCTCGACGCCGCGCTGCGCGGTGCCCACCCTCGCGCACGGCGCACTGCCCCGAGACACCGCCGCGCTGCGCGCCCTGGCCGAACACAACCGGGTGCCCGCGCTGCCCGGGCGCGACCCCGAACCGTGCGCCGGGGTCTATGCCGAGGTACTGCGCGGCGGCCGGGTCCGCGCGGGCGACGTGGTCCGGATCGACTGACCGGGCAGGTCACGGACCCGACGCCGCAAACTCGTTCGAACCCCGCCCCGACCGCCGGAACACGGCACCGGCTCGCCTCGATTCGCTTCGATTCGCCTCGATTGCCGTCGAAGTTCACCGGGATTCCGTTGACCTTGACGCACGGGTCCTGCACGCTCGGGCGGGGATCTTCGCAAGGGGGCACGGTGGGGAACTGCGGGAGCTGCAACGGTGGCGGCTGGGTACCGATGGACACGAACTGCGGCGGTTGCGGCGGATCGGGCCAGGGCATCGGGATGTCCTGCTCGGGCTGCGGTGGAAGTGGCCGGATGCAGGCGATGCACCCGTGCCCGAACTGCGGTGGGTCGGGCGGGAATTACGACGGCGGCGGCCCGACGTACGCGCCGCCGCGCGCGCCGCGCACCGGGGGTGCCCGGCTGAAGTACACGCTGGGCAACATGATCTGCGTCGGCGGCCTGGCGGCGTACCTCTACTACCGGGCGAAGTAGGCCGGCCCGCGAGCCGTTGGCGTGACCCGGCCCGCACCGGGTGCCTCCCGGCCCGGAAGGCACCCGGGATCGCCGGTCAGGCGAGGGACTTGGCCCAGTCGTCGATCGTGCTGATCTCGGCCTGGCGCGGGAAGACCTTGTCCAGCAGTACCCGATGCACCTCGGGGTCGGCATCGGCGCAGCCGTCGGACAGTACGGTCAACCGGTAGTCCAGGTCGGCGGCCTGACGCACGGTGGACAGCACCACGCCACTGGTGGCGATGCCGGCCAGGACCAGGTGCTCGATGCGGCCGGAACGCAGGAGCAGTTCCAGGTCGCTGCCGGCGAACGCGCTGACCCGCTTCTTGGTGACGACGCTCTCCCCGGGCAGCGGCACGACGTCGGGATGGATGGCCGCGTTGGCGTCGTCGGCGGTGAAGGCGCCGGTCGGCAGTGCGGCGAAGAGCGAGTTGGCCGGGTGGATGTCGGGATGTCCGGCGCGGAACCCGATCACGACATGGAGCACCGGGATCCCGGCGTCCCGGGCGGCGGCGATCGCGCGGGCCACACGGGGGACGTAGTCGGGGTCGGGGACGCGGGCGACGGTGGCGTGTTGCACGTCCATTACGAGCAGGGCCGAGTCGGTCATGGGTGGTGAACCTTTCCACGTTGGATGGTTGAACCGTTCCGGGGTTCGGTGCGTGGCCTCCGCTGCCCCCCGGGAAGCCCCGGGGTCGGCCCGGTGGCAGACGGCCTCAGCGGGCGACCCGTTCCAGCAGGGCCATCGCCTCGATCACCGTCTGCCGCTCGGTCTCGGTGAGTTGTTCCTCCAGTGCCCGGCTGAGCCATTCGTCCCCGGCGCGCCGGCGGTCCGCGTGGAACCTGTGGCCTGCCTCGCTCGTCGACACCACCTGCCGGCGCCCATCGGCCGGATCGGCCCGACGCGAGACCAACCCGCGCTGCTCGAGTGCGGCGACGGTGGCCGCCATGGACTGATGTCGCACCCGCTCGACGACCGCGAGTTCGCCGACGGAGGCGTCCCCCTCCTGCTCCAGCCGGCCGAGCACCGACATCTGCGACGCGGTCAGGTCGGTCGGGTCGGCGGTTCCCCGCATCCGCCGGACGATCCGCCGAATGGCAACCCGCATATCCCGCGCCGCCCGCGCGGCCGACTCCGAAACCGGCGCCGGCGCCGATGTCGACGCGGACACGGACGCCGACGCCGTACCGCTGACCTCATCCATACCCTCACCCTAAGTCCCGCAGTTCAGACTGCGCAATAGCAGATGCGCAGGTTGGACTGTAGAAATCAACCGGGATCCCATATGCGATAATTCGAACGTATGAACGAACAGGACGGCGTCACTCCCATCCGGACGCAGCAGCCCGGCCGGCCCGGCACGCCCGTTGCGGTCATGTTCGACCCGCGTGCGGCCGAAGAGCTGTACGAGCTGTGCCCACCCGGCTACCGGAACCACGAGGTGCTGCGGCGTTACCCCCTGCTGCTGGTCCGCCTGGCCCGCCACCACCTCCAGGCCGAGCTCGCGGAACTGCGTCAGGAGTACTCCGACCTGCGCCGCGAACTGAGCGAGCATCTTCCGGTACACGCGATCCCGCAGGCGCTCGCCGTGTATCGGGCCGAGGCGGCCGAGATCCACCGCGCCTTCGACCGGGTCGCCGTCCTCGAACGGGCCCTGTACGCCGCAGGCCCGCCACGCACACCCGCCGTCGAGCCGGAGCAGGATCGGCCGACGCCGCCCACGCGGTAGCGCGTCGCCCTATGCGGAGCCGGCCTCGGCCCGCCGCCGATGAATCGCCCGGGCGAGTTCCCGCTGCTCGGCCCACAACCGGGCCCACTCGGCACGCCACGCCGTCCGCTCGGTGCGCCACTGCTCGCGCGAGGCTTCGTCGGCCGGCTCGTCCCGGCCGGGATATCGAGCCGCGTGTTCGCGGATCGCCTCGGTCAGCCCGTCGAACCGCCGCCGCAACTCGTCGAGTTCAAGATCGTCGTGCACCCCTGCGACGCTACGCGCGCGCCCCGATCCGGCCCCGGCGGACGCGGCCGGCATCCGGGTGGCGCGCGGTGCGACCGGTCGGCCGACGGCCCGGCGTCGGGAACGAACTCGGGCCGCCGGGGCGTGCGTTCAGTTGCTCGGGAGGGTGCTCAGGATGCGGTGGAGGGTGGCCCGATCGGCCGGGGAGAGCGCGGCGAGCACCGCCGGGGGGCGCATGAGGATCGCGTCGGCGCGTTCGGCGACCGCTCGGCCGGACTCGGTCAGCGTGACGATCCGCCGGCGCCGGTCCTCCGCGCTGACGCTGCGGACGACCAGGTCCAGCTTTTCCAGGGAGTCCACGATCTGGGTGACATACGGCTTCTCGGTGACCATCGCGGTGGCCAGTTCGTGCATGGCGAGCGGTCCGGGGAGCAGCCTGCGCAGCGCCCGCACCTTGACGAAGCTGAGCCCCAGGGCCTCGGTGACCTCGACGCGGGCGTTGTTTCCGAGCACCAGCGTCTGGAGCCGGCTCCAGACCTCGACCAGTTCGTCCTGCTCGCCCACCGTCACCGCACCGCCGTATCCCTCGTCGTCTCGGCGGCGCCCACGGCGAAACCCGCCGCCAGACGATCGGCGCCGGCCCGGGCCTTCGGCCCGGTCGTGATGATACCGAGCGCGCCGATCACCACGGCGCAGCCCACGACCAGCCACCAGCAGATCCGGCTCGCGTCGGTGAACCCGCCGCCGGAGGCCAGGATCGAGCCGAACACGGCCACCCCGAGCGAAGTGCCGGTCTGCCGGCTGGTGGAGACGACGGCTGCGGCGACCCCGGCCTGTGCGCGGGGCATCCCGGATACGGCGGCGTTCGTGATCGGCGCGTTGACCAGGCCGGAGGCAAGGCCGATCAGAACGTAGCCGGCGGCGACCACGTACAGCGAGGTGGTCGCGGTGAACGTGGTCATCAACAGCCCGCCCACGACCATGAACCCCGACGCGGCCAGCACGGGCAACCGCGCGCCGTGGGCGGCGACCAGTCGCCCGGACAGCGGCGAGGCGATCACGTTGGCCGCCGCCATCGGCAGGGTGAGCAACCCGGCGTGCAGCGTGCTGAAGCCGCGTTCGTCCTGGAGGTACAGCGCGTTGAGGAACAGGAACCCGCCCATGGCCAGGAACGCGCAGACCGCCATCACGGTGGCGCCGGCGAACGGGGCCGAGCGGAAGAAGCGCGGATCGAGGAGCGGCTCCGCGTGCCTGCCCTCGTACCGCACCAGGGCCACCACGGCCACGGCCGCCACCGCGAACAGCGCGACGATCGGCGGGCTGCCCCAACCGCGGTGCGGGCCCTCGATGATGGCGTAGATCGCGGCGGCGAGCAGGACGATGATCAACACCTGGCCGACCGGGTCGAAGCGGCGCGGGCGGGCCGCCTTGGACTCGGGTATGAAGCGGCCGGCCAGGATCATCGCCACGATGCCCACCGGCACGTTCACCCAGAAGATCCCGCGCCACCCGATACCGGCGACCAGCACGCCGCCGAGCACCGGGCCAAGGGCCAGGGACAACCCGAACACCGCGCTCCACACCCCGATCGCCCGGGCGCGCGCCTTCGGCTCGGTGAACGTGTTGGTGATGATCGACATCGCCACGGGGTTGAGCATGCTGCCACCGACCGCCTGCAACGCCCGCGCGGCGACCAGCCAGCCGAGGGACGGCGCGAGCGAGCACATCAACGACCCGAGGGTGAACACGGCCAGCCCGGTCTGGAAGACCCGGCGCCGACCGATCCGATCGCCGGTGGATCCGGCGAGCATCAGCAGCGACGCGAGCACCAACGTGTAGGCGTCCATGATCCATTGCAGCCCGGACAGCGGGGCATCGATGTCCTTCGAGATGGCCGGCAGCGCGATGTTGACGATCGTGCTGTCCAGGCCGACGACGAACAGACTCATACAACAGATCGCCAGCACCAGGTTGTTGCGGCGACGGGAGAATTCGGGCACGACGCCTCCAGGCAGGGTCAATTATTTGCTTAAGCGCTTAGAACTATTAACAAGCTACAACTATCAACGGGGCATGCCAAGCCCTAGGCAGCGGCGGTACGGGTGGCCGGATGGCGCGGGGGTGGGCGGGTCGACGGGCGCCGCGAGCGGGCGGACGCGCGGACGGACGGGCGGGCGGGCGCGGGCGGACGGGCGGGCGCGGGCGCGGGCGGACGGGCGAGCGCGGGCGGACCGGCGGGCGGGCGCGGGCGGACCGGCGGGCGGGCGCGGGCGGACCGGCGGGCGGGCGCGGACGAACGGACGGGCACGGGCGCGGGCAGACGGGCGGACGGGCAGGCG